>JBDGRH010000076.1:0-5920 GCA_042218225.1 Halodesulfurarchaeum sp. | reverse complement strand
GTCTGCGTTCAGTCAACGTCACGGTCTAGGAGCGCCCGGGGGCTTTCGGGCGTCTCTGTTCCAGAGATCCCCAGGACTAGAAACCCCCAGGGGCTTTCGGAAACTCGCTCTCCGGTACCGTCTTCTTTCAGTCGAGGAGCCCCCGGAGGCTTTCGGGAGTGCTCATCACCAACCGCCCTCGAAGACCCCACGCACTCCCTTGAATGTCCGATTGCAGGCCCCCACATCACTCTGGATCCTCCGATACAATTGTTCGCCCGCATCGAAAAATCGGGGACAATCAGGGAATACGAGCATCCGGCAACCGCTACTGCTGGCACCTCCCCGTCGAAAGCGGCCACGTCAGTCCAGCTCTGCACCGATGGGCTGCGGCCCGCTTCCGAGATCGCCGTCACCGTCACCGTCACCGGCCTGCGGCGTTACCTCCTCCATCGCCGTCTCGAAGTGCTCCATCGTGAGGACGATATCCTCGACGTCCCCGTCGGTGGTCTCCCTGGTGCGCTCGACGTGCTCCCGGACGGCGAGCTGGGCGGCTTCCCGACAGATCGCCTCGATGTCCGCGCCTACGTGGTCCTCGGTCCGTGCCGCGAGTTCATCGAGATCCACGTCGTCGGCCAGCGGGCGGTCCCGCGTGTGGATCTCGAAGATCTCCCGACGCGCCGTCTCGTCGGGTTCGGCCACCTCGACGTGCCGGTCGAGCCGGCCCGGTCGGAGCAGGGCGTCGTCGATGAGGTCCGGGCGGTTCGTCGCGGCGATGACCACCACGTCCTCGAGCTCCTCGAGCCCATCCAGCTCGGTGAGGAGCTGGGAGACGACCCGCTCGCCCACGTTCGAGTCGCCAACCCCACGGCCACGCTCGGTGGCGATGGCGTCGATCTCGTCGAAGAAGACGACGGTCGGGGCATTCTGTCGCGCCTTCTGGAAAATCTCGCGGACCGCCTTCTCGGACTCCCCGACGAACTTCTCGAACAGCTCGGGCCCCTTCACCGAGATGAAGTTGCTCTCGGCCTCGTTGGCGACGGCCTTCGCCAGGAGGGTCTTCCCGGTTCCGGGGGGACCGTGAAGGAGAATCCCGGTGGCAGGGGTGAGCGATACCCGGTCGTAGGCATCGGCGTGCTCGAGTGGCCACTGAACGGATTCGCGGAGGCGCTGTTTCGCCTCCTCGAGCCCGCCGACGTCGGTCCATTCGACGTCGGGCACCTCGACGAACACCTCGCGGAGCGCCGAGGGTTCGATCCCTTTGAGGGCCTCCTCGACGTCCGTCGCAGTCACCTCGATCGACTCGAGGACGGACGCGGGGATCTCGCCCCCGTCCAGGTCCAGCTCGGGGCGGACCCGGCGGAGCGCGTGCATCGCACTCTCCTTGGCGAGGTTCTCGATGTCCGCCCCGACGAAGCCCTGGGTCCGCTCCGCGATGGTCTCGAGGTCTACATCCTCGGCCAGCGGCATCCCCCGGGTGTGGATGCGGAGGACTTCCGCCCTGCCATCGCGGTCGGGGACGCCGATCTCGAT
This sequence comes from Halodesulfurarchaeum sp., assembly GCA_042218225.1. GTDB lineage: Archaea > Halobacteriota > Halobacteria > Halobacteriales > Halobacteriaceae > Halodesulfurarchaeum. The sequence continues at coordinate 4,408 of JBDGRH010000076.1, read as the reverse complement.
CTCCCGGTCGAACCGGCCGGGTCGCCGCAACGCTGGATCGACCGCGTCGACCCGGTTGGTCGTGGCGATGACCGTGATCTGCCCCCGTTCCTCGAGACCGTCCATGAGGGAGAGGAGCTGGGCGACGACGCGGCGTTCGACATCGCCGCTTACCTCCTCGCGCTTGGGCGCGATGGAGTCGAGCTCGTCGATGAACACGATGGCGGGGGCGTTCTCCTCGGCCTCCTCGAAGACCTCACGGAGCTGCTCCTCGGACTCCCCGTAGTACTTCGACATGATCTCCGGGCCGCTGATGGTCCGGAAGTGTGCATCGATCTCGTTCGCGACCGCCTTGGCGATGAGTGTCTTGCCGGTGCCCGGTGGCCCGTGGAGGAGCACCCCCTTCGGGGGCTCGATGCCCAGCGCCTGGAACAGCTCGGGGTGGCGCATGGGCAACTCGATCATCTCGCGGACCTGGTCGAGCTCCTCGTCCAGGCCGCCAACGTCCTCGTAGGTCACCCCCGGGGTGGTCGGCTCCGGCGCCTCGCCCGAGGAGACCGTGATCTCCTCGCTTCCCCGATCGAGCACCTCGATGCGCGTGGATTCGTCGACGAGGACCGGACCGGCCGGCCGCGTATCGACGACGTGGACCGGAATCCGCTGTCCGCCCCGCATCGCCCGCGAACCGACGCCCAGCGTGACGGCGACGGCCTGGCCGGGCAGGAGGGCCTGATCGGCGAGCTCGTCGCGGAGATAGCCCCCGACGTCGCCGCTCACCTGGAGGTTCTCGGGCAATGCCACCCGGACGCGGTCGGCCGTTGCGACCTCGGTCGGCTCAACCTCGACCCGGTCGTCGATGCTCACCCCGGCGGCGGACCGTAGCTGCCCGTCGATCCGGACGATGCCGCGGCCCGCGTCACCCGAGTCACTCGGCCATACCTTGGCGACCGCCCGGTCACCGCCCGGGCCCTCGATGGCGACGAAGTCGCCGCTCCCGACCGATAGCCCCTGGAGCGCCTCCCGGTCGATGACGGCCATCCCGCGTCCCGGTTCCCGGTTCTTGAGCTGTTTGACGGTGAGACGCATGGCTCGATGGGACGGGTCGAACGATGAGAAAGGGCGACTCGACAGGCTCGCGGCCGATTCAGGACTCGATCTCGATCTCCTTGCCCTGGACCGTCGCGCCCGTCATCACCGGCAGACGCACCTCGAGGATGCCGTTCTTGTACGTCGCGCCGATGTCCTCGTCATCGACGTCCTTCGGGAAGCGGAACCGGCGGTGATAGGTCTTCCGGCGGCCCCGCTCGTCGTCATCGTGCTCTGCTGCGATGTTGAGGACGCCCTCGTCCCAGGACACCGTGATCTCCTCGGGGTCGAACCCGGGGAGCTCGACGCTCAGGACGAACTCGCCGTCCTCCTCGTACAGCTCGTAGTCGTTGCGCCCGGTCTCGAAGAGTCGACTCGGGAAGTCGAGGCCCTGCATCCAGGAATTTGTCGGGTTTGTCGGCAGTGCCATGGATGCACACCTCGGTTCGTTGGGTTGTATGTTTGTCCTTCGTAATAAAATTTGTGGATATCGGTGACGGCTGGCCAGTAAACGATGTTTGTCCGATATCGGATCGCGCTCCCTGACGCACTCCCTCCAGGTGGTTTGTCGGACGACTTCCGGTCGAGATGGTCGGGAAACGGGAACGGGTACTCCGCCGCTGGAGCGCACTTTAAATGTTACCGTGCCCGATATCGGCGACGAGCGATGAGTGCCCCCATCCGGGTGGCACTCTCGTGGTTGTGGTCTAGACGTTTCTCACTGTGAGTGAGGGGGCACCCGGATGCTGCGCTACAGATTGTTGAGGGTATGTGGTCCGTAGTCCGTGGGCCTAGAACAAAAGCCTAGGCCGGGATTTGAACCCGGGGTCTCGTCCTTACCAAGGACGCGCTTTACCGCTAAGCTACCCAGGCAGGCAGGCGAAGCAAGGGACGGAATCGTCTTTATCCGTTTCGATTACGGGTCGGTGGCCGAGTGCGTCCGGACCCGCTCGTCCGCCGCCGGCTGCTGTCCCACCCGCCGCATGACCTCCTCGACGCTGTCCGGGAGGCCCTCGGCGGCAGGGGGAAGTGGCGGCTCCCCGTTCGACTGGGCGAGGCCGACCACGTACTGCCGGAGGGAAACCGGGGTCTCGTTCCCCGTGGCGGTCGCTCCGGCGATCGCGGCGAGCTCGAAGACGTTCGCCTCGAGCGAGCGGGCGCTGGAGCCGCGGCGCTCCTGGATGTCCGTCTGCTCCCGGCCGAACTCCCGGACGGTCTCCACCGCGCGATCGGCGGCCTCGGTGTGGGCCAGGAGATTGAACCCCCGGGAGACGAATACGTCCGCCGCGAGGATGTCCAGGTCGTCGTCGAGCGTGCCCCCCTCGGTCCATGGCTCGCACTCCACGAGGCCGCGGGTGAGCCGGAGCCCGTCGTAGATGAGCTGCACGCCCGCCGCGCGCCGCCGGATGGTCACCTCGTCGGCGTCCCCGGAGACGACCCGGGCGGAGAGAACGACCAGGACCCCCGGGATCATCGACGCCCCGGCGAGGTGGGTCCGCATCGCCCCACGGAGGCGCTCGGGAGTGATGTCCTCGATGGCCTCCTTCGCGGCGGAGCGTGCCTGCACGGCCTCGTCCATCGTGCCGGCGATTGGGCCGGGAACGGCAAAGGCCTTTGGAAAGGACCCACGAGAGCCGACATGATTCGCACCCAGGCGGCGGGGCGCGTGCGGGTCCTCACGCTCGACCGCCCCGACCGTCGCAACGCGCTGACGTTGGACGGACTCGAAGCCCTTCGCGAAGCTGTGGCGGACGCCAGCGAACCCGTCGTGTACCTCCACGGCGCCGGACCGGCGTTCTGCGCCGGGGCCGACCTGTCGGTCGTCGAGTCCCTCGACGTCGCGGGCGCGGCGACCCTCGCCAGGGCGGGCCAGCGGACCATGAACCGCATCGAGTCGAGCGACGCGGTCGTCGTCGCGGGGATCGACGGCCCGGCGCGTGGCGGCGGGGTCGAACTGGCGCTCGCGGCGGACCTGCGCATCGCCACCCCAGCGGCGACGTTCGCGGAGCCCGGTGTGTCGATGGGCATATTCGGTGCCTGGGGAGGCACCCGCCGCCTCCCCGCTGCTGTGGGCGAGACCCAGGCGCTCGATCTCTCCCTCTCGGGGCGGACCATCGACGCGTCCGAGGCGAAGAACATGGGGCTGGTCTCTCGCGTCGTCGAGGATCCTCGACGCGTCGCCGAGGCCGTCGCGCGGAACGATCCCGCGGCGTTGACGGCCCTGAAGCGACTGCTCAGGGAGCGGGCGGCCCATCGGACGCAGGAGGACCGCGAGGTCGAGGCCTTCAGAGGGCTCTTCTCGGAGTCGAGTTGACGTTGCGGCGGGGGGCGGAGGGATGCCCCACCGCGGTCGGGAGGCCGCCCCCTTTCAGAAAAGCGGGTCGGGCGTGGTCGGGGGCGTCCGCTTGTGCTCGCTACGCTCGTACAGCTCCCGGATCCGGTCGACCGTCTCGACGTCGACGTCCAGGGTCCGGGCGGTGGCCGCCGGCGAGAAGGAGCCGTCGACGTGGAGGGCGAGGATGGCGTCGAGCGTGTCGTAGTCGATACCTAGCTCGCCCTCGTCGGTCTGGCCGGCCCAGAGGCCGGCCGTGGGCGTCTTCTCGACGATGTCGTCCGGCACGCCGAGGTGGCGGCCGAGCTGTCTGACCTGTTGCTTGTAGAGGGTGGCGAGCGGGTGGCAGTCCACCGCCCCGTCGCCGAACTTCGTGAAGTATCCCACCAGCGCCTCGGTCCGGTTGCCCGTTCCGAGGACCAGCGCGTCCTCGTGGTTCGCGAGGAGGTAATTGATAACTGCGCGCGTCCGTGCGCGAGCATTTCCGACGGCGACGCGATCACCTTCGACCTCGGGGAATGTGTCGACGAGCTGCTCGACGAACGGATCGATCTCGACCACGTCGTACTCGATCCCGAGATCCGCGGCCACCTGCTCGGCGTCGGACATGTTCTCCGGGTCCGAGACCCTCCCGGGCATGACGAGGCCGTGGAGAGCGTCAGCACCCAGCGCCTCGACGGCGAGGTGGGCGGTCGTGCTGCTGTCGACCCCGCCCGAGAGTCCGAGGACGGCGCGCTCCACCCCCGCGGTCTCGAGTGTGTCACGGATGAAGTCCTGGAGGTGTTGACTGGTCCGCTCGAGCTCGGCCGGCGAGAGGCTGAGATCGATGGTCGCGTCCGGTGCAGGCTCGGCCATGATGGGTTGTGATTCGGGGTGGGGCGGGAAAAAGCCACCCGCGGGCGGACAGATTCGCGGCGAAGCGCTACGTTCAAGTTGGTCGGTCGGGTACGTTCCGGCTGCGCGCCGGTGGTCTAGTGGTAGGACATGAGCTTCCCAAGCTCATAGCCCGGG
>JBDGRH010000138.1:0-5923 GCA_042218225.1 Halodesulfurarchaeum sp. | reverse complement strand
TCGGGGGTCTGACCTTCTACCATGATGATTGGAAAAACTGCAGAGGCTTTCAACAGCCGGGTTCCAACGAGATAGTTTGAAAACCCGTTCACACCTTCACGGGTCTCCAATACAGGGAAACTCCGCGATTACCGACCTACCCAAAGAACGCCACCAACTCCGCCAGATAGGCCTCGGATCTGTCCTCCACGACCCAGTGATAGGCCCGCTCCAGACCCTCGACCCGTGCTGACCCACCGACCTCGTCGGCGAGCCGCTCCGCGTAGTCGATGGATTGCAGGACGTCGTCAGCCCCCCAGAGCAGCAGCGTCTCGGCTGTGATCGCCCCGTAGTCGATGCTCGTGGTGTGATTCGTGTTCGTCGCCACTGCGTTCCGCACCAGGGAGGTCCGCCCCGCGGCCGACCGCCAGGGCTCGATCATCCCGTCGATGAACGCCCGGTGTGCCTCCGGCTCGCCGTATACCCCGCCGCCGAACACCTGCTCGAGCTCGCGCTCGACGGTCTCCGGCTCGCGGTCGGCCTTCGATGGCAGCCCCAGGTCGTTGATGAACTCGACGGGCCAGGAGTCGAAGCAGACCGCATTGGAGAGGACGAGGCGCTCGACGCGCTCGGGGTGCTCCGCGGCGAGCCGCAGGGCCACACCCCCGCCGATGTCGTGGGCCACGACCGAGAATGGTCCATCGATCCCCAGCTCCGCGAGCAGCGCGTCCACCATCGCCTCCTGGGCGCGGATGGAGCGGTCGAAGCTGTCGGCCATGTCCGAGTTCCCGTAGCCAAGCAGATCCGGGGCGATGACGCGCCTCCCGGTCTCCTCGGCGAAATCCGGGGCCACGTCACGCCACAGGAACGACCAGGTCGGGATGCCGTGCAGGAAGACGACCGGCTCGGCGGCGGTGGCTTCCTCCTCGTCCGCCTCCGCACCGCCTTCATAATACGCCACCGCGCGCTCGTCCCCGTCCACGGAGACGGTCGCCTTCGACTGTGCCTCGGTCCAGGATTCGTGTGTGGTCATGGCTGAAGCGTGATTCCCCGCATTCAAAGGAGTTCGTCCGCGATGATGTTCTTCTGGATCTCGCTCGTGCCCTCGTAGATCTTCGTGATGCGGGCGTCGCGGTAGTACCGCTCCACCGGGTAGTCGTCGACGTACCCCGCCCCGCCGAAGACCTGGATGGCGTCGTCGGCGACCTCGACCGCGCGCTCGCTGGCGAAGAGCTTCGCCATGCTGGCGAGCCGGGTCGCCTCGCCCCGGTCGTTCGACTCCAGGTGGCTCGCCGCCCGGTAGGTGAGCGACCGGGCGGCCTCGACGGCCGTCCCCATCTCGGCGATCATGTGCTGGATGCCCTGGAACTCGGCGATGGGCTGGTCGAACTGCTCGCGCTCGGTCGCGTACTCGGTCGCCGCGTCGAGCGCCGCCTGGGCGGTCCCGACCGCCTGGGCCGCGACCGACACCCGTCCGCGGGCGAAGAACTCCATGAGCTGATAGAATCCCTCGTTCACCTCGCCGATGACGTTGTCGGCGGGGACCCGCACGTCGTCCAGGATGAGCTCCGCGAGGTCCGACGCCCTGATGCCCAGCTTGTTGTCGATCTTCTCGGCGGTGAACCCGTCAACGTCGGTGGGCACGAGGAAAGCCGTGATGCCCCGATGCCCCTCGCCCGGGTCCGTCTTGGCCATGACCACCGCGTAGTCGGCCACCGTCCCGTTCGTGATCCACATCTTGTTCCCGTTGATGACCCACTCGTCCCCGTCGCGCTCCGCGCGGGTCTCGATCCCGGCCACGTTCGAGCCGTGGGCGGGCTCACTGATGGCGCTGGCCGTGGCGATCTCGCCAGCGGTCAGCGGCTCGAGGACCTCCTCGCACATCCACTCGTCGCCGAACTCGAGGATCATCGTGGAGCCGAACCCCCGGCTCCCGATCGCGCTGCCGATGCCCGGGTCGGCCCGCCAGAGCTCCTCGGTGACGATCGACGTGGAGACCGGGTCCATCCCCGCCCCGCCGTATTCCGGTGGCACCTGTGGGGCGACGAAGTCGAGTTCGGCCGCGTGCTCGACCAGGTCGTGTGGGTACGATCCCTCGACGTCGTGCTCGTGGGCGACCGGTTCGATCTCCTCCTCGCCGAAGCGACGGACGGCGTCGCGGATTGCCCGCTGCTCGTCCGAGAGCTGGAACGCCATGGTCGCCCTGATTTCCGCCATCAGGAAATAGCTTCTGGACGGTGCGGTGAAGATTGAAGCGTGGAGGTGGGAGGTGGTTGGTGGGAGGTGGTTGGTGGTGGGTGGTTTGTGGGAGGTGGTTGGTGGTGGCTGTTAGGAAATAGGGGTTAGGAGGATGTGGCATATTTTGAAGGGTCAATCGATCCCGCCATCGATAGAATGCCCTCGCCCGGCCGCAGTAGTGAACGCACCCGTGACCCCCATGAGTTGAAAGCCCTCGGCCGGCTCGGGTCGGGGGCTCATTGCGCGCTTCGCCTCGCTCCTCGCTCTGCTCGTCGCTCGCCGAAGTGCTCACTTTGTCACCGGAACGCCGTGAGGCGTTCTGGTTGCGCACGAGAGCTTCGCTCTCGTGGCCGCCCGCCTTCCCCGAGCCGGCCTCGCCCTTTCGATCCGCCAGGGACCGCCGGTTGGCTTTCTGGTCGTCGGGGAGTACCGGGTTGTCCAACGGGAAGATTGAATCCCTTTACAATGCGGCTGGAGGGTTTCGTTTCAGGAGGCGGTACGTCTCGCTCTCTCACGCCCCGGGCGCCTGCTCCGCGACCTCCTGCTCGAGCGATTCGTCCACGAAGTCCTCCTCGAGGGTCAGCTTGGAGAACTTGCCCGTCGACCCCTTGGGGATCTCGTCGATGAACCGGAAGGCGTCCGGGACCCACCAGTCGGGGTACTCCTCGGCGACGAGCTCCCGCAGCTCGCCGACGAGGGCGTCCTGATCCGCGCCCTCCTCGGCGACGACGAACGCCGCCGGGCGCTCGTCCCAGCGCTGATGCGGCACGGGCACCACCGCGGCCTCTTTCACCTGCGGGTGACTCATGATCCGGTTCTCGACCTCCACGCTGGAGATCCACTCCCCGCCGCTCTTCACGAGGTCGTCGACGCGGTCCACGACATCGACGTATCCCTCCTCGGTGACCCGGACGATGTCGCCGGTCTTGAACCAGCCGTCCTCGGTGACCTTCTCCGTCGTCTTCCCGGGCGCGTTGAAGTACTCGTTCGTGACCCACGGCCCCCGCATCCAGAGCTCGCCCATCGTCTCCCCGTCCCAGGGGATCTCCTCGCCCTCGTCGCCGACGGCCTTGAACTCGACGCCGGGGAGGACCAGCCCGGCCGATTTCTCACGGATGTCGATGCGCTCGTCGTCGGGGAGGTCCTCCATCCCGGGTTTGAGCTCCGCGACGTGAGTCACGGGCGTGGTCTCGGTGAGACCGTACCCGGAGACCAGCTCGACGCCGAGCTCCTCGTTGTAGGACTCGATGAGCGCTCGGGGGGTCGAGGCGCCGCCGCTGAGGAGGTACTCGAGGGAGGAGAAGTCCACCTCGTTCTCCGTGGCGTACTCCAGCAGGTCCATCCAGACCGTCGGGACGCCAGCGCTCTGCGTCACGTTCTCCTGCTCGATCAGGTTCGCGAGGGTTTCGGAGTCCGGCGCTGGCCCGGGAAGGACCGTCTTGGCCCCGGTGGCGATGGTGGCGAAGGGGCGTCCCCAGCCCGAGACGTGGAACATCGGGACGATGGTCAGCTCGGTGTCCGTGCTGTCCAGTCCCACCTGGCCGCTCAGCAGGGCCATCGTGTGCGTCCAGTACATCTTCTGCGTGTACTCGACGCCCTTTGGCATGCCCGTCGTCCCGGAGGTGTAACACATGCCCGCCGGCTGGTCCTCCGGGAGGACCGGGAACTCGTAGTCGGGGTCGCCATCGGCGATGAAGGACTCATAATCCACCACGGGCTCGAGGCTCGTCTCGGGGACGACGTCGCCCATGATGACGAACTGCTCGACGGAGTCGAAGGCGTCTGCGTCGTAGGCTCCCTCGAGCTTCTCCAACATTGCGGGGTCGACCAGGAGCAGGCGGTCCTGGGCGTCCTCGACGATGTGCTGGATGTGCGAGTCCGGCAGGAGGAGGTTGATCATGTGGAGCTGTGCGCCCATGTTCGGGACGCCGTAGTAGGCCTCGTGGTGCCAGTGGTTGTTCCACGAGAACGTGGCGACCCGGTCACCGCGCTCGATCCCGGCCTGGTCCAGCGCCGACGCGAGCCGGTGGACCCGCTCTGCGTACTCGCCGATCGTGTACCGGTGGATCCCGGCGTGTGTCCGTGAGACGATCTCCTGCTCGGGGAAGAGGTTCTCTGCGCGCCACAGGAACGAGCGAAGGTTGAGGTTGGAGCCTCCCGGCATGGTACGTGCTATCCATCAGCATTTTCTCTGATAAACGTTTCTCTCCGGGGGGTGAACGAGTTCGTTTCGTTCGGGGGCCGGGTCCGGCAGAGTCGAGGCGGTGATCTCCCATATTACAAATAGAAGGACAGCTCGCGAACCCATCCAATTCGCGCCGATGGCGGGCCTGCGGACCAGCATTTCTCCGTTGGACATCCTCGCATCTTACATCGATTTCCCCGTCCGCTCCGGCTGTCCGCTCCAGCCGTCCGCTTCGGCTGTCCGCTCCAGCCGTCCGCTCCGGCTGTCCGCTCCAGCCGTTCGCCCCCTCGTTCGCTCCCGCCCTACCGCGTCCGCCTGACGAATCCCAGGATCTCCTCGGCGATCTCCGACCCCGCGTCCTCCTGGAGGAAGTGACTCGCCCCCTCGATCCAGACGTCGGGCTGCGCGGACGCGGTCGGAATCAATTCCCGGAGGGGATCGCGGTTCCCGGAGAGGATTGGATCGCTGTCGGAGAAGAGCACGAATGCCGGTTTCTCCCACTCGGCGAGCCGCTCGCGGGTCTCTCGACCCAACGCGGCCCCGTCGTCGTCCGGCGAGAGCGGCACCAGTCCCATCATGGCCCGTACACCGGCCTTCGCCTCCGGGACGTGGAATGGGGCGTTATACGCGGCCCGCTCCGCCTCGGACAGCTCGGTCGCACACCCCTGGTCGACCATATAGCCCACGTCGAGCGGCTCCGCGGTCTCGACCATCTCCCGCGTTTGATGCCAGATGTCGGGCATCTCCTGGGTCCCGTCGGGGACACCCGTATTCAATGCGACCAGCCGGTCGAATCGCTCCTCGTGCTGCGTCGCGAGGGGGAGGCCGAGCACGCCACCCCAGTCCTGCCCGACGAGCGTCACTCCCTCGAGGTCCACCTCCTCGAGGAAGGCCTCGAGCCAGTCGTAATGGCGGGAGAAGGTGTACGCGTCCGTTGAGGGATATTTCTCCGACCGGCCGAAGCCGATCAGGTCCGGGACGACGACCCGTCCCTCCTCTCGGAGCGTCGGGATGAGGGATCGGTAGAGGAAGCTCCAGGTCGGCTCGCCATGGAGCAGGAGGAAGGTTTCCGGACCGGAGCCGACATCGACGAAGGCCATCTCGGGATCCCCGACGCTGACGAATTCCGCGTCATAGGGGAAGTCCGGGAGCTCCTCGAAGCGCTCAGGCGGGGTTCGCATCGGCATGCGCGGCGGTTCGCCTTCCCCCGGCAACAAGGTTTGGACCTTGATGTGGGTTCGTGGGTAGTGGGTGTGGTTGCGTTTGGCGAAGATGAGTGGCCTCTTTCCTCAATCGCACAGGGTAGTCGACCCGGGTGGGGGGAGCGAAGGCGGGGGGTGGAGGGTTTGACTGGATCGAGCGCGGCCCGGAGGTAAATGTCTTCAGCCACCTGCATCAGTGAAACCTGGAACCGGACCCGCCACGAGTTGAAAGCCCTCGGCCGGCTGCAGCAGGGACAGCTGTAACCGCGACCGCCACGAGTTGAAAGCCCTCGGCCGGCTCGGGTCGGGGGGCTCGCTG
>JBDGRH010000040.1:0-5934 GCA_042218225.1 Halodesulfurarchaeum sp. | reverse complement strand
CAGGCGTGCCCGGCGGAGTCGCTTTTTCGTCTGGGCAACTTCGGCGCGCTTCTCCTCGGGAACCGTCTCGAGACGCTTCACCTCGAAGACGAAGGCCCGCAGGTCGACGGTCTCCTCGTCGACCTCGATGGTCTCCGGGATGGACGCCCCGACCGTCGCCCCCTCGCGGTCGATCCGTTCCAGGAGCTGTCGCCGCTCGTGTTCCTGCACGGAGGCCCGTTCGGGGGCCAGGACAAAAAGTGGCCGCCCGGGAACGGGGTGGACACGAGAGCCACTGCTGGGAGATTGCCTTCCCGCTTATGTGCGAACACATGGCACGATGCGGCGGAGGGAGCGGGAATCGCCCCCTTTCCCCGGGACGTCGAGCCATGGATTTCGCATACAACCCGGGGCCATGACACAATTCATGCAATGGGATGGTCCGGGCATGGGATTTGAACGTTCGGACGAGGGTGAGTCGGTATTCCCGATGAGTTCGATCGGAGACTCAACGATCGACCCCGCTCGGGGAGTCCCCCGGCAGTTTCGGACCAACCGGGACGCGGTGCGAGGATTTATCCTGGGTCTCTCCCTACCCCGGGACATGGCGCGGTGTGACCTGTGTGGGCGCGAGGAGGGGATGCCGTACCAATGCCGCCATTGCGGTGGAACCTTCTGCTCCCAACACCGCCTCCCGGAGAACCACGACTGTCCAGGGCTCGAGGACTGGAACGACCCTGGCGGCGTGTTCGACTCGGGGTTCGACGACAGCCTGGATCGGTCCTCCCGGCCGGGGCGGGGCGGGGGTCTGGCGGAGACGCTTCCCATCGATACCGGGGCGGGCAGCCTCTTCGGGTACTTCCGGGGCAATCTGACCTTCCTCTTTTTGGCACTGATGTGGCTGGTGTTCGTGGTGCAGTGGGGCATCGCCCCGCTTCTCGGGATCTCACCGAACTCCCAGACATGGTTCGATCTCTTCACCGTGAACACCATGCACCCTCTTTACGCCTGGACGTGGCTCGTCTCTGTGTTCGCGCACGGAGGGTTCGGCCACATCTTCGTCAACAGCCTGGTCCTCTACTTCTTCGGCCCGGTCGTCGAGCAGCGGATCGGGTCCCGCCAGTACGCCGGACTCTTCTTCGTGAGCGGCATCCTGGCTGGCCTCGCACAGGTGGGGGCCGCCATCCTGAGTAATCCGTCAGTCCTGGGCGCACCCGTGTACGTCCCCGGGGCGACCGCCGTGTTGGGAGCGAGCGGCGCCATCGCCGGGCTCCTGGGGGTCCTCACAATCCTCAATCCGAACCTCCGTATCTACCTGTATTTCATCATCCCGATGCCCCTCTGGGTCGCGACGCTGCTCTTCGCGGGGTACTCCGTGTTCGTGAGCAGCATCGGTGGCATCGGGGCGGGAGGGGTGGCCCAGCTCGCTCACCTCGCCGGTCTCGGAATCGGCCTTGCATACGGGTCCTACTTGAAGCGCCGCGGGGCCCAGGCCCCCGAACAGCTCCGGATCGGTGGGGGTCGCGGTGGGCCCGGGATGGGGGGACGCCGACGTCTCTGAGATGGAGCCGGTCAGGCAGTCGTTCCTCCCGGACCCGGGGATGGACAGGCCCGCGATGGAGGAGATGCAGCGGGATATCGCGGAGACGGCGACCTTCGAGGACGACCACGGTCTCGACCCGGAAGCCATCGCCCTCTCCGAACCCCTTTCAATGGACGTCGCCCATCCGACCGAATCCCGGGGCGGGCCGATCGTGGCAGGGATCGATCAGGCGTTTCTGGACGGGGAGGCGGTGAGTGCCGTCGTGGCCATCCAGAGCGGTACGGTCGTGGAGGTGGCCTGTGGACGGACGGCCCTGGAGATCCCTTATATACCTGGATTGCTCGCGTTCCGTGAGGGGGCCCCCATCGTCGAGGCACTGCGCGGGCTCTCCGTGGACCCGTCGCTCCTCGTCCTGGACGGGAGCGGCCGGATCCACTTCAGACAGGCCGGGATCGCCACCCACGTCGGCGTCATCTTCGACGTTCCGGCCATCGGTGTCGCGAAGCGCCTTCTGTGCGGGACGCCGGAGCGCGAACTGACGGAGCCGCTCCCGGCCGGAGAGCGGATTCCGATCACCGCGGACGACGACGTCACGGCCCCTGCCGGGACGGTGATCGGGTACGCCTTCCAGTCGAGGCAGTTCCCGGATCCAGGTGTCAGACACGTGAATCCCCTGTACGTGAGTCCCGGGCACCGCGTGAGTGCCTCGGGCGCGGTGGACCTCGTGGAGGTCCTGTGTTCGGGGTACAAACTTCCGGAGCCCACCCGTCTGGCAGACAGAGCCGCTGAGGAGTGCAAGGAGTAATCCTCACCCTCCCCGGGCGAGTGGAGTGCAAGGATTAACTGTCGCTCGGGCGAGAGGGGCGGTATGGAACGAACGGTCCTGATCACCGGGTGCTCGTCCGGCATCGGCCACGCCACGGCCGAGGCCTATCTCGACGCGGACTGGACGGTCTACGCCACCGCCCGGGACGAAGGGGACCTCGAGGACCTGGCCGATGCGGGATGTCGGACGGCGGAGCTGGACGTCACCAAACCCGCTCGATGCACGGCGGTGGTGGAACGAGTCATCGACGAGACCGGCCGGCTCGACTGCCTGGTGAACAACGCGGGGTTCGGACAATACGGGACCGTCGAGGACGTACCCACCCGGCGGCTGCACCGTCAGTTCGACGTCAACCTCTACGGGCCACACCGGCTCATCCGGGCGGTACTGCCACACATGCGGGAGGTGGGAGATGGAACCATCGTGAACGTCTCGAGCGTCTCCGGGCGCCTCGCCGCCCCCGTCGAGGGGGCCTACGCGGCCTCGAAGTTCGCACTCGAGGCCCTGAGCGATTCGCTCCGTGCCGAGGTCGCGGAGTTCGGGATCGACGTGGTCCTCGTCGAACCAGGACCGGTGAAGGCCTCCTTCGACGACCGGGTGGCGGACGAACTCGATGCGCTGGACCGGACTGACGCGTACGATGGGCTCTATGAGGCCTACGAGGACGCGAGGCTGCTGGTCGATATGGGCGAGATCGAACCCGAGGCGGTGGCCGCGGTCATCCTCGAGGCCGGCACGAGCACGGATCCGGCACCGCGATATCCTGTCGGGGGGTTCGCCCGGCTCACCCTCCTCGCCAGGTTCCTCCCGGACCGGTGGCGTGATGCGATCATCGGTCTCCTCCGGCGGCTTTCATGATCGAGATACGCGACCGGGCGGACCTCGCCCGGACAGACGCTCACGACCTCGCGTTGGCCTGTATCGAGGCCGGGATCAGCGCCGCCGACCCGGAGCGGGCCGTCCGCGAGCAGGTTGCAGTGGCCGACGGACGGCTCCGATTCGGCGCGGAGACGGTGGACCGCTACCCCTTCAAAGAGGTCATCGTCCTCGGCGGGGGCAAGGCCGCCGCGCACGTCGCCCGGGCCCTCGAAGACGTTCTCGGCGATGCTCTCGACGGTGGGCTGGTGGTCACGGACAATCCCACGGCGACGGAGCGGGTGACGGTCCTCCCTGGCTCGCACCCGGTTCCAAGCCAGGCGGGCGTCGAATCGACCCGCAGGCTCCTCGACCGGGCGGATCGAGCGGGGGCGGACACCCTCGTCATCGGCGTCATCACGGGCGGTGGAAGTGCGCTGATGACCGCCCCCGCGGAGGGAATCGGTCTCGAGGACCTCCGCGAGACGACCCGTGCCCTGCTCGAGTGCGGGGCGACAATCCACGAGATCAACGCGGTCCGCAAGCACCTCTCCCGCCTGAAGGGTGGGCAGCTCGCCGAGGCGCTCCATCCGGCGACCACCATCGGGCTGATCGTGAGCGACGTGGTGGGCAACGACCTCGACGTGATCGCGAGCGGACCGCTCGTTCCGGACACCTCGACCTTCGCCGACGCCCGCGCCGTGCTCGACAGATACGACTTGTCCGTACCCGCCCCTGTCCAGAAGCGGCTCGAGCGCGGCGAAGCCGGGAGGGTTCCGGACACCCCGAAGCCCGGCGACGCCGCGTTCGATCGGGTGCGTACCCACATCCTCGCGGACAATTTCACCGCCCTGGACGGGGCTCGTGCGGTGGTCAGCGACCGTGACTACGACCCGCTCATCCTCTCCTCCCGGATCGAGGGGGCAGCCCGGGAAGCGGCCAAGACCCACGCAGGTATCGCCGCGGAGGTCCGGGCGACCGGGAATCCGGTCGAGGCCCCGGCGGTCCTCCTCAGCGGTGGGGAGACCACGGTCACCGTCCGTGGAGACGGGCGGGGCGGTCCCAATCAGGAGTTCGTCCTCTCCGCCGCTCGCTTCCTCCCGGAAGAGGCCGTCGTTGCGGCGGTGGACACGGACGGGATCGATGGGGCAAGCGAGGCGGCAGGCGGCATCCTCGCCCCCTCGGAGGTCGACGACCAGGCGCTCAGGACCGCGCTCGAGGACAACGACGCCGGTGGATATCTGGCAGACAAGGGGTTCGACATCGTGACCGGCCCGACGGCCACCAACGTCAACGACCTCCGGGTGATCGTGCTCGACTGACCGGGCGTCGATTTCGTTACCATTCTAATTGTCCACACGAATTGTTCCGGAACTCCATCCGGATTCGTTCGGCTGTCGTCACCCGAATCGGTTCCCTCTCACTCGAGACACGACGCGACGATTCGTAGCATCCGTTCCCCCCGGACCTCGTCGGCAAACAGCGGGACCCGCTTGACGTCGTGCCCGCGAAAGAGGTCCTGGGCCGCCTCGAGGGCCCCCTGCTGGACCTGCCACCGTCGCTGGCAGAACGCACAGTCCTCGAGGTTCGGCTCGACGAACGTCTCGGCCGGCACCGCCTCCGTCACCGACGAGAGCGGCTCCATCACCCGGTTGACGACCACCGTCCCGACCGGGATCTCGAACTCCTCGAGGCGCGCCTCGAGGCGTCGGGCCTCGTGCACGCTCATCTCCTCGGGAACTGTCACGATCCGGAAGTCCGTGCGGCCGGGATCTCTCAGGATCGCCCGGAGCCGCTCGACGCGGTCGGCGAGCGCCTGGAGGTCGTCCAGCTCCGCCTCCGCATCGGTGTCCTCGTCGCCGCCGAACATCCCGCGGAGCCCGTCGACCATCCCGCCCAGTCGCTCGCGCAACCTGACGAGTCGGCCGACCATCGTCTCGAGGATCTCGGGGAGCTCGAGCAGCCGGAGCGTATGCCCCGTCGGGGCGGTGTCCACGACCACGCGCTCGAACCGCTCGTCGTCGAGGTACTGGAGGAGCAGCTGCATCGCGGCGGCCTCGTCCGCCCCGGGCATCTGCCCGCCCATGAGGGGGTCGATCCCCGCCTCCCCAAGGAGGTTCTCCACCGCCCCCATCGGCGAGCCGTCCGCCCCGAACACGCCGATCTCCTCCATCGCCACGTCGGGATCGATCTCCACCGCGTAGAGCGGGACGTCCTCCCGGATCTGGGCTGGTCTGGCTGGGACCTCCGTCTCCAGGGTATCCGAGAGCGAGTGGGCCGGATCCGTCGAGACGACCAGGGTCGACGTTCCCTCGATCGCGCTGGCGAGAGCCGTGGCCGCGGCCATGGTGGTCTTCCCGACGCCGCCCTTCCCGCCGTAGAGGACGTACTCGGCCGTCCCCGAGCCGACCCCGGGCTCGAGCGACTCGACCGCCTCCACCTCGATCTCGTCCATGGCTCCGATTCTCACTCCCACGGGTGAGTATCCGTCGGTCCGGCTGGCTCGGTGTGTAGACCGGTGACGGAGACGTATCGAGTGCTGTGCGTCTCCTTCCGCTGTTGACGGGGATCTCGCAGAGATTGACCACTTGGGGCTGATGCAGGAAATGGAGGAAACCGAACTGCCACGGGTTGAACGCCCTCGGCCGGCTACAACAATCCAGAACGCTTGAACCCCCACGAGTTGAAAGCCCTCGGCCGGCTCGGGTCGGGGGGTGCTCACGGGTCGCTT
>JBDGRH010000014.1:0-5941 GCA_042218225.1 Halodesulfurarchaeum sp. | reverse complement strand
GGTCGACGGCCAGCCCGAGATCCTGACCCTGAAGGAGCTCATCGAGGAGTACGTTGCCCACCGCAAGGAGGTCGTCAGGCGGCGCTCGGAGTTCGAGCTGGGAGAGGCGAAGGACCGCGAGCACATCCTCGAAGGGCGTCTCCTTGCCCTCGACAACATCGAGGACGTCGTGGAGCTCATCCGGAACTCGGCGGATCGCGACGCGGCGAAGGCGGGGCTGCAGGCGGAGTTCGACTTCACCCAGGCGCAGGCCGAGCACATCGTCCGCATGCAGCTCGGAAGTCTCACCTCGCTCGAGCGGACGGAGATCGAGGAGGAATACGAGGACGTCCAGGCGCGGATCGAGCGCCTGGAGACGATCCTCGGGGACGAATCGGAGCTCCTGGATGTCATCACGGACGAGCTGCGGGAGATCCGCGCGGAGTACGCCGAGGAGCGCCGGACCGCGATCGTCCAGGATGACGGCGAGGTGACCGACCTCGATCTCATCCCGGACGAGGACGTGCTCATCACGCTCTCCGGGGACGATTACATAAAGCGGGTCCCGATGGACACCTTCTCCCCGCAACACAGAGGCGGGAAGGGGATCATCGGCGCAGACCTGAAGGAGGGCGACCGGATCGCGTCCGTGTTCACGGCCCGGACGCACGACGACCTTCTCTGCTTCACCGACGCGGGGCAGGTGTACACGCTCAAGGCCTACCAGGTCCCCGAGATGTCCCGCACGGCAAGGGGGACCTCGGCGGTCAACCTCCTCTCGCTCGACGATGGGGAGGCGATCACCGCCGTCGTCGCGACGCGCGATATCGAGGAGGGCGAGTTCCTCACGATGGTGACCCGCGAGGGATACGTGAAACGAACCCCGGCGTCGGACTTCGAGAACATCCTCTCCACGGGCATCATCGCCACCAGGCTGGAGGGCGGGGACGAGCTCGTGGACGTCGAGGTGACCGACGGCGGATCGGATCTGGTCATCGGCACCCGGAGCGGCATGGCCATCCGCTTCGACGAATCGGAGGTCAGGGCCATGGGCCGCACGGCCCGGGGGGTGCATGGAATCAAGCTCGAGGGCGACGATTCGGTGGCGGGCGTCACGGCCGTCTGGGAGGCGGACGACCGGGACCTCCTCACCGTCACCGAGCAGGGGTACGGCAAGCGAACCCCCCTCTCGGCCTATCGACCCCAGTCGCGGAACGGGAAAGGGCTCGTCGACATCAAGACGGGGGGCCGGAACGGTGCCGTCTCCACGATACAGGCCGTCACGGACGAGGACCACGTCATCGGGATGAGCGAGCGGGGACAGATCATCAGACTCCCCGCTGCCGAGGTGTCAGAGGTGGGCCGGAACACCAAGGGGGTGAAGGTGATGGACGTCGAGTCGGGCGATCGCCTCGCCAGCATCTCCGTGTTCTCGCCGGCGCCGAAGACCGAGCCGGAGGAGTAACGTCCCTTCGGTTGCCGAGGTCCCAAGCCCCGGGCCGGTGGAATATTATAGAATGCGCTTGCCCAGCGCACTCGCCGCGAGCTCCGCCGCCATCTCCGCGGTCCTGTTCCGCTCGTCGAGGATCGGGTTGACCTCCACCAGCTCCATCGAGCGGAGGATGTCGTACCTGGCGTCGTGCTCGGCGACCGCCTCGAGCGCGGCGTGCGCCTCGCGGTAGCTCACCCCACCCCGAACGGGCGTGCCGACGCCCGGCGCCTCGTGAGGGTCAAGCCAGTCCAGATCGAGGCTCACGTGGATGCCGTCCACGCCGGCAGCCGCGATGTCGACGGCCTCGTCCATCACCGCGCTCAACCCCCGCGCGTCGATATCGGACATGGTGTAGGCCGTCGCTCGGCTCTCCCGGATGTTCGCCCGCTCGGTCGAATCCAGGTCTCGGAGCCCAACCAGGACGACGTTCTCCTCCCTGAGCCCCGACGCCGTGGCCCACGCCACGTCCTCGAAGTACCCCAGACCCAGCGCGGCCGCGAGGGGCATCCCGTGGACGTTCCCGCTCGGGGAGGACTCCGGCGTGTTGAAATCGCCGTGCGCGTCGAACCAGATGACGCCGATCTCGGAGTTTCGGGCCGACCCATTGAGGGTCCCGATAGCGACTGAGTGATCGCCCCCAAGGACCAGGGGGAACTCGTCCGCATCGAGCGCGCCGGCGACCTCGTCGCCGAGGCGGGTGTTGACGTCCTCGACGGCCTCCAGGTGACGGGCGTTCACGTCTCCGGTCTGTGGGTCCGTGCCCGGCTCCTCCACGATGGGCGCGAGGAGATCGCCCCCGTCGAGGCAGGTCGCCCCGGCGGATTCGATCTCGTCCGCCAGGCCCGCGTATCTGATGGCCGAGGGGCCCATGTCCACCCCCCGGCGATTGGCCCCGTAGTCCGTGGGGGCGCCGATGATCCGGACAGATCGATCCATGGGCCCCTTACAGGGACGTCGAAGAAAGGCCTATTGCCTGCCAGGGGCGCAGACTGATTACGTATACGGGGCGCACACCCGGGCGATGCCGGACTCGAAGTCGATGGTGGGCTCCCAGCCCGTCTCCGCTTTGATCTTCGAGGGATCGGCCAGGGTGTCGTGCACGTAGACGTCCTCGGGGATGGGGTTCTCCACGTAGGTGGGGGCGACGTCCGTCCCCAGCTCGGCGTTGATCAGCTCGACGACCGTCTCGAAGTCGTACTGCTCGCCGGTGCCCACGTTGTAGATGCCGTCCAGACGGTGCTCGGCGGCGAGGATCGTCGCCTCGACCACGTCGTCGACGTGCGTGAAGTCCCGGGTCTGCGAGCCATCCCCGTAGAGCTCCGGCGAGCGCCCGTTCGCGATGTCCTCCGCGAACTGCGCGATGATGTTGGCGAACTCGCCTTTGTGGCCCTCGGCCCCCTCGGCGATGCCCTGGTAGACCGAGAAGTACCGCAGGCCCGCCGCGGTCATGTCGTGATAGTTCGAGAAGTACTCGGCGTACCGCTCGCGGGCGAGCTTCGAGGCCTCGTAGCCAGTCTGGGCCTCGACGTCCATGGTCTCGGGCGATGGCTCGGTCCGGTCCCCATAGATCGAGGAGGTCGTCGCGTAGACCACGGTATCGCCACCGTCCTCTCTGTACTGCTGGACGGCATTGACGAACCCCTCGACGTTGACGCGGGCCCCTCGCTGGGGATCATCCTCGTGCATCTGCATGGATGACAGCGCGGCGAGGTGGAAGAGGACGTCCACGTCCGTGGGGAGGTCGTCCTCGAGGACGCTCCGCTCGTGGAACTCGACCTCGTCGCGGAGGTTCTCCGGCGTGCCGAGATAGCAGTCGTCGACCACGATGACCTCGTTGTCGGGGGCGAGCGCGTTGGCCAGGTTGGAGCCGATGAACCCGGCCCCGCCCGTGACGAGGACGCGTTGGTCCTGCATGTCCGCCACCTCACCTGTCGGCGGAATAAGCGCCCCGGTTTCCATCTCGGTCGCAGGGGCAGTTCGGGTAGGCGGGAGTTTTATGGACGGTAGCGACCAATCTACGGACAATGTCGTCAATCGAGCTGACCTCCAGTCAGAAGACGATATTGCGGGCCCTCGTGGACCTCTACACCCAGGAGGAGACCGCAATCAAGGGCGAGGAGATCGCCGACGAGGTGGACCGCAATCCGGGCACCATCCGGAACCAGATGCAGAGCCTGAAGGCCCTCCAGCTTGTCGAGGGGGTCCCGGGTCCCAAGGGCGGGTACAAGCCGACGACGGAGGCATACGACGCCCTCGAGATCGAGGAGCTCGACCAGCCCGCCGAGGTCCCGATCTTCCTCAACGGCGAGCGGGTCGAGGACACGAACGTCCAGGACATCGACCTCACCAGCGTCTTCCATCCGGACCTCTGTCGCGCCGAGGTCGAGGTGCGTGGCTCCGTGAAAGATTTCCACGAGAACGATTCGGTGACGGTCGGGCCGACGCCGATATCCAAGCTCGTCATCAACGGGACCGTGGATGGAAAGGACGAGAGCGGGAAGGTGGTCATCCTCAAGATCGAGAGCATGGAAGCTCCGGCGGAGGAACCAGAGAAGTAGCGGCGACACCCCAGGTACAGCGGATTCCCTTCTCCCCACCTCCTCCCGCCCGATAGCTCTCCGCCACCGTATCGGATTTGACGTCTTCCCGTTGCAGCGTCACTCCAGAGACAACCCGGCGTGCCAATAATCGACACCAGCGGTCTCTTTGACCTCGGCCATTCGGTCGAGAAGATGGACGGCGAGGGTGGCCGTCTCCGCTGCGCGGTCGTCGCCCACCGCGCGGAACTCCCCGGTGACCCGGTTTGCATACACCGAGCAGACGGCTCCCGCCCGGAGCCCGTACAGGTTCGCCAGGGTCAGGATGGCCCCCGCCTCCATCTCGATGTTCGCCACGTTCGCCTCCCGAAGCTCCTCCACGAGGGTGTCACTCCCGGCGGCCTCGAAGCCTTCGAACCCGGGGCGGCCCTGGCCGGCGTAGAAGCTGTCCGCGCTCATCGTGATGCCCAGGTGGTAATCGTACCCGAGTCGCTCCGCGGCGGCGACGAGCGCGCTCACCACCTCGTAATCTGCCACCGCCGGGTAATCCTCGCGGACGTACTCGTCGCTCGTCCCCTCCTGGCGGACCGCGCCGGTCGTGATGACGAGGTCCCCGACCGACATCCCCGGCTGGATGGCCCCGGTCGACCCCACGCGGATGAAGGTGTCGGCACCGACGCGGGCCAGCTCCTCCACGGCGATGGCCGCGGAGGGGCTCCCGATCCCGGTGGACGTGACGGAGATGGGCGTGCCCTCGTATCGACCCGTCACGGTCCGGTACTCGCGGTGGTGGGCGCGCTCGTCCGCCTCGTCCCAGAACCCGGTGATCGCCTCCACCCGGTCCGGGTCGCCCGGGAGCAACACGGTGTCGGCGACGTCCCCGGGCCCGACCGCCAGGTGGTACTGTACGTCGTCGTTGGGATCCTCGCTGTCTCCGGGCATCTGACTGTGGGTTCTACCGGGGAGACCGGCATAGAAGTGTCGTCATGCGCCTGTCGGCTCCATCCCACGTGACAGCCTGTCGGCTCCATCCCACGTGACAGCCTGTCGGCTCCATCCCGCAGGACGGTCGTGAGAAACCATTCACTCTCCACGGACACGAGGGTTTATCCCCGAAGGCGGGACCAACCCGGGGTATGTGCTGAACACGGCCGGACGGTGGGCCGCGGTTGCGGGGCTCGCCATCGTCCGCTTTCGTGCGAGTCCCCTGTAAGCCCCACCGACGACCCGAAAACGCTCTCGCCCTGTCGGGACGGCTACTCGAGGAGCTCCCCGGAGAACGAGTGCGGGAGGAGGTCACCGAGCCGGTGCTCGACCGGGCCGTCGGGATGGTCGACGATCACGACGAAGTCCTCCCCGGCGAATTCGGCGAGGGTCTGCCGACACATGCCACAGGGGGTGATGCCGTCCCGGGCGGCCGACGTGACGGCGATGCGACGGAGCGCGGTGTGTCCGTCCATCAGCGCCCGCGACAGGGCCACCTCCTCGGCATGCAGGCTGTTGGAGTAATTCGCCACCTCCAGGTTGGCACCGGTGTAGATCGAGCCGTCGGCCGTCTCGAGGGCCGCCCCCACGGCGTACTCCGAGTATGGCACGTGAGCCGCCGAGAGGGCGTCTCTTGCCGACTCCAGCAGTTCGTCCATGGATGTCGCGTAGCCGGCCATCCGGGAAATACCCCGGGGTTCGCCGTCCGTCCGGGGTCAGGTTCTCGGCGGGGGAGCCGGTCGCGTCATTCCTCACCCGACTCGTAGTGTTCTCCAGCCGCGTCGGGGAGCCTGGTGTGGCCGACCAGCGCCAGCACGATGACGACCGTCACGAAGGGCACGGCCTGCACCAGCGAGCTCGGGAGGTCGTACCCCGGGAGCTGCTGGATGCGGATCTGCAGCGCGTCGAGCGAGGCGAACAGAAGCGACGCGCCGAAGGCCCCGAGCGG
>JBDGRH010000265.1:0-5957 GCA_042218225.1 Halodesulfurarchaeum sp. | reverse complement strand
AGCCGTCATATACGATTCGTGAAATGGGCCTGATTTATGGGTAAAAGACAGCCCTGAAGGGGTGGGCTTCCGCTCGCTACGTGTCACATGGAAAACAACCGGAGTGCCTCAGTACAGGTCCTCCACGAACCGCTCCGGGAGCCGGAGGCGGACGTGGGTGGGAACCTGTCCGACGAGCCACTCCGCGATCAGGACGAGGGGCTTCCGGAGGAGCGTATAGAGACCGGAGAGCGCCAGGAGCGCGAGGACGCCGGCGGTCACCGGCGGGTCGAGGATCGCGAGACTCGGGATGGCGGCGAGGGCGGCGAGGCCCAGGTCCTCCGGAGCGCCGTCGTACCGGATCCAGCGACGGGGCGCGAACCACCGCCCGTGGAAGTGACTGAAGACGGCTCGATCGGAGGTCGCCCGCCACGGCCGGAGCTCGAGCCCGCCCCCGAAGAGGTCCATCCCGGAGTGGAGACCGGCCGCGAGCAGGAACAGGGCCAGGGCGGTCGTTCCCACGGAAGGGAGGAGGACGGCACCGACCACCGCCCCGAGCGCCCCCACACTGTAGTATACCGGGAAGTGCAGGGTCTTCCGGTGGCCCGCGTAGAGATCGAGATCGGGGAAGATCCCGCCCAGTCCGGCCGCCACGACCGCGACCACCGACACATCGAACCCCGCGAGGGTCGCCAGGGCCGCGAGGGCGACCCCCAGGAGCGCGTGCGTCGTGGCCATCATGGTACCTCGGGGTACGGGGAACGCCCATTTATCATTGTCGCTTGAGAAAGGTCAGAATTTCCCCTGATGGCAGCAACCCGGAGACGCGAGCCGGATGAACGGCCGCGGGGTGTGCCAGGTCTGGAGGCGGTTTCTGCCCAGATGTCTTCCCCATGCCCGGAGATAGCTGCCAGCGATATCGCCCGACGCGGCTGCAACGACCCGACCAATTCGAGGCCTCACTCATCCTACCGGGGCGCCCTCTAGAATATACCACCGAGAACCCACCCACGTTCCGGTGGAACCCCCCAGATTATGCCGCCGGGGGTCGAAATCCGATCGTGGCCGGGCGAACGCTCGACTGGATCGGGGTCCGGGGGATGCAGGCACTCATCGTGGGTGTCGGGGCGTACGGGCTCCTCATCCGGAACGTCTCGATCGTCGTCAACGCCGTGCTCGGCCTGGCGACGACGGTCCTCCCCGGGGTCCTCGCCCGAGATCACGAGCTGGTGCTGGATCCCGATCTGATCCGGTGGATCACCCTCGCCATCCTGCTTCACACCATCGGAATGGCCGGGCCGTACGAGACCGTCTGGTGGTGGGACCACCTGACGCACACCCTCTCCGCCGCGCTCGTCGCCATCGTCGGGTACGCCGTCACCAGGGCCATCGACGAGCACTGGGAGTCCATCTACCTGCCGCCGGACTTCCGGTTCGTCTTCGTGCTCGTCTTCACCCTCGCCGCGGGTGTCCTCTGGGAGGTGATGGAGTTCGTCGCACGTGCGCTGGCCCTCGTGTTCGGCCAGCGCGCGGTCCTGGTGCAATACGGCGTTGCGGACTCCGTCCTCGATCTCGTCTTCGACCTCCTCGGCGGGGTCCTGGTGGGGTTCCTGGGCGGTGGCCACTCCGATCGCCTCACCGCCTCCCTCGAGCGGTACTTCGACCGATTGCCCGGGACTGATAGGGACCCGGGTCGGTGAACGACCGTTCGGGCCGATCCTCGTCCCCCAGTAGCTCGCTCACGGGAGGTAGCGGACGGCAACGAGGCCCGGCTCCGAGCGGATCTCGACCTGTCGCGCCCCCAACCTCGCCGCCCGAAAGCGGGTCTCGCTGTCGTCTTCGACGTCCTCGATGGCCTGGGCCGTGGCCTCGGGTGGGACCGCGATGAGGTGGATGACCCCGTCGCCCGCGCGCTCCCGTTCGGCCACCTCACCCGCGTCGAGGTTCGACGCTGCCTCGAGTGATGTCTGCGTGGGCCGCTCGTCAGAGACGACCACCTCGATGTCCCACGTCGACTCGACCGCTTCGAGGGTCCACACCACGTGCATCGGGGGTCGCGTAGCGAGCGTCGCCTCGAGGACCGTATCGCGCTCCAGTCCCGGGTTCCCGTCCAGGGTGTGAACCTGCCGGTCGGAGACGTCAGCCAGGACCGCGCTCTCCGGATCCGCCGCCGTGACGAGGAAGGTCCCGGTCTTCGTGGTCCGTCCCGTTCCGGGCGGCTCCGCCATATCCGGCCCTTCGACGGCCATCGGTTTGCCCCTAACGCCGCGGTGAGCGCGTCCGGCACCTCCGGCGCCCGGCGGAACCCGACCAGACGCAAAAACGCCTTTACCGCCGGGGGCCGGGGTTGACCTATGCGCGTCGATATCGGGAGCGCCCTCGCCACCACCTCCCCGATCGGAGTTCCCCGGGCGGCCCTCGAGCGGCTAGACGAGCGCGTCGAGGCCGCCCACCAGCGGATCGAGACCGGCCGGCGCGAGGGGGCGTTCGGCTTCGCGGCCCTGAACCTCCCCGAGACGACCGACCCGTCTCAGATCCAGGCGGTGGCCGACCAGTTCAGGGACGAGTCGAACCTCCTCACCGTCGGAATCGGTGGCAGTGCGCTAGGGGCTGCCACCTTCGCCGACGCGCTGGACGGCGATGGAGAGGTCACCGTGCTGGACAACATCGACCCGGCGGAGACCGGCCCCGTCCTGACGGGGCTCCCCCTCGAGGACACGCTCGTGAACGTGGTCTCCCGCTCGGGGACGACCGTCGAGACCCTCGCCACGTTCCTCGTCGTCCGCGAGGCCCTCCAGGAGGCCGGCCTCGACTGGACCGAGCGGACCGTCGTCACGACCGGACCAGACGGGCCGTTGCGGGACCTTGCAGAGCGGCACGACCTCCCGGTGCTGGACGTCCCCGAGGGGGTCCCAGGGCGTTTCTCCGCCCTCTCGCCCGTGGGACTGCTGGCTGCCGCATTTAAAGGGAGGGATATCAGCGCCATCCTGGATGGGGCCGAACAGGTCGCCAACAGCCTTCGAGGCTCACTCTTCGAAACCCCGGCGTACGCGTACGGGGCAACGATGTACGCCCTGGAGCGACGGGGTGCAGGGACCAACGTCATGCTCCCGTACGCCGAGGGGCTCTCGGCCTTCGCCGAGTGGTTCGCCCAGCTGTGGGCGGAGAGCCTGGGGAAGGACGGGCTGGGGCAGACCCCCGTCCGGGCGATGGGGGCCACGGACCAGCACTCCCAGCTCCAGCTCTACCGGGCCGGACCCCTCGACAAGGTGGTGACGCTCCTGCGCCCGACTGAGCGGCCCGCCGTCTCGATCCCGGACGCGGAATTCGAGGGGGTGCCCCCGCTCGGGGAGCACACGCTGGGTGGGGTCCTCGACGCGGAGTTCGACGCGACGGCGGCGAGTCTCGCCGAGGCGGGCGTCCCCACCGTCCAGCTGTCGCTCGGGGCGCTCGACGAGGCGGGGATCGGGGAGCTTCTGTACACGATGGAGGCGGCATGCATCCTCGCCGGCGAGCTCTATGGGGTCGAGACCTTCACGCAGCCGGCGGTCGAGTGGGGGAAGGAGGCCGCGGCCGCCATCCTCTCGGGCGAGCGTCCGCTCCCGGAGTCGGAGCGGCTGGTCGTCGATGGGTGAGGGGCCCGCTCGCGCCGGAACTGGCGAGACCGGATCGATCTCCCGTGCCGGATTGGTGCCCGCCGTCGGGTTCGTGCTGGCCGGATTCGGGCTCGCGGGGAGCTTCCTCCGGTGGACCCCCGGCGTGGCCGTCGGCCCGGTGGAGAGTCTCCCCGGCCTCGTCTCCTCGGTGATCGCGCTCGTCGCCTTCGGCGCCAGGCGCTACGGGGCCCGCGATCCGCGGCTCTCCCTCGTGGCCGGGTTCGGGATGGGGGGTCTGGCGATCGCCGCGGTCGTGGCGCTCCTGTATCCGGTTGTCACCGGCGGTCCGGACGTGGCGGTGGGGATCGGACTGGTCGCCGGGTTCGCCCTCGGGTCGCTCGGCGTCGGGGTCGCTTACGCCGACTGGATGCGGATGGACCCGGCCGCGTTCGGTCGGCGAAGCCTCCGGGCGGCCGCGGCCCTGGGGATCGGCGTCCTCGGCCTTCTGGTCGGGTACGTCTTCGCGGGGGTCGCCCTCCAGGCGCTCCCCGCGACCGACCCCCTCCTCGAGCGGGGGATCAGCACCGCCGCGTTCAGCGTGGGTCTCGGGATCCTGGCAGTGGGCTTCGTGGCCTACACCGGCCGGTCCCTCGCGTACATCGACCTGCGCTGGCTCTCCCGTGGGGATTGGCTGTACGTCGTCGGGGGCGTGATCGGGATGTTCGCCATCCTCCTCGCCGTCGGCGCCGTGACCACCGCCCTGGGCATCCCCTCCTCCCAGCACGGCATCATGGCCGAGGCGCGGCGGAACCCGACGCTGCTGCTCGCGTTCATCCCGCTCTCCCTGCTGGCCATCGGCCCGGGCGAGGAGCTGCTCTCGCGCAACATCATCCAGAAGTACCTCTACGGAGCCTACTCCCGCCGAGGGGCCGTCGTCGTCGCCACCGCGGTGTTCACCGTCATCCACCTCCCCGCGTACGCCACCGCCGGCCCGGCGGCGGTCTTCGCGACGCTCGTCCGGCTCTTCGCGGTGTCGCTCGTCCTCGGAGTCGTCTACGAGCGCACGGACAACGTGATCGTGTCAGCTCTCGTTCACGGGACGTACAATGCGGTCCAGTTCGGGCTCGCGTACGTCTCCCTCACGACGGGATACATCTGACCGCCGTCTGACATAGGTTTATATGGAGGGATTCGGAAGATGTGAACGGATGCCGCGGACGTTCACGATCCGCTGCGAGGACGACCTCGCCGCGGAGATCGCCAGGCTGGCCCGCGAGCACGACACCTCCGAGGAGGAGGTGGCCCGCCAGCTCCTCCAGGCCGGCCTGGAGACGGTCGGCGCCTAGGACGGGTTCTTTCGGGCCAGAGAGGCCCCACAGATCGGGCACCGGTCGTGATGCTCGTCGAACTCGCGGCCACAGCCCTGACACTGGAAGTGCCAGTCGCGCTGCTCCTCGATGCCCTCCTTCGCGATGACCTCCACGGCCACGTCGAGGGCCTCGGCGACGTTCTGCATGGCGTAATCGTCGGTGACGAGGGTTCCGTCCAGCTCCAGGGCTGCGGCCAGGAGGCGCACGTCTGTCTCGGAGAGCACCCCCCGATCGCCGGTCTCGGCGGCGGCCGAGCGGACCGTCTGGACGGCCGCCTCGTCGGGTATGTGGATGTGCATGCCCCCGCCCTCCATGGCGTCGAACCGGTAGGCGGCGGCGTCCTCGAGCTCCTCGCGGACCGCGGGGATGGTGGCGATGGACCCGTCAGTCGCGAACTCGTCGATGAACGCTGACGCGTCGAGAACGTACATCTAGCGTTCGACGACGATGTAATCCTTGACCGCCCGGACCCGAGAGACGGGGATGCGGAAGTGGCCGTCCTCGTCCTCGGGGAAGTCGACTGTCACCTCGGCGTCCTCGAGGGGCTCGACCAGGAGGTCCTCGAGGCGACCGGTCTTGAGATCCATCGTGATGTTGTAGAGCCGACCAAGCTCCGTGCCGTCGGCCCCCATCACCGACTTCCCGGAGAGGTTCTCGGCGAGTATGTCTGCCATACCAGGAACGACTCTCCCCGCGATTATAAAAGACGCGGGGCCGGCGGACGGTCGTCAGACGTGCCCATGGCGTTCTCAGGGGCAGGTGTCTTGGGCTGGTCGGGTGAGGCGGGGGAGTGGGCTGGGGGAGTGGGGGGAGGAGGTGGAGGTCGGGGACACCGTGAAAATCCTGAAAGCGATTGCTTCAGGCCGCGCAGGGTGGGAGGAGAGCGAGGTCTCGGGCCTGGAGGTTCCTGGCAGCGTTCCGGATCTTGACAGGTCAAGGTTCAGGCCAAAGGAGAACGTGGAAGGCTATGGAGAAAAAGTGAAGGAGCTGAGAGAGGAGAGGAAGGACTACC
>JBDGRH010000155.1:0-5969 GCA_042218225.1 Halodesulfurarchaeum sp. | reverse complement strand
CCGGGTCACAGGTCGGTGGCTTTACGCCACCGCCGTCGCTTGGTCCAACTCGATGGACACCGACCTCCCCAAGGTCCTCCTCGGCTTCCTGGGCACGCTGGTTGTCCTTGGGGCGCTCGTTGCCTTCGTGGGTGTCGGTGATTTCCTCGCGGCGTTCCGGCTCCTCGACCTTCGCGCCCTGCTGGTCCTCGCCGGCGTGGGGATCGCCTGGCTCGTTTCCTGGGGCCTGTCCCTCAGGACGGTCCTCCGCTCCCTCGCGCTCCCCGTCTCCACCGCGGACAGCGTGTTGCTTTACGCGAGCGCGGCCTTCGCCAACAACGTGACGCCGTTCGGGCAGGCCGGCGGCGAACCCATCAGCGCGCTGCTCATCTCCCGGACGACCGATACCGAGTACGAACAGGGCCTCGCCGCCATCGCGAGCGTGGACTCGCTCAACTTCGTCCCCTCCATCGTGCTCGCGCTGTTGGGCCTGGCCTACTACGTCGCCCGGTTCACGGTGGGCGATCGGATCCTCCTGGTCCTCGGGGTGGTGATCGCCCTCGCCGTCGGGATCCCCCTCGCGGGATATCTCGTCTGGCGGCATCGCGAGCGGGTGAAGGGGCTTGCCGTCCGGGCCCTGACCCCCGCAATCCAGGCCGTTGCGAGGGTTGTCCCCTCGGTTGGCACCCCGGAATCGATCCACGTCCACGACCGCATCGCCGGCTTCTATCGGGCCATCGGCCGGGTCGCCACCGGCCGCGGGAACCTCCTCCTGGCGCTTGGGTTCTCGGCCATCGGCTGGCTCCTCCTCTGTCTGGCGCTCTGGCTGTCGCTGTGGGCGCTGGGACACCCGGTTCCGGTCGCGATCGTGTTCGTCGTCGTTCCGGTCGGCACCATCGCCAGCATCGCGCCGCTCCCGGGCGGGGCCGGGGGTGTCGAGGCGGCGACGGTGCTCCTCCTGGTTCCGACCACCGGGGTGACGGCCGCGACGGCCGGGGCCGCGGCGATCATCTATCGGGGGGCCACCTACTGGCTGCCGACCGTCCTCGGGGGGCTGGCGGCCGCGTGGCTCCAGGCCCGGACGAGACGCTGAGCCGGGCCTGCGAGGGCGCTCGAGCACCTAACGATGACTTTAAACGGCGCCATCGAGAATCCGCGGGCATGGTTACGCTCTACGACGCCCCCGCGGACGAGCTGCTCGACGCGCTCGCCACGGAGCTCTCGGATCGCCTCGAGGAGCCCGAGTGGGCGACATACACGAAATCCGGGCCCGGGCGCGAGCTCCCCCCGGAGCAGGAGGACTTCTGGTTCAAGCGGGCCGCGAGTATCCTCCGGAAGGTGGCGATGGATGGCCCCATCGGGGTCGAGCGCCTCGCGACCGAGTACGGGGGGGTCACGGATGGCTCGAACCGGTACCGCGTCGCGCCCCGCCACCGCACCGACGGCTCCCAGAAGCTCATCCGGACCATCCTGCAGCAGCTCGAGGACGAGGGACTCATCATGACCCGCGAGGGCGAGGGCCGTGACATCACGCCGGAAGGCCAATCCCTCCTCGACACCACCGCCGGGGAGGTCCTCGAGGAGCTGGACCGCGAGGACCTCGAGCGCTACGTCTAAGCCTCGGTTACCGCTCGACCCGGGTTTGTCTCTCGCTCGTTTCGGGCATTCGCGTCCAGCACCCGGTTTCTCGGCTTCAGTCGAGCACCCCTTTCTTGCGAGTCCGACGAGCGAGTCTCATCGGATCGAATCCATCCCCCTGACCCACACGAACGTTCAAATACCGGGACCGGACCAACCCGGAGCATGTGCTGAGAAGGGCCCGGGTCGGTTCGCGGTCGTGCGACAACCCGGCCCGGACGGATCCCGTCGCCTGTTTGCCAGCTCCGGCGTATCGGATGCCTACGTCCCGTGCTGCCAACTCTCCAGGTAGGCCTCCTGCTCCGGGGTCAGGTCGTCGATCTCGATCCCCTCGGCGTCGAGCTTGATCTCGGCGACTTCGCGGTCCAGCTCGTCCGGGACGTCGTGGACGCCGGCGTCGTAGGTCTCCCCGCGCTCCACCAGCTCCCGGACGCTGACCGCCTGGACGGCGAAGCTCTGGTCCATGACCTCGACCGGGTGCCCCAGCGAGACCGGGCTCGCCAGGTTGACGAGTCGGCCCTCGGCCAGGACGTTGATCCGTCGGCCGTCGGGGAGCTCGTACTCCCGGATTCCCTCCCTGGCCTCCCGCTCCGCGACCGCCAGGTCACCGAGCTCCTCGAGGTTGATCTCGACGTCGAAGTGCCCGGCGTTGGCCAGGATGGCGCCGTCGGGCATGACCTCGAAGTGCTCCCGGGTGATGACGTCGCGATTCCCGGTCGTCGTGATGAAGACGTCGCCCTCCGCGGCCGCCGCCGACATGGGCTTGACGTCGTAGCCCTCCATGTGTGCCTCGAGCGCCCGGCGGGGGTCGACCTCGGTCACCACCACGGAGGCGTTCTGCCCGGCCGCCTTCTTGGCCACCCCCCGGCCACAGTGACCGTACCCGGCAACGACCACCGTCTTGCCGGCCCAGGAGAGGTTGGTCGTCATCGCGATGCTCGAGAGGGAGGACTCGCCGGTCCCGTGGACGTTGTCGAAGAGCCGCTTCATGGGGGTGTCGTTCACGGCGATCACGGGATATTCTAAGGCCCCGTCGGCGGCCATCGCTCGCAGCCGGTGGACACCGGTGGTCGTCTCCTCGGTCCCGCCCAGGATCGAGTCGATGGCCTCCGGGTGTTCCTCGTGGATCCGGAAGACCAGATCACCCCCGTCGTCGACCGTGACGACGGGGTCGTGTTCGATCACGGCCTCGATGGCGGCGTAGTAGGCCTCCTCGTCCACGCCGTGCTCGGCGTACGAGCTGATGCGCTCGTGGGCGTCGAGCGCGGCGCTCACGTCGTCGTGGGTGGAGAGTGGGTTGCACCCGGTGATCGCCACCTCCGCGCCGGCGTCCGCGAGCGTCTCCACCAGGGCCGCGGTCTTGGCCTCGACGTGGAGGGCCATCCCGACGGTCACGTCGGCGAGCGGCCGCTCCGCCTCGAAGTCCTCCCGGAGCGCCCGGAGGATGGGCATGTGCTGGACCGCCCAGTCGATCTTCCGGCGGCCGCTCGTCCGGGCCGCCTCGGGCTGGTCCAGTCTGTCGGTGATGGTGGTGGCGGTGGGCATGCTCGACATCTCGGGGACCGCGATGAAAACCCTACCGAAGGCGCACCGGCCGCCGATCCGGCCGATGGAGTGCCCGGGAGTGACAGCGGGACTTTCGCCATTGTCGACGCCCCGGACGATGCCAGAAGCGCGTTCGGGGTCGTTCACTCCGCTCGCTCGGCCAGCAACCTGGCCCGGTCCGCGGCCCGCCGCCGCACGGCCTCCTCGTCCAGCGTCGTGAGATCCCCGTCGCGCATGAGAATCTGGCCGTCCACCAGCGTGTGCCGGACGTCGCTCCCCCTTGCAGCATATACGAGGTTGGACACGACGTCGTGGACCGGCGTGAGTCCGGGCCGCTGGAAATCCACCACGACGAGATCCGCCGGGCCCCCGGGCTCGATGCGCCCCCCGTCGAAGCCCAGCGCAGCGTAGCCCCCCGCCGTGGCCATCCGGAGTGTCGCTTCGGCCGGGACCGCCGCCGGGTCCTCGGTCCGGAGCTTGCCCACCATGGCGGCGTCGCGCATCTCGTCGAAGAGGTCAAGGTCGTTGTTCGAGGCCGCGCCATCCGTCCCGAGCGCGAGCGACACGCCCGCGTCGAGTGCGTCACGGATGGGGGCCATCCCCGATGCCAGCTTCATATTGGAGCCGGGACAGTGGACCAGGGCGGCCCCGCTCGCGGCGAGGTGCTCGATCTCGGGTTCGTCGAGATGGACGCCATGGGCGAGCATGTCGCCCGCCTCGAGCATCCCGAGGTCGGACGCGAACTCGAGTGGCCGCACGCCGCGGTCGGCGACGATCGGCTCGACCTCCTCTATGGTCTCGTTCGCGTGGTAGTGAAGCGGGACGCCCGCCGCCCTGGCCTCCGGGACGAACGCCCGGAGCGTCTCCTCGTCCACGGTCGTGAGCGAATGCGGGGAGAAGGCGGTTCGGATGCGACCGTCGGCGGTCCCATCCAATTCCCTGGCAACCCGGAGTCCCTCCTCCGCGTCGGCCCTGCCCTCCGACTCGTCCTTTCCGGCCGTCACCACCCCATGGGAGAGCCGAGCCTTCACGCCGGCTCGCGCAACCGCGTCCGCGACAGCCTCGACGTGGAAGTACATGTCCCCGAAGGCGGTCGTCCCCGACCGGATCATCTCCGCGAGGGCGAGCTCCGTCCCCACCCGGACGTCCCGCTCGTCCATCGCGGCCTCCGCCGGCCAGACGTCCTCCTCGAGCCACCGGTCGAGGGGCTTGTCGTCGGCGTAGCCCCGGAGCAGCGTCATGGCGGCGTGGGTGTGGGCGTTCGCCAGCCCGGGCATCACCACCCCGCCGTCGGCGTCGAGCACCTCGTCCGCCCCCTCGACCTGGCCGACGGCCCGGATGGCCCCTGTCTCCCGGTCGACGAGCACGTCGGCCCGCTCGACGGACAGGTCCGGCCGGAGGACCTGCCCGCCGGCGATCAGCAGCGTGGACATGGCCCGCGATAGGCCCCGGCGGGAACTTAAACCACCGCATCGTGACGACGCCCGGGCCGTCGGCCCGGTCGTCTCATCCCCCGGCCATCGCTCCCCCGTGCCCGGCGCGTGGAGATGGAAACGCAAATGGCCGCTCGTGGCGAAAGGGGGCCAAATGCGCATCGCGGTGCCCAGCAAGGGGCGGCTGCACGAGCCCTCGATGGAGCTGCTCGACCGGGCCGGCCTCCACGTCATCGACGGGGCGGACCGCCAGCTCTACGCCGACACCGTCGATCCGGACATCACCATCCTGTTCGTCCGCGCCGCCGACATCCCGGAGTACGTCTCCGACGGGGCCGCGGACATGGGGATCACCGGACTGGACCAGGCCAGGGAGGCCGACCGGGAGGACGTCGTGGACCTCCTCGACCTGGAGTTCGGGCAGTGCAGACTGGTCGTGGCGGCCCCGGAGGACGGGGACATCACCGAGGTGACCGACCTCGAGGGGCGGACGGTGGCGACCGAGTTCCCCCACATCTCCCGGGCGTATTTCGACGGGGCGGGGGTCGACGCCGACATCGTCGAGGTCTCCGGGGCGACGGAGCTGACCCCCCACGTGGACATGGCCGACGCCATCATCGACATCACGAGCACCGGAACCACCCTGGAGGTCAACCGGCTCCGGATCGTCGCCGAGGTGCTCGAGAGCTCCGTCCACCTCTTCGCCCGCGAGGACGTGGCCGACGACCCGAAGGTCGAGCAGGTCGTGATGGCGCTCCGGTCGGTCCTCTCGGCGGAGGGAAAGCGGTACCTCATGCTCAACGCCCCGGAGGACAACCTCCAGGCCATCGAGGACGTGATCCCCGGGCTGGGTGGGCCGACCGTCATGGACATCGCGGGGACGGACCAGGTGGCGGTCCATGCGGTCGTCGAGGAGCGCGACGTCTTCCAGACCATCAACCGGTTGAAGGGGGAGGGTGCGAGCGGGATCCTGGTCACGGAGATCGAGCGCCTCGTCGAGTGAAAATTGAAAAATCGCCCGCGGCTCAGGGTTCGCTGTCGATGCACCGATGGGTTCCGGGGTTCGGTATGAGCAGAACCGGTCGAGACCCGGCGGGGCTGTTGGTCTTTTCAGGTTAGTGCGGACTTGGTTACTGGAAGGAAATCTGCCACCAGTGGAAAGCCCTCGGCCCGCTGCTGGAAGGAACACTCCCGACCGCCACCAGTTGAGTCCTCGGCCGGCTCGGGGCGGGGGGTGGTAACGGGTCGCTCTGTCCGGCAGCTCACTTCGTTTACCGATCGACCGTTCGGAGACTCTCCGGTCGTCTCCAGCTCCCCGTTCGCTCGTTCGGCGGCGCCCTCGCTTCGCTCGGTTGCCGCCAGCTCGCTGCGCGC
>JBDGRH010000005.1:0-5996 GCA_042218225.1 Halodesulfurarchaeum sp. | reverse complement strand
GAGAGTCATTATGGCTTCCAGGGTGAGCGGGGCGGGAAAGGGTTGCGGTGGGTGATTTCGCCCTGTTTCAGCGCGTTTGGTTACTCTCGGTTGCAGGCGCGAATCACCTGACTGAACAGACCCGCGCCATGCCTGCCCAGAACCGTCGGCATTCCGGGAGGTTCCCGACCCAAAGCCAAACCCTATGGGGGGCCCACCCCCATCACTGACCGATGAAGGTGTTCGGGTCGAGCGGCACCCGGGGTCTCGCGAACCAGGACCTGACCCCCGGGTTCGTGCTGCGGGTGGCCGCGGCGGCGGGGACGGTCTTCCGGGCGGACCGGGTGGCCGTCGGTCGCGACACGCGGACCACGGGCCGCCTGCTCGCCAATGCGGCGGCGAGCGGCCTGGCGAGCGTGGGCGCCGACGTCGACCGCCTCGGCGTCATCCCCACCCCGGGCCTCCAGGCCTACGCGGAGCGCGAGGGCATCCCGGGCGTGGTGATCACCGCGTCGCACAATCCTCCGGAGTACAACGGCGTGAAGCTGGTCGGCCCGGACGGGGTGGAGCTGGCCGTGGACCGCCTCGAGCGCGTCGAGGAGGTCTTCCTCGGCGAGAAATTCGAGCGGGTGGGTTGGGCGGAGACCGGCTCGGATACCACCGTCGAGGGCGCGAGACGGGAGTACGTCGAGCAGCTCCTCGACGCCGTCGACCGGGAGCCGATCGCCGAGGCAAATCTCACCGTCGCTCTCGACCCTGGGCACGGCGCCGGTGCGCTCACCAGCCCGGAGTTCTTCCGTCGACTGGGCTGTCGGGTGATCACCGTGAACGCCCAGCCGGATGGTCGCTTCCCCGGCCGCCTCCCCGAGCCGGTCCCGGAGAACCTGGGCGACCTCGGTCGCCTCGTCCGCTCGGCCGACGCCGACGTGGGGATCGCCCACGACGGGGACGCCGATAGGGCCATCTTCTTCGACGAGAACGGCGACTATATCGAGGGCGACGCCACCCTCGCCGCCCTGGCGGCGGCCGAGCTGGAGTCCGGGGACACGACCGTCTCCGCCGTCAACGTCTCCCAGCGTCTGGTCGACGTCGTCGACCGGGTGGGAGCCACCCTCGAACTCACCCCGATCGGGAGCACGCGGATCATGACCCGGATCCGGGAGCTCCGGAAAGCGGGGGCCTCCGTCCCTGTCGCCGGCGAAGGTAATGGGGGAGTCATCTTCCCGTCGTACCGCATGAATCGCGACGGGGCATACACCGCCGCCCGATTCCTCCAGCTGGTCGCCGACCGCCCCGCCAGCGAGGTGGTCGCCCCCTACGACGGGTACGAGAACGTCCGCATCAACATCGAATACGGGACCGAGGCGGAGCGGGATGCCCTGGTCGAGGCCGCGGCCGATCGCGCCGACGGGGAGGATGGCGAGGTCACCACCATCGACGGATACCGGGTTGACTACGGCGACGCCTGGGTACTGGCCAGGCCGAGCGGGACGGAGCCCGTGATGCGCATCTACGCGGAGGCGGGCTCCG
Source organism: Halodesulfurarchaeum sp. (assembly GCA_042218225.1). Taxonomy (GTDB): domain Archaea; phylum Halobacteriota; class Halobacteria; order Halobacteriales; family Halobacteriaceae; genus Halodesulfurarchaeum. The sequence continues at coordinate 4,487 of JBDGRH010000005.1, read as the reverse complement.
AGGCGCGGGCACAGACGCTCGCCGAGCGGTTCGCCGATGCCCTCGAGGCGGCCAAAGCGGCGGTATGAAACGCGGGCTCTTCTGGTGCCAGGGCGACGGGGTGACTGGGCGACAAGGCGATAGGGCGACGGGGTGACGGCCCCACCAGGATAGCTGCTCCCGTTTCAGACCGGATAGACGTCCACGTCGACGCCGAAGTACTCCTCGGGGAGCTGCCCGATATCCCAACCCTGGCCGGTTGTCTCCACGTAGAAGTACCGCCGTCCCTCGTAGGGGAAGTACGCCCCGCCGAATCGCTCGCTGTGGATCCCCACGCCCATGTGGTTCGGCGGGTGGAGGAGGGCACACTCCCGGTCGAACGGCGGGGCCGTGAGGACCGCCGCGAGGAGGATGGAGAGGTCCTCGCAGTCACCCCCCGCGACGAGGGTCTCCGTGGGGAACTTGACGCGCTGGTCGGTTCCTCCGCCCCCCGATTCCGGGACGTACGGGAGCGCCTGGACGAAATCGACGGCCAGGTCGAGGTGGGAACGCCTCGTCGACCCCTCATCCCCCGTTCCAGGCTGGTCCGTCCGTCGCTCCGGGACCGCATTGTAAATATGGGTCGCCAGCGCCTCGGCCAGGCCCACCCGTCTGGCACGCTCCACGTAGGGGGCGAAGGGCTCGAGTCGCTCGGCCTGCACCGCTCTCACGAATCTGGATTTCCGGACGCGATGGTGCACGCGCCAGCGCTCCGCCGGGCCGGTTACGGTGAGCCGGAAGGCTCCTTCGAGGGACACCCGCCGGAAGGACTCGCGGTGGACGGAGGGGGGTGTCAGGGGGTGCGGGGCCGGCTCCATTCCTCCTTCTGTGATGCGGAATCGGTCGGTCTCCGCGACGGGGGGCGGTAGATCCCTCCCCTGGTCCCCATCTCCCGCCCCGGCCGGCACGACCCAGGCCCGGTGGAGCGCATGCGTTCCCGGCTCCGCGTCGACGTCGAGTTCGATGGGGACTCGTACCGACGGCTCGGTGGTGGGGGACACGACCCGGCTCACCCCCCCGCCCAGGTCCGGCCCGTCGGGATACGTGCTTGTCCGGACCAGGACCTGAAAGGGCGAGCCCGCAGGCGTTCCGCCCGCGCCGAGGGCCCCTTCCCCATGGAACGTCCGGGCTGGCACCTCGACCACAGCCCGGGTCCGATCGTACGCGATGAACCGGGGATAGGCTGGTGGCTTCTCGAGCGTCGTGGGCGGGTGCTCGTTCGGGGTGGCGGTGTGCCTGTCTGTGTGCGTTTCGGTGTTGTCGATCGGCGTCGTGGTGGGCTGGCCTCCTGATTCCCACTGTGCACACCCCGCGAGGGCGGCGAGACTGCCGCCCAGGGCCGCCAGCACCGCCCGTCTGTCCATCGGTGCTACGTACGTGGCGGAGAGATTGAAAGTTGGTGCCTCCTCTCACGGATTGACGATTCAAGTGAAGGGCACCGTCCCAGTCCAGGTCAGTTGTCCGGGATGTGGACGGTTCTCACGGCGGGGTCAGTTCTCAGGGCTGGGTGTGGAGACCCCCTCTTCGGTCGCTGGATCGTCGTCCCCCTCCTCCCGGACCCGCGCCAGGGTCGTCCTGATGCCGCGGACGATGCTGGGGCAGGCCGCACACTCGTCACAGGAGAGGGAGGCACAGCTCGCCGTCTCCCCACACCGCGGACACTCGGGTCCGCTCCGGGGGTCGAAGTCGTACCCGCAGGTCGGACACTTCATAGCCCCATCACCGCCGCAAGGATGGCGCCCACGGTGAACGCGACGACCCAGGAGCCCACCCACATGATGACCCCGGTTGTCGCATCCCGCTCCTTGGCGATCATCGTCATCGAGAGGATGCAGGGCACGAACAGCGTGATGACGACGAGCCCGACGAAGGTCTGGGCAGGGGAGATGGCCAGGTCCGTCATCCCGGCCGCGGCGAAGTCACGCCGGATGATCCCGAGGATGAGGACCTGGGCGAAGTCCGGGGGCATGCCGAGGAGGTCGGTCACCGGGCCCAGGAAGCGCTCGATGGCGCGGAGGATGCCCGCGTAGTCGAGCACGGAGATGGCGACGGCGGTGGCCGCGAAGAGCGGGATGGCCTCACGCAGGAACATCTTCGTCCGGCTGGCGGTCTTCCGGAGGATGTTCGCTGGGCGGGGCACCCGCATCCTGGGCAGCTCGGCGACGAGGCCCTGGCTCTCTCCAGGGAGAACCTGGTCGAGGGCCACTCCGACCACCCCGAGCACCAGCACCAGGATGCCGAGATATCCGAACCACCACATTAGTCCCAGGCCGGCGAGGAGCCCGAGGATGACACCGAGCTGGGCCGAGCAGGGGATGGCGAGGCCGAGGAGGCCGGTGGCGATGAGCCGCTCGCGCCGCGACCCGACCATCCGGGTCGTGATCACCGCCATCGTGACGCACCCGACACCCACGATCATCGGGACGATCGCCCGTCCGTTGAGCCCGATCCGCGAGAGCCCGCGGTCGGTCAGGACGGCGAGGCGGGGAAGCACCCCGGAGTCCTCGAGGGTTCCGATGGCCAGGTAGAAGGCGATCACGAGGGGGAGGAGGACCCCGGCGACGTACTGGACCGTCACGGTCAACAGGCCGAGGTTTCCGTTGAGGAGCACGAAGCGGATGGGCTCCGCCCAGCCCGCGGCGGGGATGAGGCCACCGACCACGTCCCGCACGGCCGGGTTGTAATACTGGCCGAAGACGACACCCTCCAGGAAGTCGACCAGCCGCTGGGCGACCAGGTCCCCGATGACGAAGTAGATGAGGCCGAGGACCCCGAGCGCGATGGGCGTGCCGGTCAGTGGGTGAAGCATCAGGTCGCTGATGCGATCACCCCACCTTCGACCCCGCTCGACGCTGTCCTCCACTCGGTCCAGGATGGTGCGGACGCGCTCGCGCCGGTCGCCGTACACCGCCTCCCGGAGCTCCTGGTCCACGTAGCTCGGGACACCGCCGTCGGCAACTGACCGGTCGTCGCCGGCGACCGTGGCGGCTGTCTGCTCGTCGGCCTCGACGAGGAGCGTCCGCTCCCGGCGGGAGACGTCGAGGTCGTCCGGAAGCTCGTCGAAGTACCGATGGATGGCGGTCTCCCCGGGCGCGGTGGCATCATCGAGGCGCTCGCGCAACTGGTCGATCCCCTTGCGATCGACCGCGACCGTGGGGACGACGGGGACCCCGAGGGTCGCCTCGAGCTCCTGGACGTCGATCTGGATGCCGTCGGCCTCGGCCTCGTCCATCATGTTGAGCGCCACGACTGTCGGGACGCCCATGTCCAGGAGCTGGAGGGTGAGGAAGAGATCCCGGCCCAGGTGGGTGGCGTCGACGACGTTGACGACCCGGTCCGCCTCGAGGACGATCTCCCGGGTGACGCGCTCCTCCTCGTTGAACGAGGAGATGCCGTACACCCCGGGGGTGTCGGTGAGCGCGTAACCGTCCGCCTTCGCCAGGGTGGTCTCGACGGTCGTTCCGGGGTAGTTCGAGACGTCCACGTAGGCGTCGGCCAGCGCGTTGAAGATGACGCTCTTGCCCACGTTCGGGGCGCCAACGAGCGCGACGGTCTCGTCCGGGAGGTCGGCCTCCGGATGGCCGCCGCCGTGGGCGTGGGTCATCTCGACCCCCTCCCTCGACTCAGCTCGCCGGCGACCGGCTCGATCGTCACCTGATCGGCCACCTTCGCCCCGACCGCCAGGTCGGTCCCGTCGTGGGAGATGACCACGGGGCCCTTGCGGAGGTGATGTCGGCAGGTCACCCGCCCGTCCATGAACCCGAGGCGGAGCAGCTGCGCGCGGAGTCGGTCGTCCGACACCGAGTCGATGCGGAAGGCGTCGCCCGGATCCACGTCGGCGAGTGAGGGAGACATCTTTCGGCCCACCTAATTTTAGCCTTGTCTAATGGTATTAGCCTCCCCTAAGTAAAGGTCGCCCCGAATTCCTGCGGGTTGAAAATCGTGTGAGTCACTCGCAGCCAATGCTGGAGGGGTGGTGGGATACTGGGCTGCGGGTTGCTGGCGATGGGGGATATTTTATGTCGATTGGTGGTCCGGACAGGAACGTGGATGGCGAGGTGCTCGGGGGCTTCTCTCTGACGAGTGAATCTCGATCTTGGAGGTGGATTTCGATCGTATGTGTCGAGTAGGGGTACCAATTCGGATGGAGGGATCCATCCAATCAACTCCGCCGGACAGCAGATGCTGACAGGGGGTTGATTTGTCCTCGGTCGTACGAGAGAGAACAATCGCCACCGCAACGAGTTGAAAGCCCTCGGCCGGCTCGGGTCGGGGGGCTCGTTGCGCGCTTCGCTCACTCCGTTCGCTGCAGTGCTTACGTCGCCCGCCTTCCCCGAGCCGGCCTCGCCCTTTCGATCCGCCAGGGAGTCGCCATCTCGTCCGGCCGATATTTCTAGTGAGGTGCGACCGATTCGGGTGGGAATTCGAAAGGGGCCGGGCGCTCCGGGAAGCACGGCGACGTAAGGACC
>JBDGRH010000221.1:2512-6055 GCA_042218225.1 Halodesulfurarchaeum sp. | reverse complement strand
CGAGACCGGAGCGACCCGTGAGCACCCCCCGACCCGAGCCGGCCGAGGGCTTTCAGCTCGTGGCGGTTCCGGTTACCGCTTTTATTGCTAGCGGCCGAGGGCTTTCAGCTCGTTCCGGTCGCGGTTTCTCTTAGTGCTGCAGCCGGCCGAATGAGTGTCACGTGTGACGGCTGATCACCACTCCGCACCCCACAAAAACCAGAAAAGAACGATGACCGAGCACAAGCCGAGAACCGCAGCCAAACCCACTCAGGCGTGCCGGTCGAGCAGGTCGTAGGAGCGTTCCCACTCGTGGTCCTCGTCGAAGTACTTCTCCGCGACCGGCTCCTCGGGCATCTCGCCGCGCATCTGCTTTTCCTCCTGGTAGGTCCGGCGGTCCTCCTCCTTGTAGTACCGACCGGTCAGGACCGTGCCCTCGTACAGTTCCTGCTCGGTCTGGTGCATCATCTCCGCCGCCTCGCGGCGGTCGGTGACGTCGAACTCGTAGTCGTCGGAGTCCTGGACGTCGACGTAGGGGACGTACTGGCGGGCGTCCTTGTTCCAGGTCGGACACTGGGTCAGGAAGTCGATGTGGGCGAACCCGTCGTGCTCGATGGCCTCCACCAGGATCTCCTGGGCCTGGTTCGGGTTCACCGCCGCCGTCCGGGCGATGTACGAGGCGCCCGCGGAGAGGGCGATAGACATCGGCCGCACCGGGTCCTTCGCCACGCCCTTGGGCTGCGTCTTGGATTTGTGGCCCTTCGGGCTGGTCGGGGAGGACTGGCCCTTCGTCAGGCCGAAGACCTCGTTGTTGAACACGATGTAGGTCATATCGTGGTTCTCCCGGGCGGTGTGCATGAAGTGGTTCCCGCCGATGCCGTACCCGTCGCCGTCCCCGCCGGCGGCCACGACCTCGAGGTCGTGATTCGCCATCTTCGCCGAGCGGGCGAGCGGCAGGGTCCGGCCGTGGATGGCGTGGAACCCGTAGCTGTTGAAGTAACTCGAGAGCTTCCCCGAGCACCCGATCCCGGTCACGAGCAGGATCTCCTCGGGGTCGCGGCCGACGTCGGCCATCGCGCCCTTGAGGGCCTTCAGGACCGCGAAGTCGCCACAGCCCGGACACCAGGTCGGTTGCGGTTCGATGGTCGGGGTGAAGTCGTCTCGGTCGATCGCGTCCTCGGAGTCGATGGCGTTGAATGCGCTCATTTCAATCACCTGCTGCGGGTTCGAGGGTGGTTTGTGCCGTCGGTTCCGCCGCGCCCCCGTCCAGCTCGATCTCGACGCCCTCGACGATCTCGGCGGGCTCGAAGGGGTTGCCGTTGTACTTGAGGAGACTCGAGAGCGTCTCGCCGTACCCACCCAGCTCGCGCTGGATGAGCCCTTTGAGCTGCCCGGTGGCGTTCATCTCGACGACCAGGGCCTCGTCGACGCTCTCGAGGAACTCGCGGACCTCCTCATCGGGGAAGGGCATGAGCTCGCTCAGAGCGAGGGCCTTGACTGATACGCCGTCCGCGTTCATCCGCTCGACGGCCTCTTTCACCGTCCCGGCCTGGCTGCCCCAGGTGATCACGCCGAAGTCGGCGTCCGCGTCGCCCATGTGGGTGTTCATCGATTCGCCCGAATCGAGCTCGGCGCGGATGTCATCGAGCTTGGAGACGCGCCGGTCGAACTGCCGGACGCGGTTCGTGGGGTCCTCCGAGATCTGGCCGCTCGGCCAGTGCTCGTTGCCGGTGGCGAGGAAGGCGCCGCCGCGCTCCCCGGGGAGGGCACGCGGGCTCACGGAGCCGTCGATATCGGTGCGGAAGCGCTGGAAGCGCCCGCCCGCGTCGTGGGGTAGCTCCGACAGCTCCTCCTCGGTTGCCACGGAGCCGGGATCCGGGTTGGGCTCCCTGTCGAAGAAGCTCTTCGGGACGCTCCGGTACTCCCCGGTGAGCTTGTCGTCGTAGAGGACGATGGCGGGGAGCTGGTACTCGTAGGCGAGCGTGAAGGCCATCCGCGTCTGCTCGTAGGCCTCGAGCGCGTCCCCCGGGGCGAACACCACGCGGTTCGAGTCGCCCTGGCTGGTGTAGAGGACGTGCTCGAGGTCGGCCTGCTCGGTCTTCGTCGGCATCCCGGTCGATGGCCCGGCGCGCTGGGCCTCGACGAGCACCAGCGGCGTCTCGGTCATCTCGGCGAGGCCCAGGGGCTCGGACATGAGCGCGAAGCCACCGCCGGAGGAGCCCGAGAGGGCCTTGACGCCGGCGTGGCTCGCCCCGATGGCGGCCGTCGCGGCGGCGATCTCGTCCTCGACCTGCTCGGCGACGCCCCCCATGTCCTCGAGCTCGTTCGAGAGGATGGTGAACACGTCCGTCCAGGGCGTCATCGGGTACCCCGAGACGAACCGGCACCCCTCGTCGATGGCCCCGTAGGCGATGCCGTGGCTCCCCGAGATGAGGATCTGCTCCTCGTCGTGCTCGCCCTCGGGTATCTGGAGGTCGTGGGTGTGCTCGAACTCCTCGTTGGCCTTCTGGTGGGCGTCCCGGAGGATCTCGAGGTTCGGCTCCAGGATCTCCTCGGCCATGGCCTCCGCCATGAGGTCCTCGATCGGATCGAGGGGCATGCCGAGGAACGCGGCGGTCACGCCCACGCTGGCCGTATTGCGCATGACCTCCCGGCCGTGCTCCTGGGCGAGCGACCGGAGGTCGATGGGGTAGACGTGCCAGTCGTTCTCCGCGGCACGCTCCTCGAGGTCCGGGACCTCCTCGGGGTCGATGACCCCGGTGTCGTAGACGATGATGCCGCCCTCGCGGAGCTCGTCGAGGTTCTCCGTGAGGGGTTTGATCTCCTCGTCCCCGTAGACGGCCTCCTCCTTGGGGTTGCGGGCGAAGGAGTCGCCGAGCGCCACGAGGAAGTTGAAGCCGTCACCCCGCGACTCGACCGGCTCGTCCGAGGCGCGCACCTCCACGTAGGTGTGCCCGCCCCGGATCCTGGACGGGTAGTGTCGGTGGGTGATGACGTTGAGCCCGTAGCGCATGAGGGCCTTCGTGAAGTTCTGGCTCGTCGAGTCGATCCCGTCTCCGGAACCGCCTGCGATCCGCCAGATGAGTTCGTCCTGAGTCATAGTGGACTCGGTCCGGATGGACCGCTACCCAGCAATTTGGGGGCGACGCCACTAAATCGTTTGCCATGTATTAGCATTGAATAATGATGATGTTTTGTGTCCCTGTCCCGCTTCCTGACAGTCCGAAATCGTCGGACTGAAGGGGCATTCGTTGCCGATACAGGGGGCTTCGGCGACGAGAGGGGATTGTTGGACCCCAGATATGAACCGGGTCCCGGAGCGAGAAAAGGGATTCACCTCACGTTATCGTTCCGGCGCGGGTGCGTCGGGCCACCCGAAGCCCTCCCCAAAAATTGAGGGTGTGAGGGACCACACCACCCTCCCACTCAGCGGTCCAGGCCGCCCGATTCCGTCACCCGGAGGATTGTCCGCATGTTGAGATAGATGTCCTTCGGCGTGGTCTCCTCCGCGGGGTCGTAGAGGTCGCTCACCCGCTGGACGATGGCGGCGACGCGCTCGGCCTC
>JBDGRH010000221.1:0-2412 GCA_042218225.1 Halodesulfurarchaeum sp. | reverse complement strand
TCCCCGGAGGTCGGCCGCGACCGCCCGGAGGACCGTCCGCTTCTGGGCGTCGGAGAAGCCGTCGTCCGGGTCGGGCCCCTCGGTCATCTCGCACCTCCGCTCACTCCGACAGCGCCCGCCGGTTGAGGATCCCGACCATGTCCGCGGTCTCCGCCACCATCGACCGGAACGCCTCCCCGACGTCGCTTTCCTCGTCCATGACGAGCGGTGCCCCCTCGTCGCCCCGCTCCCGGATCTCCGGGTCGAGCGGGATGGCCCCCAGGAAGGGCATGTCGTTCTCGGCCGCGAACTCCCGCCCGCCGCCCTTCCCGAAGATGTCGTGCTCGGACCCGCAGTCCGGGCAGACGAACGACGACATGTTCTCCACGATGCCCAGGACGGGCGAGTCGTGCTTCGCGAACATCTCCAGGCCCCGGCGGGCGTCCTCGAGCGCCACGGACTGGGGCGTCGTGACGATGACCGAGCCGGTGAGCGGGATGGTCTGGAGGAGCGTGAGCTGCGTGTCGCCGGTTCCCGGCGGGAGGTCGATGACCATGTAATCGAGTTCGCCCCACTCGACGTCGTCGATGAGCTGGGTGAGGGTGTTGTGGACCATCGCCCCCCGCCAGATGACCGGGCTCTCCTCGCCGATCATCAGCCCGATGCTGATGACCTTCATTCCGTAGGCCTCGGGGGGCTTGATGGTCTCGTTCGCCGTGGCCTCGGGCCGGTCGGTGACCCCCAGCATCCGCGGGACGTTCGGCCCGTACATGTCCGCGTCGAAGAGCGCGACGTCGGCACCCCGCTCGGCCAGCCCGGCCGCGAGGTTCACCGCGATGGTGCTCTTCCCGACACCCCCCTTCCCGGACGCCACCGCGATCGTGTTTGTCACGCCGGGGAGTGGCGAGCCAGCCGCTGCATCTCCCCCCGGGCCAGCCTGTCCACCGGGACCCTGTCCAGGTGGCCCCTGGCCACCGGGTCCCTGGCCGCCGTGTCCATGACCGGAGGGGCCACCGCCCTCGGCTCCCGGTCCCACGTTCTCGACACCGGGACCTTCGCCGACCGATTCATCGCCGGCCGCGTCGTCTGCTTCGTCACCCTCCTCCTCCACGTCGAACGAATCGGGGTCGCCAACCTCGATCCTGGCCTCCAAGCCCTCCCTTTCTAGAGTGTCCCGGACCGCCTCGACGATCGACTCCTCGCTCGGCGAGCCCACCGCCGTGAGCGCCAGTCTGACCGTGACCACGTCCCCGGCGACGGACACGTCCCGAAGGACGTGCTCCGAGACGATGTCCTCGCCCAGATCGGGGTCCTCGACCGACGAGAGAAGCTCGCGAACATCGGCTGCCTGCATGGCCCCACGTAGGCTCCACCGGGGGAATAAGGATTGTGACACGCCGCCCCGCCCCGGCCGGGCCCGTAACCGGATTCTGTTACGGAACATCGAGCGCCCCCCACGAGTTTAAGGGGTTTCGACCACGACACTCGGATATGCTGGAGGACGAGTTCGGTCGGGCGGTCTCCCAGGTCCGCGTCTCCCTCACGGACCGGTGCAACTTCGATTGCGTCTACTGTCACAACGAGGGGCTGGGAGACACCAGGGGGCCGATGGCCCCGCAGGACCACGAGATGGGCGCCGACGACGTGATCCGGTTCCTCGAGGTGGCCCGCGAGTTCGACGTGGAGAAGGTGAAGTTCACCGGGGGCGAGCCCATGCTCCGCGAGGACCTCGAGGAGATCATCCGCCGGACCCCCGAGGGCATGGAGCCCTCCCTGACCACCAACGGGAGCTTCCTCCCCGACCGGGCACCCGACCTCCGGGAGGCCGGACTCGAGCGGGTCAACATCTCCCAGGACGCCCTCGACCCGGAGGCGTTCAGGGCCGTCACCAAATCCGGTGCCTACGACCGCGTCATCGAGGGCGCGAAAGCCGCCGTGGAGGCGGGTCTCACCCCGGTCAAGCTCAACATGGTCGTCTTCGAGCAGACCGCCGACCACGTCCCCGAGATGGTCGAGTACGTGGCGGAGAACGAGGGGTTCCGCCTCCAGCTCATCGAGTTCATGCCCGAGCTCGTGGGCAAGCCCGAGTGGGCCATCGACATCGACCGGGTCCACGACTGGCTCCGGGACCGCGCGGACCGTGTCGACGTCCGGGACATGCACCACCGGAATCGATACTACATCGACGGGGGGATGGTCGAGATCGTCGATCCCGTCGAGAACGAGGACTTCTGTGCGAACTGCCATCGCGTGCGCGTCACCCACGACGGCAAGCTCAAGGGCTGTCTCAACCGGACGGACGACCTCCGGTCGATGGGCGCGATGACGAAGCCCGAGATCCGCGAGACCTTCCGGGAGACCGTCGCCAACCGGGTCCCGTACTACGGGGAGTACATGGTCCAGCGGGACGACGGCGAGTGGGTGATGAACGAG
>JBDGRH010000314.1:0-6082 GCA_042218225.1 Halodesulfurarchaeum sp. | reverse complement strand
AGCGCGACTGAGGACCGCAACGAGCCCCCCGACCCGAGCCGGCCGAGGGCTTTCAGCTCGTGGCGGTTCCAGCTGTTGCCTTCCTTGCAGACGGCCGAGGGCTTTCAACTCGTGGCGGTTCCAGCTGTTGCCTTCCTTGCAGACGGTCGAGGGCTTTCAACTCGTAACGGTCCGTTTTCGTCGGACGTTGCTGCAGCCGACCCATGGCGTACCCCTATTGGAGGTCACCTCATCCCACAAGCCCCCTCTCCTACTCGATCCGGGCGTCGACGACCACGTGACTGACCCCCTCACTGTGGGTCTTCACCCGGCGTCGATCCTCGACTGTCACCGTCCGCCCCACAGCCTCCGCCGCAGCCTCGAGCCGGTCCAGCGGCCGATCCCAAAGGAGCGCATCGGGCGTCGCCTCGTGCATGTGGACGATCCCGCCCGGTTCCAGGACCGACAGCGCGCTCTCCAGGTACTCGTGGGCGTCGTAATACCCCATCACGATCCGGTCGAAACCCGGCTCGTCGGCCGCAACCCGCGCATCCACCACCTCGCGACAGTCCCCGAGGAGGAGCTCGACCGTCTCGCCCACGCCGTTCAGCTCGGCGTTCTCCGCGAGGAAGCGAAAGGCCGTCGGATTGCGCTCGATAGCGGTGACCGCGGCCCCGGAACGGGCCATGGGGAGCGTGAAGTACCCGATCCCGGCGAACATGTCGAGGACGCGCTCGCCCGGTTCGACCACCTCGCCCATCCGCGCCCGCTCGGCCTTGTTTCCCGGGGCGAACATCACCTGGGAGAGGTCGAGGGAGTACTTGGTCCCGTGCTCGGTGTGGACGGTCTCCGTGTCGCCGCTGCCGGCCACGACCGCCACCGACGGCTCTCGATGCGCACCCTGGACGTCCCCGCGGTGCAGGACGGTGTCGGCCTCTCCGTGGAGGTCGAGGAGCGCCTCGCCGATCTCCGCGCGGCGCTCGCAGTCCTCGTCGAACCGGACCAGGAGCACGTCACCGATGACCGCCCAGGACCCCGGGGCCCGCTCGATCTCGGCCTCGGAGAAGCCTCGCTCGCGGAGGAGGTCCGGCAACCCGTCCACCCTGGGTTCGGGGTCGACCTGCTCGATCACGGAGTGGACGGCGGTCCGGCTCGGGGCCTCGGTCACCGGGATCTCGAGGAAGGTCTCGTCGTGCTCGCGGAGCCGGCGGGAGGTGTCGTAGACGCCCTCCTCGCGGAGCGATTCGATGGTGGCGTCGGCGTCGGGCTTCCGGACGAGCGCGGCGAGCGCGGCCATCATCCCTCCTCCGGCACGACGAACAGTCCCGCGCGGCTCTTGAAGGCCCGGACGGTGGTGGCGTCCGGGTCGAAGCCGGCGGGGCGGGGGACGGTCGTGGCCTCCGCGGTCTCCGGGTCGAGGATCTGGACGGCGTGCTCGTCCTCGACGGTCACGACGGTCGTCTCGGTCGCGTCATCGACCGTCCCGAGCCGTCTCGCGTCGGGGGTGTCGCCCTCCTCGAAGCTGGCCTCGTATCGCTCGCCCGTGGCGAGGTGGACCCCTTTGAGGTTGCCGTGGACGCTCCGGACGAGGACCGGGCCGCCCCCGCCACCGCCACCGGCCCCGGCACCGGCACCGGCCCCGGATCCCGACTCGTCCCCGCCCTGGAGCTCGATGATGTCGCCCGGGCGGAAGCGGGGCAGGCGGACCGCATAGGTCACCCGGTAGACCTCGTTCCCGTCCTCGTCCTCCGTGACGAGCGTCTCGGAGTCCGCGACGGTCCCGCCGAACTCCTCGACGAGGCGGTGGGCCACCTTCCGGCCGATCTTGGTGGTCGAGACCTTGATGTCCACCCCGTCGTCGGTCTCGGTCACGTCCGTCACGAAGGCGTTGCGGTCGCCCGTGGCCTCCATGTCGGCGGTCACCTCGTGTGCGAGCTCGACGGCCCGGTCGCGCTCCTCGGGGGCGGGCGAGCGGTCGTCGGCGCGGAGCTGGACGATGCTCGCGTAGTAGTCCCCCGCGATGCGGCCACACCGGGTGCAGGTCCCCCGGGCGATGGTGACCGGGATCTCCCGCTCCTCGGTGACGACCTGGTCGCGGACGCTCCCGGTGAAAGAGGCGTGCATGCGGATGGTGTTCTGGTCCACCTGCTCCGGCTCGACCGCCCAGGAGAAGTCCTCGGCCTCGCGGTGGGCCCCGACGGCCTCGGTGAGCGCGTCGATGGCGACGTCCGTGTAGTCCTCCGCACCCACGTCGACCCATCGGTTGCCCCGGCGGACAGCGCCGCAGGTGGCACACACCTGGATGGTGAGCCGCTCCGGCGCGTCGACCAGCTCGAAGGACTCGAGATAGCAGTCATCGCAGAGCCCGGGCTCACGGTCCGCCCGTTCCGTCTCCTCGACTGGGTCCCCACAGCGAGGACAGAAGGCCCCGGACTCCGTGGTCATCGGCGGGGGCTACGCCGTCGGTCCTTTAAAGTTGCCCGTCACGGCGGCGAGACCCGAATCGCCGCCGTCGATGGCCCGGGCCGGACCCCCGCTGCCTGGTGGGCCATCCGCATCCTGCCCCCGCTACTTGGTGGGCCGCTCGGGCCGGCCCCCCTCTGCCTGGTCCCCCGATCCCCACCGACCGGGAACCGTCACTCGTACAGGATACCCTCGCTCGACCCCCGCAGGACGACCGCCTCGTCCTCGTTGGTACAGACCCAGGAGGCCTCGAGCTCCCGGCGGCCGTTCGACTCGGAGAGGGTCTCCAGCGTGACCTCGCAGGTGATGGTCTCGCCGGTGTACACCGGGCGGGGGAACTCGAAGTGCATCGTCCGGGCGACGTAGTTGATGTCCCCGCCGACCTTCGTGGGCAGCGTGGCGGTCAGGAGGCCGTGCACCATGGCCGGGCCCGACCCCTCCTCCACGAGGTGGTGATAGCCCCGGTCACCCGAGAGCTCGGCGAAGGTCTCGACGTCCTCCCGGGTGAACGTCCGGCTGTAGGTGATGGTCTGGCCCGCCTCCAGGTCCGATGGCGTCGGCATGCCGTGTGGCTCCGCCGAACCTTCCGCGGGCTTCCGCTTAACCCTATCCGAACCCCGAGCCCGTTTCCCCTGGTTTTTCCGAGGCGGGGGACGGTCACCCCACGTTCCGTGCCACGAACCACTCCAACACGCATGCCGAGCCGCAGGCTCGGTTCGCCCCGTTTCCGACCGGGCCGATCGAAACGAAACCTGGAAGACAGGTCACCGACGGAAGGGGTTTTTATCTCGACGTCGTACACCCGTTTACCATGGAGTGGCAATCCGATTGGGGCCTCCGGCTCCGGATGGGCGTGACGATGTTTCTCCTCTTCGCCCTCTACCTCGTGTTCGCGGGGTTCATCACCGCCTACATGGGCGGAGGGATGGTGATGTTCCTCCTGCTCATGGGCGGGATGTCCATCGCGCAGTGGTACTTCAGCGACAGGCTCACCCTCTGGTCGATGGGCGCCAAAGAGGTGACCGAGGAGGAGTATCCACAGCTGCACGCGAGCGTCTCCCGGCTCGCACAGCAGGCTGACCTCCCCAAGCCGAAGGTGGCGGTGGCCGACCAGTCGGTGCCCAACGCCTTCGCCACGGGTCGCTCCAAGAATCACGCCGCGGTGTGCGTGACGACCGGCATCATGCAGACCCTCGACCAGGAGGAGCTGGAGGGGGTCATCGCCCACGAGCTCGCCCACATCAAGAACCGCGACATGACCGTGATGACCATCGCGTCGTTCCTCTCGACGCTCGCGTTCATCGTGGTCCGCTGGGGCTGGCTGTTCGCCGGCGGCCGCGACCGCCAGGGCGGCGGCGCACCCATCCTCGTGGCCATCGTCGTCTCCCTCCTGGTGTGGATCATCTCCTTCATCCTGATCCGGGCGCTCTCGCGCTATCGGGAGTACGCGGCCGACCGTGGCGGGGCCATGATCTCGGGCAAGCCCTCCAAGCTCGCCTCGGCGCTCATGAAGATCGACAGCCGGATGGACCGGGTGCCCCAGGAGGACCTCCGCGACCAGGCGGAGATGAACGCCTTCTTCATCATCCCCATAAAGGCCGGGGTGGTGGGGAAGCTCTTCCGCACGCACCCGACGACCGAGAACCGCGTCGAGCGCCTCCGGGAGCTCGAACAGCAGATGGAGACCGCCTGAGATGGGGTTCCTCGACGGCATCCGGGAGGCGCTGGGGCTCCGGGCCGGTGCAGACGCCACCCGCGAGGCGGACCCCGACGACCTCTTCCAGCTCACCGCCGCCTCGGTGACGATGGAGGTCGATCTCGACTTCGAGCCCGCAGGCGTGGGTGGGCTTTGCTTCTCCGCGGTCGACTCCACCGACTTTACGGACGCCCTCCGGGACGTCGAGGCCGTCCTCGAGGGGGACGGCTGGTCGGAAATCCACGAGGACGGCCACGGGTACACCTGGGGGGTCGCCGAGCGGGACGGGTTCGAGGAGCTGGTGACGGACCTCTACGTCGGCGCGGACACGCTCGCCGACCGGGGATACGGCGACCGGCTCCTCGCTGCCGTCTTCGCCTTCGAGCGGGTGGACGAAGCGCGGACCGCCTACTGGATCTACTCGTTCCGCCGGGGCTCGTTTTACCCCTTCGCGCCCACCGGGGGGCGAGAGCGGGACACCTCCCTCGAGGTCAAGCTCCAGTCGGTGCTCGAGGACGACCTCGACCTCGAGGAGGACACGGAGTACTGGTACCCACTCTGGCCGGACCGGGACGGCGGTCATCCCTGGGAGTGACCGGTCCCGCCACTCGAGGATCGCCTGCGTACCGTCGAGCCATCTCGCGAAGCCGGACGTCTCGTGAGACCCGGACATCTCGTCGGGGTCGGATATCGGCCATCCCCTTTGAAGTCTCGGAGGGAGTCCTCCGCGATCCCACCGCCCGCGGGCATTTACACTTTCACTACGCTGTTTACGAGGGTTTATGGGCGAACCCGGAGAAGCCAGGGATACAATGGCAGCAGAGGCCACACTCGAGGAGCTCCCAGGCGTGGGCCCGGCGACCGCGGAGAAGCTCAAGGACGCCGGCTTCGACTCCTACCAGAGTCTCGCCGTCGCCTCGCCCGGCGAGCTCTCGAACACCGCCGACGTCGGGGAATCGACCGCCGCGGACATCATCAACGCCGCCCGCGACGCCGCCGACGTGGGGGGCTTCGAGACGGGGACGGACGTCCTCCACCGCCGCGAGGAGATCGGGAAGCTGACCTGGAACGTGCCCGAGGTCGACGAGCTCCTCGGCGGCGGCACCGAGACCCAGTCCATCACCGAGGTGTACGGCGAGTTCGGCTCGGGGAAGTCCCAGGTCACCCACCAGCTCTGCGTCAACGCCCAGCTCCCGCCCGAGCAGGGCGGTCTGGGCGGCAGCGCCATCTTCATCGACTCCGAGGACACCTTCCGACCGGAGCGCATCGACGACATGGTGCGGGGCCTGCCCGAGGAGGCCATCGAGGCCGCACTCGAGCAGCGAGAGATCGAGGGGGGCCCGGGCGACGAGGACGCGATGGAGGCCCTCGTCCAGGACGTCCTCGATCACATCCACGTCGCGAAGGCCTTCAACTCCAACCACCAGATCCTCCTCGCGGAGAAGGCAAAGGAGGTCGCCCAGGAGCACGAGGACGGCGACTGGCCGGTGCGCCTGCTGGCCGTGGACTCGCTCACCGCGCACTTCCGGGCGGAGTACGTCGGTCGGGGGGAGCTCGCCGAGCGCCAGCAGAAGCTCAACAAGCACCTCCACGACCTCATGCGCATCGGGGACCTGTACAATACCGCCGTGATCGTCACGAACCAGGTCCAGTCCAACCCCGACGCCTTCTTCGGCGACCCCACGAAGCCCATCGGCGGGAACATCCTGGGCCACACCTCGACGTTCCGGATCTACCTGCGGAAGTCCAAGGGCGATAAGCGCATCGTGCGCCTGGTCGACGCGCCCAACCTCCCGGACGGGGAGGCAGTGATGCGCATCGAGGACCGCGGGCTCGTGCCGGAATAGGCCGGGCAGCGGTCGTTTTTCCGTATCCGATTGAGAGGCCGAAACGGGAGCGGACTGCGGCCCCCCACCTTCGCCTCTCCCCTTCGCCTCACCGCCC
>JBDGRH010000134.1:0-6127 GCA_042218225.1 Halodesulfurarchaeum sp. | reverse complement strand
GGCGAAGCGCGCAACGAGCCCCCCGACCCGAGCCGGCCGAGGGCTTTCATCTCGGGGCGGTTGCGGTTACAGGTTTTACTGCTGCAGCCGGCCGAGGGCTTTCAACTCGAGGCGGTCGCGGTTATGGTCATTGTTGCAGCTGGCCGAGGGCTTTCACCTCGTGGCGGTTCCAGCTGTTGCGTTCGTTGCAGCCGGCGAGGGCTTTCAGCTCGTGGCGGGTCCGATGACCTCGGTGTCAGCTTTCGACTGCGGAGGTCTAACACCTAGTCTACTGCACCCCACAGAAGCGAGAACGAGATCAATGCAGCGTCGCGCCCTCGCCGATGTTCGAGATGAACGAACGGGCCTCCACGTCGTGATCGGCAAACGCATCGACCAGCGCCCCGGCGACCGCCCGCTGGCGCCCAGGGCGCGTGACCGCGAGGAGGGCCGGGCCTGCGCCACTGACGGTCACCCCAGTCGCGCCCGCCTCCGCGGCGGCCTCGACGGCCCCCTCGTACCCGTCGATCAGCGCGGCCCGCGAGGGGGTGACGACCTCCTCGGCCATGCCCCGGCCGACGAGGACCGGGTCGTTCCGGTGCATCCCGACCGTGAGCGTGGCCGCGCTCCCGACGGTGTCGACGAGGTCGGCGAGCGCCACGGTCTCCGGGACGACCTCCCGCGCGTCGCTGGTGGAGACCACGATCTCCGGAAGGCAGGCCACCAGCGGGACGGACGCATCGACAGCCTCGATGCCGTCGTCGCGGACAACCGTGAACCCCCCGAGGATGGCCGGAGCGACGTTGTCGGCGTGGGCCGTCCCGGAGACGGCGGCCTCGCCCTCCGCGGCGACCCGGACCAGCTCTCGCCGGGTGAGGTTGCGGTCGTAGAGGGCGTCCAGGGCGACCGCGGCCCCCGCGGCGCTCGCGGCGGAGGAGCCCAGACCCGACGCCGGCCTGACGCCCTTGTCGATGGAGATCTTCGCCGGGGCGTCCAGGACGTCCGCGACCACGCCCGCGGTGTTCCGCGCGGGGTCGTTCGGGATGAACTCGCTGCCCACGCCCGTCACCTCGATGGTGGTCTCGCGGGCGCGCTCCACCCGGACGATGTCCGCTGGCCGGTCGAGGGCCACGCCGAAGACGTCGTAGCCGCTTCCGAGGTTCGCGCTCGTCGCCGGCGCCCTGACCGTCAGCATGGGCGGGATAGCGTGGGGCGGGGCCAAAAGCATAGCGGGACCGCGACAGGGCGATCGCCAGCACACCTGGGGTCCGAGGAGCGCGAACGATTTCCCGACTGGCTCCAGGACCGTAACCGTATTCCACCCGCCTCGCGCAAGTGGGGCACATGATCGGGATCGTCGGCGGCGGGATGGCGGGGCTCGCCGCGGCCTATCGGCTCCGCCGGGCGGGCCACGAGGTGCGCGTCTTCGAGGCGAGCGACAGCGTGGGCGGCCTCGCGGCCACCTACGAGACCGCCGGCGATCGGATCGAGCGCTACTATCATCACCTCTCGACGTCCGAGGAGACCATCGTCGAGCTGATCGCGGAGCTCGGCCTGGACGACGACCTCCGCTGGCCCATCGGCAAGAACGCCTACTACGTCGACGGGGTCGTCCACCCCCTCGACACCATCTGGGAGATCGCGGCCTACCCCCACCTGAGCCTCTACGACAAGTTCCGACTGGGGATGCTCGTCCTCGGGGTCGACGTCCGGGGCGGGATCCCCAGCACCGGGACCTACGAGGACCTCGAGGACTTCGAGGACGTCCCCATCCGCGAGTTCGTCCGGGAGCACACCACCGAGGGGGTCTACGAGCACTTCTTCGAGCCGCTGCTCCAGGCGAAGTTCGGATCGCGTCGCGAGGACGTGAGCGCCGCCTGGCTGTTGGGCCGGGTGCGATTCAGGGGGGAGCGAGACCTCCTCCGCGGGGAGCCCCTCGGGTATTTAGAGGGGGGGTTCGGCCGGCTGCTCGACGCCCTCGTCGAATCCGTCGGGGAGGCCAATATCCGGACGGAGACCAGGGTGACGGACGTCCATCTCGAAGCCGGCGAGGTGAAAGCCATCGAGACCCAGGCCAGGACCGAGGCCGACGAGCTGCCCACCACTGACCACCAGACCGAGACGCACGACGTGGACGCGGTCGTCGTCGCCGCCATGCCGAACGTCCTGGAGGCGCTGACGGGCTACACCTGCGACATCGACTTCCAGGGGACCATCTGCTCGGTGGTGTCGATGGAGGAGCCCCTCACCGACACGTACTGGCTCAACATCGCCGACGACGCGCCGTTCGGCGCGCTCATCGAGCACACGAACTTCATCGGCCCGGAGCGCTACGGCGACGAGCACCTCCTCTACGTCCCGAAGTACGTCCAGTCGAGCGACGACCCCCTCTGGGAGCTGGACGACGGGGCGATCGAGGAGCGATGGCTGTCGGGGATCGAGGCCCTCTTCCCGGAGTTCGACCGGGAGACGGTCAACTGGGTCCGCACCGCCCGAAACCCCCGGACCGCTCCGGTGTACGAGCGCGGATACCTGGACATGGTGATCCCCTACGACCTCGGGGAGGCGGTTGCGGACGGGGTGTACTATGCGGGGATGGCCTCCCGGGCGCAGTACCCAGAGCGGAGCCTCAACGGGGCGATCGTGGCCGGATACCAGTGTGCGGACCGGATCGTCGAGCGAGGGTGAATGAGAGAGGGGTGTGTCTCTCACTCTCTCTTTCGCTCCCGGGCCGGGATGCTCCCTGACCTGGATGCTCCCTGGCCGGGATGCTCCCTTGCCGGGATGCGGATGTTTCTCCGATCCCTCGCCTGTTCGGGCCAACACCAAAGCGCCCTGGCGCACTACCTGATCCTATGCCCCGCGAGATCACCCACACCGCCCGCGGCCCGCGGTACCTGGACGAGGACGACATCGACGAGGAGAAAGGCGACATCGCGATCTGCATGTGTGGCCTGTCGGCGTCGTACCCGTTCTGCGATGGCTCCCATGAGGGGACCCGTGACGAGGACCCGGACACCCTTTACAAATACGACGGGGACGACGACGAGGGGGCTCGCCGCGAGATCGCGGAGATCGTGTTCGCCGACGGAACCGCCGAGCGACCGGGGTGATTTCACCCAGCCGTTCGACCGAGCGGGGCTTGTGGGCAGGGCCACCGAGGGTTGCCCCGGACAAACGAGTGCCGCCAGCAGCGCCACCGAACCGTTACCTTCCCCCGTCCCCTATCCGGTGCCATGGCTCGGGAGCTTCGCGAGGGTGTCTGGTGGATCGACCTGGGGCACGTGAACGCCTACCTGGTCGAGGACGACGTCCTCACTCTCGTCGATGCGGGCATGCCCTGGCACGCCGGGCGCCTCCGCCGGGAGATCGAGGCGGTGGGCCAGGATGTCTCGGCGATCGACAGGGTGCTGATCACCCACTACGACCTGGATCACGTCGGCGGGCTGGGACGCCTGGCGGAGCTCGACGCCGACGTCCACGTCGGGGAGCGAGACGCCGATCTCGTGGCGGGGCGGCGCTCGCCCCCGCTCACGAACCGGAAGACCGCCTTCCAGCGGGTGACCGACTGGCTCCGGCGGCCGCCCGAGGGGCCGATCACGCCGGTTTCGGACGGGGACCAGCTCGGGACCTTCGAGGCAATCCACACCCCCGGGCACACGATGGGACACGTCGCGTACGCATCCGGGGAGCGCGACGTCGCGTTCGTCGGCGATCTCGTGATGAGCGACGGCGCGAGCCTCTCCTCCTCGCCCTGGTATCTAAGTGCGGATACCGCGGCGGTCTCCCGGAGCATCGAGCGCCTCGTCGAGCGGAGTCCGGAGGTCGGGGCGATCGGACCCGGTCACGGGGAGCCGCTCGCGGAGAACGGGTACGCGGCACTCGAGGCGGCGAGCCGGTGAGGGTGACAGGAGAACGGAATCCCTGCCGTCGGGACACCGTCTCCACTTCTCGTCCACATCCCTTCCCGTAACGCGCTCGGCCCCGGGCCAGCTCATCGTCCCCCTCCCATCCCATTCTCATCGTTGTGGCCCCGAATATGCAGGACGGCCCGGGGCCGACGAGCGCACCGTTCTCGCCCGCTCGAACAGATAGCAACCCACTTTAGGGGCCACGTCGTTCAGTCCGAATATGAGCGCGTCGTACGTGATTATCGGTGACGGGATCGCGGGGAGCTCCGCCGCGGAGACACTCCGGAACGAGGCTCCCGAGGCGGACATCACCGTCATCACCGACGAGGGCGAGCCCCTGTACAATCGCATCCTCATCAAGGAATTCGCCAAGGGGAAGATGCCGGAGGCCCCGGTCGCCATCCACCGCGAGGACTGGTACGAGGACCGCGACATCGACCTCCGGCTCAACACGCTCGTGACCGAGGTGGACGATGCGGCACACGAACTCCACACCCACGAGGGCGAGACCATCGAGTACGACAAGCTGCTCGTGGCGACGGGCGGAACCCCTATCCAGCTGCCCGTCCCGAACAGCGACGCGGAGGGCATCCATCACTTCTGGACCTTCCAGGACGCGCGTGACATCCGCGAGCACATCGAGCAGGTCGACGAGGCGGTCCTGGTCGGGGCCGGGCTCCTCGGGATCGACCTCGCCGCCATCGCCGGCGCGCACGACCTCGAGAACGCCTGGTACATCATGCGGGGCAACCGGTGGTGGCGCTACGCGCTGAGCCTCGAGGGCGCGGAGATCATGCACGAGGCCATGCGCGACCTGGGCGTCGAGCTGGTGTTCGAGTCCGGGGTGGAGCGCTTCGAGGTGGACGACGACGGCCGACTCGAGGCGACCGTGGACGCCAACGGGAACCGCTACGAGACGGACTTCGCGGGCGTCGCCATCGGGCTCAACTTCAACACGGAGATCCTCCAGGGCACCGACGTCGAGACGGACTGGGGCATCTTCACGGACGAGTACATGCGGACGGACGCCGAGGACATCTACGCCGCGGGCGACGTGGTGAAGTTCTGGGACCCGGTCATCGACGACCGGGCCCAGAACGGCTCCTGGGGGAGCGCGAAGGAGCAGGGCACCATCGCGGCGAAGACCATGCTCCACGACCAGGGCGAGGACGTCGAGACGGAGGAGTTCCGCTGGGTCTCCTCGTACTCCATCACCCACTTCGACTTCCCCTTCCTCTCCTTCGGGTACCCGACGGAGGGCGACGAGGCCGCAGAGCGGAAGTACGACGACACCACCTGGCGCCGGCTCACGTTCAAGGACGGCCAGCTCATCGGCGGCGTGCTCATCGGGGACCTCTCCCCGCAGTCGAAGTACAAGAAGCTCATCCTCGAGGAGGCCGACGTGGCCGACCAGAAGGACGTCCTCCTCGAGCAGACCTTCGACCTCGACGACCTGAAGCTGGGCGAGAAGGTCGAGCAGTAGCGTTCCGGCACCGAAGGCCGGCCTGAGACAGCGCTCCTTCTTTGTGCCCGTGCTCGTGTTCGTGTAGTGGCTCTTCGACTTTGCATGGTCGGTTTGGGCTGGGTGAGCGGTATATGCAGAACCGATACCTGCTCTCCCCCACACTGGCAAGACCCCATGACGGCGGAAGGTTTATACGATACAATGTAATGTGGTACCAATGTGCATAGTAAGGCATCCGGTCCCCCGCGGTCCCCGGGAACCGAGACGGTGGGGGTACGTCCAGTCGAGTCGGTGCCCGAGGACGCCCTGGTGCGCGATTACGACCAGCTTCCGCCCCCGGCGAAGCACGTCTTCCCCGAGATCGCCACCTCCGGCCGACTCGACGTCGGCCCCCGCGTCGCGGCGGCCCTGGAGACCGGCGAGATCATCAACTTCACGGAGTACCTCCGGGTGACGGTCGAGGGCTGAGGACGGTAACGGTCTTTCGGGGGTGCTGCTCGCGGACGCTCACGTCATGGAATTTGGTGAGGAGTGACAGCATTCGGGTGAGGGGGATCCTCGTTGTACCTGTTTATCCTCTGTTGGAGGCTCGTCCGCCGGAAGCCTTCCTGCAGTATTATACAATGCCCCTACAGAGCAGAACGCCGAAAGCCCCCGGGCGCTCGACTCGGGTGGCTCGCTGCGGTCCTCATTCGCTGCTCACTCCGTTCGCAGCTCCTTGCGGTCCTTACGTCGCCAGCCTTCGTCGAGCGCCCGGCCCCTTTCGGATTCC
>JBDGRH010000044.1:0-6226 GCA_042218225.1 Halodesulfurarchaeum sp. | reverse complement strand
CTCCCTGGAGCGTGAAGGGCCGAAAGCTCCCCTGGAGGATCACCGTTCATCGTGGAATACAAGACCGCCGAAAGCCCCGGCCGCTCGACTCGGGTGGCTCGCGGGTCGCTCCTGGCTCAGAGCCCCTTGTTTCGCGGATCGCTTCGCTCACCGCGAAGCGGAGCGACCCCAGAGAGATGCGGCAGTCGAGCCGGCCGAGGGCTTTCAACACGTGGCGGTCGGGGTTTCGTCGCACTCTGCTGCAGACAGCCGGAGACGTTCAACCAATGGCGGTCTCGATCGATTCCGCGGTTGCACATGGAGAGAAGGTGACGACCCCCTCCCGATCTGCTGTCCCATTATATACAATGGGTCACACCCGGTCGAGGACCAGCCGTGCGAGCCTGTCGGGGAGCTCGTCACGCGAGTCTTCGGTGACCTCGAACGTGGTCGTATCGTCCCGATCCTTGACCGCCCCGATGAAGCCGCTGGTTGCCCGATAATGGACGGCGGCCACGACGGGGATCGGCGAATCGAGCGCCGTCCGTACGCCCGCCACGAACGCATCAGTGGTCACCTCCATCGGGGCGATCTCGTCGATCACCACCGCGTCGGCCGATTCGACGGCCTCGAAGGCCTGCTCACACAGCGCTTCCGTGGCTGGGACGTCGACCCGATACGAGCCGACTTGCGGCCCCACCCCGCGCCCCTTCCGGGCGAGGACCGCCCGCTCACCGGATGCGAGATCCACGATATCGAAGCCGACCCTGTTCCCATCGTCGCGGACCTCCGGCGACCACACCCCCGCGAGGGCCAGTCCCTCCTCCCGGAGGCAGTCGACGAGACGCTCGAGGACCGTGGTCTTGCCGGAGCGGGGTGGGCCGGTGACGAGGACGTTGTTCGGCATCGACCTGGATACTGGACTGGTTTCGGTGGCGCGTCCCTCCACCCGGGATCAATCAGCCGAGGACCGACTCGAGGGCCGCCATGGCCCGCTCGACCTTCTCCTCCTGGGCGTTGAAGCCCATGTGGCCGACCCGGATGATGTCATCTGCGTGCTCGCCGAGTCCCGTCGCCAGGAGGACGTCCTCCTCGTCCGCGACGCGTTGCTGGAGGGCACCTGCCGGGGTGTCGACCTCGAACGCGGTCACCGTCGGCGAGTACGTCTCCTCGGCTGCCGGATAGGGCTCGAGGCCGATGTCCCGCCCGAGGGTTCTGGTCAGTTCGGCCATTCGTTCGTGGCGGTCGAACACCGATGCCATGCCCTCATCGAGGAGCTCGTCGAGGGCCGCCTCCAGCGCGTAGATATTCGACGCGAGATGCGTATACGGGAAGAAGGGCGGTTCGGACAGGTCCAGGTCCCGCCAGGGCCCGAGGCTGGCATAGAAGGACGGCTGCTCCACCGACTCGATCCGCTCCCAGGCGGCGTCGCTGACGGAGACCGTGGTGAGTCCCGGCGGTGCGCTGAAGACCTTCTGGGAGGCACCGAGGCCCACGTCGATGTGCTCGGTGGGAACGGGCGTCCCTCCAAGCGACGAGACCGCGTCCACGATGGTCAGGATTCCCTCGTCCTGGAGCAGCGGGAGGATCTCCGTCAGGTCGTTGAGCAGGCCCGTCGGCGTCTCGCAGTGGACCATCGTGGCCGCGACGACGTCGTTCTCGGCCACGTACTCCTCGACGGCGGACGCAGAGAGTGGCCTATCGTCCGGCTCCTCGTACGTGACCGGCTCCCCGCCGTACATCTCCACGAAATCGGCGAAACCCGCCCCGAAGAGGCCGTTCGCGAGGACGAGAACCTGATCGCCCGGCTCGACGAGGGAGGCGATGGCCGCCTCGAGGCCCAACATCCCCTCCCCGCCGAGAATCGCCACGTCGTCCTTGGTGTCGTAGACGGTCTGGAGCTTCTCCCGAACGGCCCGGTATCGCTCCGCGAACGCGGGTTCCAGATCGGGATTGTGCGGCTCCCGGGCCATGGCCTCCCGCACCGACGGGGGGATGGCTGTCGGCCCCGGTGTCATGACGAGTCTGTCGGCTGCACCCATGGGAGGCACATGCGAGGGCGCCGAGAAAAGGGCACCGACCCGAGACGCGAGCTATTGCAATACTGAAACGCGACAGACCGCAAACGTGCGTTACAGGAGCCCCTCGACGTCGTAGTCCCGGCCAGTGAGGACGAACAGGACGTCCTCGACGACCACCGAGAGCTCGGGAACCAGCCTGAGGAGTCCGAGCGTGAGCGCCACGAGTGCGAGCACGGAAAGTGACTGGGCCAGGACCCGGTCGGCCAGGAGGTAGGAGACGAGGTATGGATCGCTTGTCCCGAACAGGAGGAAGATGGGTTCTTTGAACCCCGCGAACCACTGCTTCCCGTGGGCCAGCGCGATGAAGGCGACCCGAAGGACGTTCAGCACGTAGATGATGGGCACGGCGATCGCCACGCCCAGGAGTCGGCGGCGGAGGGGAGCCCGAATGGCGAGCACGAGGCCGCTGACGGTCGCCGCACTCCCGGCCCCGGTGCAGGCGAGAAGCACCCGCGTGGTGAACCGGTGCCCGTCCGGCCCCACGAACACGAAGGTGCTCCGCAGGCCGTTCTCCCCGGTCACGACGGTGGGATCGTATCCGAGGGTGTGGATCAGGAACTCGACGTGCCGGGTCACCATCTCGATCGAGCCATCCCGGAGCGGGGCGATGGTCTGGAAGGGAAGATAGAGGACGCCCATGATCGCCACCGCCCTGGTGATGGTGGCGAAATCCCGGCGGTCACGCCAGATGAGGAGCGCGACGTACAGGGAGGCGGGGACGGCCAGCGCGCTCAGGACGCCCTCGATGATGCTCCGCTGGGTGAAGGCGAAGTGCGGCACGAGAAGGGCCCAGAAGAGGCCGAACACCACCCAGGCCCCGATGGAGACCTGTCGAGAGAGCCGCTCCTCCCGCGGATACAGGATGGCACTGGCTGCGAAGAGGGCGACCACCACCCAGGCGAGGGCGTCCGTCAGCGCCGACATCGGTCAGTTCCGGGAAGGGCCGTACGGCGAATATGATTGTCGGTATCGGCGCCCCGTTCCGACCGGGGCCGCGCGAGGCCAGCCATCGGCCGCCACCCCCCAGCGGCCGTCCAGAATCCACCCCTTCCAAACCCTATTCAAAGGAGTCTGCGGAACCCGACCAGAGAGACGAGGACGGCCAGGGCTGCGAGACCCCAGAGCACCACGGCTTCGACGCCGATCCGCCACGGGACTGATGGGATGTCGGGCAGGCGAGTGGGGAACACCCGTCCGTCGGTCTCCACCGGCGGCGCAGCGGTCGCGGAGGGCACCGGCGTCGACCGGCTGGACCTCCGGGTGCGTGTAGGGGTGGGTGTTGCGGTGGGTGGAGTGGAGGTCGGCTGGGGCGTCAGGGACGTCGACCCAGAACCGATTCCCGGTCCGTCCGCATCGTACCCGGTTCCGCCGGTGGCGGCGAAGGCGGTCTCCGACTCCGAGGCGAGGAACCGCCCGGTGCGAACGGGACTGATGCGCTCCCCGTTCGCGGTGACCCAGACGTCGTATTCGGTCTCGTCATCACTCGACGGAAGCGCGAGCGTCGTCTCGTACTCGCCGTCTTCTGTCACGCGGGTCGGCTTCGAGTGGTGTTCGGTGCCGTTCCGGTCTTCGGTCGTCACGTGAACCGTCGCGACGGTTCCAGGCGCCACGTTCGTCTCTCCAGTGAGTGTCACGTCCGTTCTCCTCTCGAAGACCAGCGTGCCGTTGGGTCGGACGCCCTCGAAAGAGGCGTGGGGTGGCTCGAGGGAGACGTTCGCCCCGATGGCCGCCCGCTCCTCGGTCCCGTTCGACCAATCCCGTGGGAGATACGGAGCTGACTCGTTCAACACGAGCTGCGCGCGGATATCGCCCCCGCCCTCGGAGCCGATGCTCGCCGTCGATCTCGGACCCAGGACGACGTAGAGCGTCTTTCGCCCGTAATCGGGGAGCACCGTCACGTTGGCCGTTCTGGGTTCTCCGCTCGGTCTGAGGCCCGCCGCGGACGCCGCCCCCGATCGGACGAGTGCCCGACCCCGGAACGGAACTCCCAGTTCGCCACGTGCACCCTCGCCGGGCGACTGATTCATGGGTGGAACCGGTGGGGAAGCAGGGGGACCATCCACCGAGCGTTCGTTCGTCTGTACTGTCCCCTTGTGCTCGGTGGCTGCAGGATTGCTCCCGTTCTTTGGGGACTCGCGTCCACTCAGGGATGCGTTCTTACCCCCGACGCCCTCGGATTCCCCGTGCGTCCCGTCGTCCCCGGATTCACCGTGCGTCCCGACGCCCTCAGACTCGCCGTGAGTCCCGACGCCCTCGGATTCACCGCCTGCATTCCCAACTGCTTCCTCGCCCTCGCCTGTTTCGTTCCGGTGCCCATTCGCTTGTACTCGACCTTCATCGCTTCGGTTCTGTCGACCGGGCGCCGAACCCCTGGCCGTTCCTGCGGGCCCCGCTTTCTGCTTGAGAGGGGTGGGCGCTTCCGCGACGAGTGGGATGAATTTACGAGTGGAGGCCCGATTTGCCTCCTCATCGACCGCGGGCGAACCGGTGCCGATGGTCATCCCGATGCCGCGCCAGCGGGCACCCGCGGACCCGTCACCGGTGGCGGCCGGCGGCGGGAAGTCGGGGATGCCCGAGAGGTGATAGGCGAAGACAACCGTATCGCCCCTGGCGATGGTCGTCCGCTCGGTTGCGGCGGCGAGTAACGCACCCGGATCGGTGAATGGGACCTCCGCGGGCGCGACCAGCGTCCGGACCGTCGCCCGCCAGCGCTCCGTCACCGTCAGATTCGCGGTGTCCGTCACATTCCCCTGGACGGACACCTGGAGCCCGTACCGACCCGCACCGAGCGGTGATGCGGGTCCGGGTCTCGGTCCGTTCCAGGACAGGTTTCGCTCGATGACCTCCACGGGTTCTGTGTGGTCCGGTCGCTGACGAGCAGGCTCCCCAGTGGAGACGGGCTCAGTGGCACTCCTGTACGGTGGTGTTCCCAGACGAGTCGTATTGAATGGAACTTGGACACGGCCGTCGCCGTCCCCATCAGTGACGTTCCACGTCGCGATGAATCTCCCACCCGGTACAGAAACCCGGATGGTCGCGTTTGTCGCGTGCCGAAGCTGGAGCACGGCGGAGACGGCCTCCCCCCGCTCAACCGAATACGAGCGGTTCGAGAACCGAGCGACGCGGGCGATCCGCTGAATCTCAAAAGAGTCCGACCAGGTCCGGGCCCCGGTCGTCACGTCGGTCACGCTCAGGTTGAAACGGCCAGGGAGGGCCGGGAGCGTGACAGTTCCATACCCGTCGGGATCCACCGTAAGTCGCTCGTGATACGGAACGGAGCCGTTCTCCGTCCGGACCATCCTGACCTCGAACGTCCGGTTCCCGATGGAGGAGTTGATCCGGACCGCGAACCGTCCGACAGCAGTTGTGAGATTCGCCTCCGGGAACCCGAGCGTGAGCTCGGGAGTCGTCTTCCGCGGCGGAGTCCGCGCCCTGGAGCGGGATTCGGACCCAGGGAGCCCCGCATCGAGCGGGGGCAATCCGGCCCCGTCTGGACGCCGAAGCGCCCCGTTCCGGACGTGAAGAGCTCTCAGATCCGAGGGGAGTGGGCCCGCTTCGAGGAGAAGCGTGACGTTGGCATCCCCATCGTCATCGGCCACTTCGGTCACGTTCACTCGCTCCCCCGCTGTCGTGTTCACCCGGAAGTCCGAGGGGGACGTACTGCTCGCGCTCACGTTCTCCGAGAACTCGAGAAGCAGCCGGGTTGCATTGCCTGCAGTCGTGGGCTCGGCCGTTACATCGAGCGTTACACTCTGAAGGGCGTCGATCCTTATCGACCCCTCCGGATCCAATCCCCCAACTGGGGTGTCCTGTTGATAGAAGAGGCCGGCATCCCCGGGATCGTATGCGCCTGGGGTCCCGCCGTCCCGAACATCCGGGATCCGGAGGTCCACAGTTCGGTTGGCAGTTGCGTCCGGAGCCACCGCCACGCGGACGGAGAGATTGATTCCCTTCGGACCGAAGTAGACCGCCCCCTTCGGCGGGTTCAGGACCCAGAGGCCGTCGGTGGGTTCGGTGGCCTCGGCGACTGCTGTCCCGGCGTGAACGAGCGTGATCGCGGAGATGTTCGAGTCGGGAAGGGTCCCCGCGTTCTGGAGGGTGAGTGCGTCGAGGTGGTCCCCGAAATCGGCGGTGCCGACGGTTTGGTTGTCGCGTTCGTGGTAGAT
>JBDGRH010000128.1:0-6386 GCA_042218225.1 Halodesulfurarchaeum sp. | reverse complement strand
AAGACCATGCTCGCCAGGGCCGTGGCGAACGCCACCGAGGCGAACTTCATCCCGGTGAAGGGCCCGGAGGTGCTCGATAAGTTCGTCGGGGAGAGCGAGCGGGCGGTCCGGGACCTGTTCGACCGGGCCCGCCAGCACGCCCCCAGCGTCGTCTTCTTCGACGAAGTGGACGCCATCGCCCCCCGGCGAGGCCGGTCGTTCGGGACCCACGCGGTCGAGCGGGTGGTCTCTCAGCTCCTCACGGAGCTCGACGGCCTCGAACCCCTGGAGGACGTCGTCGTCCTCGCGGCCACCAACCGGCCGGACGTCATCGACCCCGCGCTGCTCCGCCCGGGCCGCCTCGAGCAGGTCGTCGAGGTCCCCCTGCCGGACCGGACCGCCCGTCGGGAGATCTTCGCCGTGCACACCCGCGAGGTACCGACCGCGGACCTTGACCTCGACGCCCTCGCCGACGCCACCACGGGGTACACGGGCAGCGACATCGCCGCCGTCGTCCGGGAGGCGAGCCTTCTGGCGATCGAGGAGTTCGTCACGGGCGACCGGGCCGCGGCCCCGACGGTGACGGCGGAGCACCTGGCCCGGGCGCTCGTGACGGTCGAACCGGCCGCGGAGCGGACCGCTGGCCAGTTTGGCCGGGACACGGAGGCCGATGAGCGAGCCCCCGACGATCGGGAGCGCGGCGAGACCTGAGGAGCACTGCGACGAGCCCGCCGAACGCTTCCCCCCTCGGACCAGCCGGGGAACGGAACCCAAAAGGCCCCTTCTAGAGTAGTGTGCCCCGATGACCGTCATCGGGATCGTCGGCCTGCCGGGCAGCGGGAAGAGCGAGGCCGCCGCCGTCGCCCGCGACCTCGACATCCCGGTCGTGACCATGGGGGACGTCGTCCGGGCGGAGACGACCGACCGGGGGCTGGATCCCGCC
Organism: Halodesulfurarchaeum sp.; assembly: GCA_042218225.1. Lineage (GTDB taxonomy): Archaea > Halobacteriota > Halobacteria > Halobacteriales > Halobacteriaceae > Halodesulfurarchaeum. The sequence goes on along the minus strand of JBDGRH010000128.1, from coordinate 5,464 downwards.
TCCGACCACGGCGAGGTGGCCCAGGCCCTCCGGGAGGAGGACGGCCCCGATGCCATCGCCACCCGCTCCCTCCCCATCATCGAGTCGAACCTCGAGGATCACGACGTCGTGGTGGTGGACGGGATCCGGTCCGGCGCGGAGGTCGAGCGCTTCGAGGCGGCGTTCGGCGAGGACTTCCGCCTGGTGGAGATCACGGCCCCGCGGCAGCTCCGGCGGGAGCGACTCGAGACCCGTGGCCGTGACACGCCGGCGGACGAGGGCGGCGAGGACCTCGAGGCACGGGAGGAGCGCGAGCTGGGCTTCGGGATGGCGGCGGCCATGGAGCGAGCCGACGAAACCATCGAGAACACGGCCTCACTCGAGGCGTTCCGCGAGGAGGTCCGCACGCTCCTCCAGGAGGCGCGGGAGGGATGACCGTCCACCAGATCGACGTGACGATCGAGGCGCCGGTGGAGCCCACGGAGGTGCCAGACAGAGTCGCGGAGGCCGTCACTACCCTCTTTCCAAAGGCCGACGTCGAGCGACGCGAGGACCGCATCGTGGCCGAGACGCACGACCTCTCGCACTTCCGGGAGCGCCTCTACCAGCAGCGCATCCTCGATACCGCCCGGGGCGTCTTCTTCGACCGGCGTGGCCCCACCGGCTTCAGCTTCGAGCTCAAGAAGCAGGCCGCCCGACAGGACGTCGTGAACTTCGCCGTGGGAAACCCCGACGAGCTCGGCGACGTGGAGGTGGCCGTCACCGTCCACGAGCCGGACGTCGAGTCCTTCATCGACTATCTGGCCCCCGCGACGGAGTCGGGGGAGCCGCCGGGCGGGCCCGAGTGAGATCGTTGAGCCGCCGAGACCAGATCTACTGGAGCAGGCTGTGCCCATTTCGGCGGATTTCCCACACCCCAAATCGGGGGACGACGGGCAGAAACGGGATATTCGCCCGTGATAATGGAGCCTACGCATTTAATATACGTTGAGATATATGTAATGTATGACAAAAACGCGCACGCCCGGTGCCACCGGCCCGACCGACAGGGTCGGAACCGGCATCCGGGGGCTCGATGAGGTGCTGGAGGGGGGCTACGTCCCCGGGGACGCATACCTGATCCGAGGCCCACCGGGGTCGGGGAAGACCATCCTGGGCTGGCACTTCCTGACCGCCGAGGACGCCGACTCGAGCCTCTACATCAGTTTCGAGGAGCACGCCTCGAAGATCGAGCGCAACGCCCGCGCCCTCGGGATGGACCTCGACGGGGTGACAATCGTCGATCTGGCCCCGGACAGCGACAGCCTGGAGGGCGAGGGGTATGCCATCTTCCAGGCGACAGAGGTCGAGCGCGGAACCCGCTCGGCGGCCATCAGGGATCTGGTCGCGGACCACGAACCGGACCGGGTCTTCCTCGACCCCGTGCACAACCTCCGACAGCTGACCGACGACGTCTTCGAGTTCCGCACGCAGCTGCTCGCGCTCCTCCGGTTCCTCCAGGAGTCCGGGGCGACCGTCCTTTATACCTCCCAGCCCAGCCCCGCAAACCCCGACGACGACCTCCAGTTCATGAGCGACGGCATCCTGGAGCTCGGGCAGGAGAACGAGCGCACCATCCGAGCGATGAAGATCCGGGGCTCGGACTTCCGCCGCGGGCGACACACCGTCCGCATCGCCCCGGGCGGGCTCACCGTCGTCCCGCGGATCGTCGATTACGGGACCGGCGTCGCGTTCACCGGGGAGTACTGCTCCTCCGGCGTCCCCGACCTCGACGAGCTGCTCCGGGGCGGCCTGCCGCGGGGGACCACCACCATCATCAGCGGCCCGACCGGCGTGGGGAAGACGACCGCCGGCTCGCTCTTTCTCACCGAGGCCGCGAGCAGGGGCGAGCACGCCCTCCTCTATCACTTCGAGGAGAGCACCTCCACGTTCCGGGCCCGATGCGAGGCCATCAACATCCCGGTCGCGGAGCTCGAGGAGCGCGGGACGCTCCAGATGTCGACGATCGAGGCCACGGTCACCACCGCCGGGGAGTTCACGGGACGGGTCCTGGAGGATCTGACCCCCGAGACGAGCATCGTGATGATCGACGGGCTCCCCGGATATGCGCGGATGGACAGCGTGGAGGCCCGGGCGGGCGGTGACGATGACGGGTTCGAGCGCCTCCACGCGCTGACGATGGGGCTCAAGAGTCGGGGGATCACCGTGATCCTCACCGACGAGATGCCCAACATCACCGGCGAGTTCCAGGTCACCGGCCACGAGCAGAGCTACCTCGCCGACAACATCGTCTTCATGCGATATCTCGAGCTCGACGGGGAGATCAGGCGGGCCATCGGCGTCCTCAAGATGCGGACCGGACCGTTCGAGCGCCGCCTGCGGGAGTTCGACATCACCGCCTACGGGGTGAAGGTCGGGACTCCCCTCACGATGCTCCGCGGGATCCTCTCCGGAACCCCCGAGCGCGTCGAGCCCGACGGGTCGGGATCGACCCGCGACGGCATCCCCGAACCGGACTCGTCGTGATGCACCATGGAACGGATCCTCCCGTCGGCGGTTCCGGGCCGGCAACGGCACCCGGGGCCATGAGCCGGATCGCGGTGCTCTCGAGCGGCCGCGACCGCTCCCTCCTGGAGGCGGTGCTCGAGCGCGACCTGGGCCACGAGCTCATCGAGTGCGACGGAACCGCGCTCGACGACGCCCCGATGGACCTCTGCATCCTCGATCCGGACGCGCTCAGGCAACACGGGGATTGCCTGGCTGCCCGGAAGCGCGCGGAGAACCCGGTCTTCCTCCCGGTCCTCCTGCTGGTCGACGGCCACTCGGTCGACACCGTCGACGCCCACCTCCGCCGGGAGCGAGACGACGACCCCTGGCAGGTGGTGGACGATACCCTCCCCGTCCCCGCCCGACGGCTGAGCCTCGAGCGTCGGGTCGAGTCGCTGCTCCGGATCCGTCGACAGTCCGTCCAGCTCAGGGAGAGCGAGGCCCGGTTCCGGGCGATCTTCGAGCAGAACCTGAGTGGCATCTTCCTCGTCCGCGACGGGCGCTTCGAGTACGTGAACGAGCGCCTCGCACGGATCTTCGGGCGGGACCGGGCGGACCTCCTCGAGTGCCGGGTGACCGACCTCGTCGCCCCCGTGGATCGGGAGCGGCTGCTGACCCGCATTCGGGAGTTCGGGGAGGGCGATCGCCCCTCGATACGGGGGACCTTCGAAGGGACGCGTCCCGACGGGACAACGCTGCACTTCGTGCTCGAGGCCCGGCGTATCGACCTCGGGGGCGATGACGGGACCGTCGGAACGGTCGTCGACATCACCGAGCGGGTCGAGGCCGGCCGGCGGGCACAGCGGCGGGCGGAGGAGCTGGCGCTTCTCAATCGGATCATCAGACACGACGTCAGAAACGACCTGAACGTCATCATCGGGTGGGGCGAGCTGCTCCGGGAGCACGTCGACGAGGCCGGCGCCCCCTCCCTGGAGCGGATCCTCGACACCGCAGCGCACATCGATCAGCTCACCGTCTCGACGGGGGACCTGGCCGCCGTCCTGGACGAACGTGGCCACATCGACCTCCGGCCCGTGAACCTCTCGGCGGTCCTCACCCACGAGGTGGAGACCCTCCGAGCCCGATACAGCGGGGGGACCCCGGCCGTGCGCGTCGAGGTGGACGGGGATATCCCGTCGGATCTCGAGGTCCTGGCCACGGGGATGCTGTCCTCCGTGTTCGACAACCTCCTCGGAAATGCGGTGGTCCACGGCGATCCGGAATCGGTCGAGATCGAGGTGGGCGTGTCCGTGCAGGGCGACGTCGTCGAGGTGACGGTCGCCGACAACGGCCCGGGCGTCCCCGACGACCGCAAGGAGGACCTCTTCGGCCGGGGGGTGAAGGGCCTCGAGAGTCCCGGGACCGGGCTGGGGCTTTACTTCGTCGAGTCGCTCATCGAGGAGTACGGCGGCAGCGTCTGGGTGGAGGACAACGACCCGACGGGTGCGGTCTTCGGCGTGGCGCTCCAGCGGGCCTAACACGGGGGTGACGCAGTCGGGTGCTCAGGCGAGCAGGCGCACCGCGGCGAACAGCATCACGACCCCGAGGACGTCACAGGTATTCGTCACGACGGGGATGACCACGTCGTCGGGGTCGAGGCCGAACTGGTAGGCGCCGTAGGTCGCGATCACGGTCACGATGACCGCAAGCACGGCCAGCCCCATCCCGCTCACCGTCGCGACGAGTATCACGGTCACGATCCCAAGCTCGGTCCCCGTCGTGACGGCGCTCAGGCCCCAGGCCCCGGCCCCAACCAGCGGGAACAGGGTGCCAGCGAGGAGAACCGTCGCCACCGCGTTCCCGCCGAGGTGGTCGTCCGTCGGCTCGAAGGAGAGCGTCCCGAGGTGGAATGCGGTCGAGAGTCGCGACGCGAGCAGGCTGCCCAGGTTCCCCGCCGTCCCGATGGTGACCGGGACGAGGACGAGGAGGGATGGATGCGCCAGCAGCTCCTCCTCGAAGGAGCCGAGCACGAGCCCCGAGCCGACCGCGACGACAGTGAGGCCGAGGAGGACCGGGAGGGTCGCACGGGTGATCCCCCGGAAGGTCCAGCGCTGACTGACCGGTCCGAGGGTCACGGGACCACCCCGCCGGTCAGGAGCACGAGGCGGACGGCCAGGAGGAGGAAGGCGATGCCGATGATGTCCCCGGTCGTGGTGACGAGCGGGCCGACGAGCGTGTCGGGGTCCACCCCCCGGCGGAACCCGGAGAACATCACCAGGATGACGACGACGGTCAGTGCGAGCCCGGAGAGAAACGCCGCGATGAGGGCGATCGCCAGGAGTCGCCACAGCGGGGCCGGGTGGGCGGCAAGCCAATCGAGAGCCACGAAGGTCAGGATGGCGGCGAGGCCGCTGGCGAGGAGGCTGTTCGACATGGCCACGGCGATGGCAGCGTGCAGGCGCTCGTCCTCGGTCGCCCCGCGGGGCTCGATGAGCCCCTGGTGCAGTCCAGACGCGATCCGGGCGGCAAAGGCCCCGTAGACGTTGCCCCGGGTAGCCAGGAGGGCCGGGACGAGGACCAGAAGGCCCGGCACTGCGTCCAGCTCGGCCCGCATCCCCCCGAGGACCACGCCGGCGAACAGCCCCCCGGCGCAGCTGAGAAGCAGCGCCGGGAGGGCCTCGCGGAAGGCCCGCCCGGCCACCTTCGGGACTGTCATCACGTCCGACGGTCGCCCCCGCGGGTCAAAAAGGTCCACCACACCGGGAGCGGCCGGGTGGAATGCTGGATGGACTGGGTTGGGGACGCACGCCGATCGGACGCTGTTATCGTCAGTGGTCGAATTCGACCGCAGTCAATAGACATCTCTGTGGACTGCTATTCTCCTCAGCTGAAACCTCTCGGTCGGCTGCAGCAGTGAGAGGCGTACCCCCGACCGCCACGAGGTGAAAGCCCTCGGCCGGCTCGGGTCGGGGGGCTCGTTGCGGTCCTCAGCTCGGGG
>JBDGRH010000243.1:0-6388 GCA_042218225.1 Halodesulfurarchaeum sp. | reverse complement strand
CCAATCCTGTCAGCTTCTGGGGCTGACGACCCAGGTTCGAATCCTGGTGGGACTATTAAAACTTCTTACGTAGTATCCGAACCGGGAAGTGACGTCTAAATTGGCGCCAAGAACCCCGAGCGGCGCGGTTCGGTGTCGAGTCTCCGACCACGTATCAGTAATGCCGGTGTTGCGGCATGACCCGGACCTGCCCATCATGCGGGTCCGGAGCGATCCGAGACGCCGAAGGATTCGAGACGTGCCCCAGTTGCGGGTGGTCGTCGTGCGTCGCTGCCGACGGCGGAAACGGGGAGACCATTCACTGGAGACGCACCGAGGAGCGGTACGCCGAACGACGGCCGACTCCCTGGAGAGCGCGGCGGACCTCGCCAGGGAGAAAACCCGCGGCCCCGCCTACCCCGGGCAGGGATAATTCACCAGTGGGATCGCGAAGCGCGTCTAGCAGGCCGGCGACGGGGGGCCAACGCGACCGGTTTATATGATACGTTAATTGTGATTACGAGGATTATCGTGCCTATATAATGAATGTCAGGACGGTAATGAATTTGATCCGTTGGGATACTGATTCACCAATTGGTTCGGGGGTAAAATTGTAGGATTGTTATAATTGACCTTTGCATCAGGTGAAAGTGGTAGAATATATTATCATTTGTTTTATTGGATTATGGATTGGCCCTATCTCTCCCAATTGGCACGGTCGTCATTTTCCCCATCGAACGCTTGGGGATATGATCCCGAACCAACCCAGGGTGAGAGCAGCCAGTACGCGGTATGCCAGGCGACATTTTCGTTCCTCACATCCTCCCATATCGAAATCCGCTGTGAGGTGTAGTATTCGAGCGCATCGTCTGCGTCTTCTGATACGCCCCACACAATCCCGGAGGAGGCGTTATCATTGCTCCCCTGTTCCCTCGCTTTGAGGATGATATCGGCTTCCGATCCATTATGGACGACGTGGTAATCGAATTCTTCCGGAACACGCCCATCGGCGCCGGAATCGACGTATTTAATCGCCGTGGCGATCTCGGATTCCCACTCGTCCCGATCGATATCACCCACTGTCGAGAGGTCGATATAGATCGACAGCGAATCCGGTTTCCAGGGCCGAGACCGATTCACCGCATCCGTCATGGGAAGTTTCGTCGCGTCGAACGTGGCCGACATCACTGGCATCGGTTTTTGTCCATGGAGGCGGCCGAACAGATGTCCGAATTCGTGTGTTAGGGTCGAAAGCGTGGAGTTGTTTGTATATCCTACCTCCACCAATATTTCACTCTGCTCCCGAGCCGCACTGCCCCCCGAATAAATCGGGGCACACCCGCTGTATTGTCGGTCGATTGAATATTCGTTGCCACATTGGATCAACGAACTGACGAATTTTACCGCTACATCGGGTGAATCCGCTTCGGGTCTGACGACAAACTGTTCCGAATAGTTTGCATGTTCGCTTCCCTTCCCGGTCGTCCAGTATTCGATTGCATTTCTGACGAGGGGGGCGAAGTCACGGGATGTATTACCAGTGTTCGAAATTCCAACAACGACTGGACCTGGTTTTGGCCATGGATCCCGCAACTCAGGTGCATCTACGATCGTGACACCCGGGACAGTTTCCGAATCATCAACCCCCAACAACTGGGCGAGTGCACCCCGATAGTATCCCCTGGTGACTGTATCATTAAATTGGCCTGCTATCGTTATCGTATCATAGCTCGGAGCGGAATCTCCACGGTCATAGCGTGGAGCGCAAAACCCGAACGACCGGACTCCCTCGACCGATTCATCTGCACATTCTTGGACCTGCGGTCGAGCCGAGATGAGGATATCAGCTTCGGTGCGGGACGTGACGATCCGCAGTTCGAAGGGATAGTCCACGTATGTTTCACCATTCTCGTTCCAGAATGTCACCGCCGCTCGGAAGAACCGTTGATGTCGGCCTGGATCATCCAGGCCCGGCCCAGTCGATAGTGTGATATGTATCGAACGCTGTTCCCACGGGTTCCGAGCCGCAGGAGCAATCGTTTTCGTCGGCGTTTGCGTGGGTGTCCGCGTTGGTTCTGCAGTGGGAGTGACACTCGTCTGTGTCGTCGTTTCTGGGGATCGGGTAGGGGTAACGGTCGGGCTTTTGGTGGCCGTTTGTGGACCCTCGCTGGCCCCGCCACAACCGGCCAAAATTATGATGAGGACCACGCCCAGGACACGAAATCTCATATATGGGGTATGTAGACGTAGGCGTCAATACGCGTTTTTACAGATATTTGAAATCATCGCCAACTGAAGGAGGAGCAATATGGACACGTTAGTAATAGCACGGCGGAATCCGGGTTCCCCCTCACCGCACCCCGATCAACAGGTCCAACGCCCGATACAACCCGAACCCGACCACCACCGACGTCACCAGCGTCAACAGCCAGAAGGCGACTGTCACGCCGATCTTGCGGCGAGACACGCCGGCGGACCCGCCGGCCAGCCCGCCACCGATGACGCCCGAGATGATGATGTTGTTGAAGGAGATAGGGATCCCGAGCGCGATGGCCAGCTGGGCGATCACGAACCCGGGCACGAGCGCGGCGATGGACCGCCGGATGCCCAGCTCCGCGTACTCCCGTGAGGTGGCCTGGAGGAGGCGGGTCGAGCCCATCCACGCCCCGCCGAGGATCCCGACCGCCCCGAGGCCGAGGAGGACGAGGCTCGGGAGCGCGAGTTCGGTCAGGTAGAGGTTCTCGAGGGGCCCGGTGGCGAGCCCGACCTGGCTGCCGCCGCTCGAGAACGCCACCACGCTCCCGAGGATGACGAGGAAGGTCTTGATTCCCCGGTCCACGGAGCGCTTGGTTTTATAGCGTATGTACTGGAAGCTCCCCGCCGCGGCCAGGAGGGCGACCGCCACCCAGAGGACGTCCACGCCGAGAACTGTCGGGCTGGGTATCGACCGGGCGATGAAGCTGGCGATGGAGCTCTGCTCCGCCCCTGGCGCGGCCGGGATGACCCCGAACTGCACGGTCGAGAGGATGCCACCCACGAGCCCTGCGAGGAGGGGCACCCCGACGGTCTCGGGGATGTCGTCCCGGCGGAGAATGGTCGCGGTGACGTAAGCGAGGCCCCCAGAGATGGGTGGAACGAGTGCCCAGAAGATCGCGATCCGGCGGTAGGTGTCGAAGGCCGGCGACCCTCCCAGCGAGAGGCCCACGCCGATCATCGCCCCGGTCGTCGCGAAGGCGGCCGGGATGGGGTATCCCGAGTAGATGCCGAATCCCATGAACGCGGTGGCCGTCAGGAGGCCGGCGGTGGCGGCGAGCGAGGTGATCGGGACGCCGTTGATCAACCCCGATCCCACGGTTTCCGAGATGCTCCCGCCCTGCGTGAGCGCCCCGAGGGCGGCCAGGATCCCGATGAGGAAGGCCGCGCGCATCGTGGAGATGGCGTTGGCGGCGATGGCCGGGGCGAAGGGCGGGGAGTTGCTGTTCGCCCCCAGGACCCAGGCGGTCACCAGCCCGGTCAGAGTCGCGAGGCCCACCAGGAGCCAGAAGGAAAGGGCCATTATCGGCGGACGACCTCCCCGAGACGCGCCCGCAGGCCCCCGACCGCCGTCTCGGAGCGGGCGATGATGAGGGTCCGGTCGGTCCGTCCGACGACCGCCCGGGGGACCGACCCGACCAACCGACGCCTGAGTGGGCCCTTGCGCGTTGCGCCGAGGACCACCACGTCGTGGGCAGGGACCTCTTCGACCAGTGCGTCGGTGGCCGTCGACGTGTCGGTTGCTTCGATCACCCTGGATTCGACGTCCGGCATGGGTCCTGGAACCCCTTCTAGGGCGGTTCGGCCCTCTTCGAGGCGCTCCTCGGCTTGCCCTCGAGTGCTCCCCGCGGTCCGGACGGTGACGAGGTGGACTGGCGCGTCATTCCGGACGGCGATGGCGGTGGCGACGGTGGCGGCAGTGGGGACGTGTGGACCCCCAGCGACGGGGAGAAGGACCGAGGAGACGCCGTCGGCCTCCCGACCGATCCGCTCGATGTAGAGGTCACACCGGGCCCGCTCGAGGAGCGAATCGAGTGTGTTTCCGAGGACCGCGTCGGACCGCTCCGGTCCCCCTTCCCATCCCACCACCAGCCCGGCCGGGTCGGTCCGTGTGACCGCCCGCTGAAGGCCGCGGCTCACGGAACGCGCCACGACGATGTCCTGGGACACCGCGACGTCGGCCGGCGGCGCAGCGCGCTCCAGGAGCTCCCGACTCTCCTCGGCGAACTCCTGGCGGATTGTCTCGTCGTCGAAAAGCCCGAAGGGCGAGTCGCGGGCCTTGACGGCAACAGTCACGATCCGGATCCCGCCATCGAGGAGGATCGCGAGGTCGGCGGCGGTCCGGACCAGCTGTGTCACGTGCTCGGGGTTCTCTACCGCGACGAGGATGTCCCTCCCTGTCGCGTCGCCCATCGTCCCCCGGTACGCGGGTTCCCGGAATAAATCCTGTTCGAACGGTGGGAGTGGCCGGTATCGCGAGAAGACAGGGGAACGTGGGAGGAGCGAGGGATAGAGTGGAAGTGGAACAGACGGAGGAAGTGAGGGGAACGGGAACGGGAACGGGCTCACTCGGTGACGGTGATGGCGTCAACGGGACAGGCCGCTTCGGCCTCGCGGGCCATGTCCACGTCAGCGCCGTCCACGTCGGCCATCCCGTCCTTCACGTAGGCGAGCCCGTCATCGCCCATCTCGAAGATGTCGGGCTGGGTCGCCGCACACACCTCGTCGCCGATACACAGGTCGCGGTCGATCTCTACTGTCGCCATGGTTCCATCCGGGCTTCGGCCCACCCGGGATAAAAGCGGCACTATCCACCGGTGGCTCTGCGATCCGTTGGCACAGCCACCCCTCGCCCCCGCCCGCTCGGGCCGGTATCACCGAGTATCACCGGGTATCACGGAGTATCACGGAGTATCACCGAGTATCACCGCTGATATCGGGGTAATAACACCTATACCGGCGGGCGACGAGGTTCGGGTGACCCCCCGTGGCCCGACAACCCGGCTCGGATCCGTCAGCGCACGGACCCGGTACGAACGAATCCAGGCCGTCTCGAGTCGCCGGCGGACCCCGCCCGCTCGTGCTCATCGTGGACGGCGGCGAGCGGGGCGAGCAGCTGGCGGCGTGGCTCCGGGACCGGTTCGCCGTCCAGCTGGAGTCGACCGTCGAGGACGGTCTGGCCGCCGTCACCCCGCGGGTTGCCGTCTGTCTGATCGACGCCGGGTTTCCGACCGAGGACCTGGCGGACCTCGTCGGAGCGATCGGGAGCCGGTCGCCGCACGCGCAGGTCGCCCTCGTCGCGGACGACGCCTCCACGCTCATCGACCGGGACGTCCCCCACGACGACTGGCTCGCTGCCCCACTCGACCGCGGCGAACTCATCCAGACCGTCGCCACCCTCCTCCGGCGAGCGATATACGACGCCACCCTGGCGCGGTACTTCCAGCAGACGCTCGCCGCCGCGGCCCTCGGGGTGAAGGTCCGAAGCGGAGAGTCCGAGGAGGAGTCCCGCCTCGAGACCGTCGAGTCGGACATCGACCGCCTCCGCGCCCGCCTCGACGAGCTGGGTGCGAAACTCGACGGGGACGACGTGGCGGCGCTCACCAGGCGATACCAGGTCACCTCGAACGAGGAGACGTTCCGCCCCGAGCCCTCCGCCTCACCCCGGCGCTTCGGTCTCCCGGAATCCTGTCCCGGGTGTGATATGCAGTGGGGCGTCTGGTACGGGCCGCAGCTCGGGGCGGGTTACGAGCGCATCGCTGCCTTCGTGTGGCGGTGTACCGACTGCGGCCACGTCATCGCCAACCCGGACCCGAACTTCCGGGACATCGCCAGGCGGTGACCGTTTTCTGTTGGCTGTAGTGAACGCCGTTAGCCCTACGGCCACGAGTTGAAAGCCCTCGGTCGTCTGCACGAGTGAAAGGGATAACCGCGACCGCCACGAGTTGAAAGCCCTCGACCGGTTCGGGTCGGGGGGCTCGGTGCGGTCCTCGGCCTCGGGTTCACGTCGCTCGCCCTCAGGCTGTGGTCCTGGCGTCGTAGCCAGAACGCCTCGCGGCGTTCTGGTGACGCCGTAAGGACCACAGCGGAGCGACCGAAGGGAGGGACGCGAGGACCGCAGCGAGCTGGCGGCAACGGGGCGACGACGTGGAGACGACCGAAGGGAGTCACCGAACGAACGAGCGGGGAGCTGGCGACTTTCGGAGAGTCTCCGAACGAGCGAACGGGGAGCTGGAGACGACCAGAGAGTCTCCGACCGGTCGAGCGGTGAAGGGAGTGAACCGCGAGACAGAAGCGAACCGCGAGACAGGAGCGACCCGTGAGCAATACCCGAGTCGAGCGCCCGGGGGTTTTCGGGCGTCTGCGTCCCACCGAT
>JBDGRH010000091.1:0-6476 GCA_042218225.1 Halodesulfurarchaeum sp. | reverse complement strand
AGCGAGTCCCGGACGGTCGAGCGCCCGGGGGCTTTCGGCGGTCTGGTTTCCAACGAATTCGTAATCTGCAGAGGGGCTTTCGGCGGTCTTGGTAGCAAGCGAAATATATTCAGCTGTGGGCTTTCGGCGGTCTGCTGGCCCCAGGTATCGTTTAATACAGCTGTGGACCTTCCGCGGTCTTGATTACGAAGAATCGGTATAGCAGAGTGAAATTCGACTGGCTTCACGCCAAGGTCCTAGACAGGGAAACACCGGGGAGGAGCACGATAGCAATCTTCCAACCCAGCTCGCATCGTATCGACACAGTTCCCAGAAGCCGTACACCTGTCCCCTCGACAACAGGCGTTCAACCCTCAGCCTTGGGACCCACGGGGAAGAGATAGAGGATCCGCTCCTCCGCTGGAATCTCCAGCACCTCCCGAACTCGTCCATCGTCGAACGCCCCGACGGGGACGGTCCCCAGCCCGAGCGCCTCGGCCTGGAGGAAGAGGTTCTCGCCCGCATGTCCGGCCTCCATCGGGACGTATCGCTCCAGCCCGCGCTGTCCGTACTGGCCCGTCGTCCGCTCGTCCACCGCCGCGAAGACGATGGTCGCGGACGCGGTCTCGATCCACGCCTGATCCAGCGCCGCTTCTCGAAGCGCGGCGGTCACATCCCCCGAAACTTGCCGCTCCAGCGCATGCTCGCCAGGGTGATACCGATATACGCCGGCTTCCAGGTCCTCGCACCCCTCTTCCCCGATAACGGTGTACACCTCGAGCGGGAAGGTCGCCCCGGCGCTCGGGGCCGCGCGGAACCCCGATTCGGTGTCGGTCACGCCCTGTGCCGCCCAGAGGAGCTGGCCGATCTCCGATAGCGAAATCCGCCCGTCACCGAACGTCCGTCGCGAGCGCCGGGTCGCGATCGCCGACGCGACGGAGACGGTTCCCTCCTGTCTGGGCTCGGGGAGTCCGATCCGCTTGCCCGGTCCGTCCGCGGATGTCGCCATACCCGAACGCCCGCATCGAGGGAGTAAAACCGCGGTGTCTCTTCCCGGGACGTGGGTTTCGAGCCGAGGTTCCCCCTCGTTCGAGGGGAGGTTTTGGAATATCCCCAAAAGGGGCTTTGGACAATTCTCGGTGGAGTTCGGAAGAATCGGACGCTGTATCCCCAGCGCCATGCAAGGCATACTCCAGAGACCGAGCGAATGGCTCGTTCCGGCGCGCCGAAGGAAAGGCCTTAGTCCCGCCGACTCACCCATTCGCGTATGAGTGCCCCAGAGGAGGAGTTCTACTCCGAGGAGCGGTGGGAGAACTGGCTCGAGCGGTTGCGCGAGGAGGACATCGACCCCGAGGACGAGGACTCGGCGCGGCTCCTCCTGAATCTCCAGGACGACGTCGCCATCGCGGTGGCGAAGATCCTCACCGCCTACGACGAGGGGGACCTCGACGACGAGGCGGCACTCGAGGAGCTCGCGGACATCCGCGAGGTCGTCCTCGACGAGCCGGACATCGGGGACGAGGACACGCTCATGCTCGTCGACGGGGTCCAGACCAGCCTGGTCTGTGTCTTCTACAGTGCGGAGCGGTACGTCGCGGAGGGCGTCTCGGGGGAATCGGACATCGAGGGGCTCATCAGGAACGCGGCGGACGCGGAGGCTCAGGAGGACTTCGACGCCGCGCTGGGATACGCGTCCGCGGCCGGCACCCGGATCATCGACGGGGAGGAGTTCGACATATCCCTCACCGAGGACCTCGAATACGGCCTGGTAACCGAGTGGGTCAATGGCCTCGACAGCCTGCGGGAGGCGCTGGCCGACCCCGAGGTCATCGAGGACGACTGACCGCCGCGGGGCCGTCCCGGGTCGGAGAGGGGTTTCTGTCCGGCTGCAGCGGTTGGAGATTGGCGTTAGGGCGGCCACCGCCCGGGATGTGGAGGGTGAACGTGGTGGTCACGCCCCCTTCGTAGTAGAATGAGAACTGCACGAGGAGGAAGTCGTTCCCACCGAGGTTCGGAAGCTGGTCGAACGTGATGGTTGCCCCATTTAATCCGGACTCGAGCGGGATGGGATCCGAGTGGAAGAAGTACGGCTCCTCCTGCTCGACGGCCACAGAGCCGGCCGGAGTGGGCCGACGGAACGTCCCGAGGCCGTTGGAGATCGTGACCTGCTGGATGGCGTCGGGGCCGTCGACGAACTTCGAGCCCTGGAAGAGCGTGGCGTAGTCGAGACGATAGCCCGTCATGTTCACGTTGATCGGGGTCGTATTATTGATGGTCAACGAAAGCTCCTCCCCGCTGAGCCCCTGTACCGACTGGAGGACCACCAGTGTCCGGCCCGCCTGCTCCCCGTCCTGGACCCCGCCGCCGCCCTGGCCGGGCGGAAGGACCGTGTTCGTGATGGACCAGGTGACCTTCTTCTCGACCGGCAGGTTGGCATTCGCCGTCTCGCCCAGGTAGGCGCGGACCGTGTTCGTGCCGATGTAGAACTCACCGCCCGTGGCGTTGTACCAGACCGTCGCCCGTCCGTCCTCGTCCGTCCGAACGGTTACACTCGGTGTATCCGAGATGTTCTCCCCGCTCTCGTATTCGAAGGTGCCCTTCCCCCCGCCCGCCTCGAGGTGGACGGCGGCACCGGTCACGGGGTTGTTGTAGCGGTCACGGACCTCCACGGTCAATCGGACCCGCCCGTTGGCGTTGGTTGTTTGCGCTCGGGCGACCGTGCTGACCATGTATCTGGGATCGGGTGCGGGTTCGGCGCCGGTGTCGCCCTGCCGGCGCAGTTCGAGGCGGGCGATGCGAAGCTCGTAGTTGGTCCCCGGCTCGAGCGTCACGGTCACCGTGTTGGGGGTGGGTCCGGGTTCGACACCGGTGACGTTCCCGTTCGCGATCTGCTCGGAGAGGATCTCCTCCCATCGCGAGGCCGAAATCCGCGTGGGGAGCGTCAAGGTGACCGGGCCGTCACTTTCGTTGGTGACCGTGATCGTGCGGGTATAGGCACTCACGGGCTCGACGGTCACCGCCACCTCCTGGCCCGACGCCTGGAGGGACCCGGTGACCGTGAGGAGGGTGAGGCGATTGCCCTGGATGATGGGTTGGCTGCTCAGCGGGATCGGACTGCTGGCGTTGCGATAGACGAGGCCCTCGGACAGTCGGATCCCCGCGACGTCGAGTTGGTTGTAAGCCGGGTCGAAGACGACATCCCGAGTCCCGAACGAGAGGGTGTTGCCCTCGCTCGAGAGGTACGCCCCGACGTTCTGGTACTCGGACGCGGAGGCGACATTGGAGAGGGTGATGCTTGCCGGTTCGGTGGTCCGGAGGGTCCCGGACGCGGGCGGGGGGTTCACGAAGATGATCCGCGCGGGATATCGGGCCCCGGTCTGCACGGAGACGCCGCGCTGGGTGTTCGACCCGGCGGCGGCGAGCAGCGCGTTCCGCAGGTCGACGACGTCATCCGACCCTTCGAGGTAGCGCTGGAACTCGATCTCGCGGTTCTGTCCGGGGACGGCGGTGGCCTGATAGATGGCCAGGAAGATGACGATGATGGCGAACAGCAGGATAGCTCCGACCTGGCCGGCCTGCGCCCGCCCGTCGTCCCCGAGTCGCATAGCGGTGAGTGGTGTTCGGGGACAGATAAAGGGTGCGGGGTCAGCGGTTCGCACCGAATCGAACAGAGACGGACGACGTGGCGGGGATCCCCCCGGACACTTCGACGGACGTCGAACCTCTTATCGACAAACCCAAATAGCCACTCTCGGTATCACCAACAGAGAATCATGACGGCAGTGGGCATCGACGCGATCGAGATCTGGACCGGGAAGCTGAAGCTGGACCTGGCGACGGAGTTCGCCCCCGAGATGGGCGAAGATCCCGAGAAGTATACAAAGGGGTTGGGGCTCTTCGCGAGCTCGTTCCCCGACGCCTACGAGGACATCGTCACGATGGCCGCGAATGCCGCCTACCGCCTCATGGACCGGAAGGACCTCGGTCCGGCGGACATCGGGCGGATCGACGTGGCGACGGAGAGCTCCTTCGACAAGTCGAAGCCGGTCTCCACCTACGTCGCGGGCGCCTTAGAGCAGGTCTTCGACGGGGACTTCGTCCACGCCAACAAGGGCGAGCGGAAGTTCGCCTGCATCTCCGGGACGCAGGCCCTCAACGATGCGATGAACTGGATCGCGGCCGACCGCCACCGCGGGCGCGGCGCGCTGGTCATCACGACCGACACAGCGCTGTACGAGCGGGGCGACCCCGGCGAGGCCACCCAGGGTGCGGGCGCGGTGGCGATGTACGTGACCGAGGACCCCGGGCTGGTCGAGATGAGCCACGAGCAGGGCTTCGGGTCCGTTGACGAGACGGACTTCCTCAAGCCGAACCAGCAGTTCCCCAGCGTCGACGGGAAGCGCTCGATGCAGGTGTACCTCGCCAGGATGCGAGAGGCCCTCGAGGACTTCGAAAGCGTCGCGGGCCGGACGCATCCCGAGGACTACCGCTTCATCCCCTTCCACACCCCGTTCCCGAACATGGTCAGGAAGGCAGCCGTTCTCGGGTACCGCCACATGCTTCGCGGGACGGAGATCGAGGATGAGCTCGAGGACGAGATCGGTCGCCAGCCCAGGGTCGAGGAGTACGACGACAGGGACGCCTACGAGGAGGACATCCGCGCGTACATGGATGCGCTCTCCGAGACAGACGCGTACCGGGAGTGGTACGACCGGGTCATCGATCCCACGCTGGGCATCTCCAGTAACGTGGGCAACTGGTACACGGGCTCGGTCCACATCGCCCGATTGAGCGCCCTCAACCACGCGGCGAAAGAGGACCTCGACATCGCCGGCGAGAAGCTCCTGGTCGGCTCCTACGGGAGTGGGGCCCAGGCGGAGATCCACGAGGAGCGCGTGGTCGAGGGCTGGCGGGACGAGATCTCGCACCTCGACGTGACCGCCCAGCTCGATGACCGACACGAGATCTCCTTCGACGAGTACGAGCAGGTCCACGACCGACACAACCTCGAGAAGGAGGTCGAGCTCGAGCCGTTCACCCAGCCCGATGGCGAGTTCGTCTTCGACGGCTGGGGGCCGATGAACGAGCGGCAGTACCGGTTCGTCGCCTGAGAGGGGCTCCTGGCACGCTGCGTTCCGGTTACGGTGGACCACTTCTAACCACGTTTGAATGTCACGCAGTATCGCGATTGGCTCATTCTACCTGAGATAGACAGCGGAGGGGTCACTTTGCCAGGGGATACCGCGACGGTAAGGGGTCATTCTAAATGAGACCCACCCCGAACGGGAACCATGCACATCCGTGCGCTCCTGGAGGGACTCGGTACAGGGCTCCTGGTGGCATTGCTCGTGGGCCTCGGGGTGACCGCCGCGCTGGAGCAGGTCATCTGGCCTTCATTGCTGGTCGGGATCCCATCGGGCCTCCTTGCCGGGGCCGTCACCTTCGTGGTCGTGTATCTGAGAAGGGCGGGCTGACCCGGACCACGTCGAGGAATCTGCCCGAGCTCAGGGTAGCTCCCCGAGTCGGTCCAGCATCTCCTCGAGCGGCAGGGTCGTGACCGCCAGGGAGAAGCCGTCCCGCCGGGCCAGCGCGGGCGCGTGCTCCCAGAGCCCCTCCGGGTCGATCCCGTGCAGCAACACCGCGTTCGGCTTGGGATTGACGACGCGCAGGGCCACCAGCGGGGACTCCCCCCGCGTCACGTTCGTGAAGCCGAGGATCCGGTTCGTCGACTGCCCGTAGAGGCGGTAGAACTCGTCCGAGGAGAGCCGGGTGATGGCCTCGATGCTGTCGATGATGGTGTGCCCGCTCACGGTGTCCCACCCGCCCGAGACCACCTCGGTCGCCTCGATATCCGCGTAGACGTCCGTGAGCTGGACGGCCGTGGCATACTCCCTGAGGTCCAACACCACCTCGCTCTCGAATCCCGCAGAGAGGACCCGGGCGAACTGCCGGATGTGATCGCCCCCGCGGCGCTGGTCGATGTCGAGGAGGGCGTTCACCACCCGGCTCACCAGGCCGATGCCCGGACTTTTGCGCCGTCCGCTCTCGTAATCCGAGATGACCGAGGAGGAGACCCCGAGCTCGTCCGCGAGATCCGTCTGGGAGATGTCGAAGTCCGTCCGCCACTTCCGGAGGGTGGCTCCGGGGTCGTCGCTGAGGGCGATCTCCCCCGCGATCTGCTCGGCGAGTCCGGCACGCGGGTCGTCCATGACGCTGGGTTCACACCCACCCCCGAAAAGGATATCGGCGTGTTTTCGACACGTGCCGAATGTCCTGGGGTGGTTGATTGCGTTGGAATGGAGATCTCGGGGGGTGCACTCGGAATCTGTTGATCGGACGTGGGGCTTGAACGGCCGAACGTCCTCTGGTCGCACACACCACCAGAGGATCAAGGCCGGGGAAAACCCCTCTGCGGTATCCTATAACGTAGAAACCAAGACGGCCGAAAGCCCCCGGGCGCTCGACTCCCGCGGCTCGCGGGTCGCTGCGCTCCCCGC
>JBDGRH010000081.1:0-6578 GCA_042218225.1 Halodesulfurarchaeum sp. | reverse complement strand
AGCCGTTGGCCTCGAACCCCTCCTCGATGTCGACGTCGTCGCCGATGTCGAGGTCACCGCCCACGAC
Source organism: Halodesulfurarchaeum sp. (assembly GCA_042218225.1). Classification (GTDB taxonomy): domain Archaea; phylum Halobacteriota; class Halobacteria; order Halobacteriales; family Halobacteriaceae; genus Halodesulfurarchaeum. The sequence continues at coordinate 6,511 of JBDGRH010000081.1, read as the reverse complement.
CAGTCGGCCGTCCACGTGGACCCGCTCGCCCAGGTACGCATCCGACCCGACGAGGACGTCCCCGGCAACGTCACACCACATGTCCAGGCGGCAGTCTCCCTCGACCTCGACATCCCCGTCGATCTGGACGCGCTCGCCGGCCATGAGGCTCTGGCCCCGGATGCCGAACTCCACCGTGCTCTGTCCCCCGACGAGCACGTCGCCCTCCGTGACCAGGTCGTGCTCCTCCACGGTGGTCCCATCGGGGATCGACAGCCGGTCGATCGGGTCGGTGCCGAACACACCCGTACGGAGCGACCCCACCGGCTTAAACTCCCCGAGAGCGTCGGTCAGGCGTCGGACGCGGGGCTTAAATCCTCCCGGCGGATACCCCCATCCATGACCGCGCTCGCATTCGACGAGGACGGGGTCGATGTCGTCTACGAGGGGACCGAGTTCCGGATGGAGCGCACCCTCATCGAGGAGGCCACCCGGAAGGCCTACACTGACGTGACGGATCACGAGGTCCTCAAGCTCGTCGAGCCCGACCCGGACCTCGCTGGCGAGCCCCGCCGGATCGGCGATATCGTCAACGGAACGAACAGCGAGTGACGAGGATACCCCCGCGAACCGACGGCCCCATATCCCACGCTCCTCGCCCGCCATTTTATACTGGAGCGGTCCGACGGTACTGGTATGGCAACGAACGAGCAACCCGATGTGCATCCCGTCCTTCTCAACGTCATCGGTATGCTCGGAGCGTACCTCCTCCTTCTGGCGCTCGTGACGGTCGTCCTCTTTGTCCTTCCATACGCCGTGTTCCTCTGGGTCTGAGGCGACCATGATTGCGACAGATAACCGGTATAGGGCCTGACCAGATACTATCCGAATCGAGGTCGCCGTTCGCCCACACTATCGGTTTCCCCTCAGAATTTGGAAATCTGTCGTGGGAGACTCCGGGTCGCTGATCGTCTCTCTCTCCGGCTGTTCGCCAGAATGGTTTTGCACCCGGAAAGTGAACTAAACAGCTATGGCCACAGACGAGACGATCAAGATCGTGGTGATCCTGCTCCTGGCCCTATTGGTCCTTCCGGTCCTGTCGATGGGATTCATGGCGCCCATGATGGGATTCATGGGTGGCTCCCCCTGGGGGATGCCGGCAGGTGCGATGGGGTTGTTCGGGATCTTCTGGTTGATTCCCCTCGCCTTCCTGCTCCTGCTCGGATGGGGCGTCTTCCGCCTGCTCGGGGGAACGCAGACGCGGGACCCGGCTATCCAGGAGCTCCGGGAGGCATACGCTCGGGGTGAGCTCAGCGACGAGGAGTTCGAGGAGCGCCTGCAGCGCCTGGAGCGGGAGTGACCGGCCAGCGGAACGAGGCGCTCGTGTCGTCCGCCGACCCAGACGGAACGCCCCTGTGATCACCCCCACATCCATGGTTGGATCGCCCAGCGATTGTGGCCGCGCTTCGCTGTCTTCGGAACGGCGGATTGATCTCCTCCACACAAGAAGGTGTGTGCCGCTTCTCGAAGTGGACCAATCGCACTCTGGGGAGATGACAGCAAAAAGGAAACAGCCCCCAATCACCCCGCGCCAGGGACCACTCAGGCGAAGGTCTTCGAGACCTCGTCCGTCTCCGCGTCCGATTCGAGCTTCTCGCGGGCGCGACGGAAGTCCTCCATGGTGACCTCGAGGCGGTCGTCCCGGATGGCGAACATCCCGGCCTCCGTGCAGACCGCGCGGATGTCCGCCCCCGACATTTCATCCGTGGAGCGGGCAAGTGCCTCGTAGTCCACGTCGTCCGCGACGTTCATGTCGCGCGTGTGGATCTTGAAGATCTTCTCGCGGCCCTCCGCATCCGGCATGGGGACCTCGATGAGGCGGTCGAAGCGACCCGGGCGGAGGATGGCCCGATCGAGCATGTCGAACCGGTTCGTGGCGGCGATGATGCGGATCTCCCCGCGCTCCTCGAACCCGTCCATCTCCGAGAGCAGCTGCATCATCGTCCGCTGGACCTCTGCGTCCCCGGAGGTCTTCGAGTCCGTGCGCTTGGAGGCGATGGCGTCGATCTCGTCGATGAACACCACCGAGGGCTCTCGCTCCCTGGCGACCTGGAAGAGGTCCCGGACCAGCTTCGCCCCTTCCCCGATGAACTTGTGGACGAGTTCCGAGCCGGCCATCTTGATGAACGTGGCGTCCGTGGTGTTGGCCACGGCTTTCGCCATCAGGGTCTTCCCGGTCCCGGGTGGGCCGTGGAGCAGGACGCCACTGGGGGGCTCGATCCCGACGGTGTCGAAGAGCTCCGGGCTCTTGAGCGGGAGCTCGACCGTCTCGCGGACCTCGTTGAGCTCCTCGTCGAGGCCGCCGATGTCCTCGTAGCCCACCTCCGGGGACTCGTCGACCTCCATCACCTTCGCGCGGACGTCGGCCTCGTCGTCCAGGCGCTTCACGATGGAGAGGGAGTTGTTTACTGCCACCCTGGCCCCGGGCTCGAGGTCCTCGCGCATCTCCTCTGTGACCTCGGTGAGCGCCTCCTGGTTGTTCCCGTGCTGCTTGATGACGATCCCCTCGTCGTTGAGCTCCTGGACCGTGGCGACGAAAAGCGGGGACTGCTTGAGCTTCTTGTTCTCGTGGGAGAGCCGCTCGAGCTTCTGCTGGTACTTGTTGTTCTCCGCGTTGGCGTCGAGCAGCTTATCGCGCATCTCCTCGTTTTGCTGCTCCAACACCTCGAGTCGCTCCTGGAGGGCGTCGATCTTATCCTGCTGTGAGGCCTCCTCGTCGAAGGGAAGATCGACTTCGTCCACGGTGTCGGTCATCACACGCCGGTAGGGCACTCCCTCTTAAGAGCGTTCGGGTGGGAAACCCCGACAGGGCGGCCGACACTTTCACTTTCGGCCTCCTCCCGCGGGACCTATACGTGGGGCCGCCGAACCACCGGAGGACGACAATGACGCGGGTCATCCACACGGGGGATACCCACATCGGGTACCGCCAGTATCACTCCCCCGTCCGCCGGCAGGACTTCCTCGAGGCGTTCCGCTCGGTCGTCCGGGACGCGGTGGAGGCGGACGTGGACGCGGTGGTCCACGCCGGTGACCTCTTCAACGACCGCCGGCCTGACCTGCAGGATCTTCTCGGGACTATCTCCATCCTGGAGGAACTCAGGGCGGCCGATATTCCTTTTCTGGCCGTGGTCGGGAACCACGAGGACATGCGGAGCGGGCAGTGGCTGGATCTCTTCGAGCGCCTGGACCTCGCCGTCCACCTCCACGAGAGAGGGACCGTCGTCGGCGAGACGACCTTCTATGGGCTGGATTACGTCCCCCGGTCCAAGCGGGACCGGCTGGAGTATGACTTCACACCCCCAGAGACGGCCCATGCAGCGCTCGTGAGCCACGGACTCTTCTCGCCCTTTCCGCACGGAGACTGGGACCTCGAGGAGGTCCTCGACCGTTCCACCGTGGATTTCGATGCGGTTCTCCTGGGAGACGATCATACCCCCGAAACCAAGCGGGTAGCGGGGGCGTGGGCGACGTACTGCGGGTCGACCGAGCGGACGAGTGCGGCCGAGCGGGATCCCAGAGGGTACAATCTGGTGACGTTTCAGGGGGACGAGGAGGTCTCGATCACCAGGAAGGGCCTCGATACCCGAGACTTCGTGTTCATCGATGTGGAACTCCGGGACGAGGAGGGACCCGCACGCATCCGTGAACGGATCAGGGAGGCCTCCGTCGACGATGCGGTGGTGATCGTCACCGTCGAGGGGGAAGGGGGCTCGATCACCCCGGCAGACATCGAGCAGTTCGGGAACGAGCAGGGCGCGCTGGTCACCCGCGTCAACGACCGCCGGGAACGGGGAGAGGAGGGCGAGATCGAGGTGTCCTTCGCCGATCCGGACCGAGCGGTCCGCGAGCGGGTCCAGGAGGAGGGGTTCAGCGAGGCGGCGCTCGCCATCGATGGGGTCGTCCGGGACGGCGAGGTCGCGGATTCCAACGTCCGCGATCAGGTCAAGGCGGCCGTCGAGGACCTCCTCGAGGAGGAAGACGCCTCGTTCCGGCCCGCCGAGAACCAACCCCCGAAAGATGCCGAACGCTCCGATGACGAGGCTCTCGAGGATGAGGGGGAGGAGGGAGGCGACGGTCAGGGAGACGCTGCCGTCGCGGACGAGACAGAGCGGGAACCTGCGGACAGGGGCCAGGCAACGACGATGGAGGACTTCCTATGAGGTTCGAGCGGATTCACCTCCGCAATTTCAAGTGCTACGCGGATGCCGCGGTCTCCCTCGACCGCGGCGTGTCCGTCATCCACGGGATCAATGGCAGTGGCAAGTCCTCCCTCCTCGAGGCCTGCTTCTTCGCCCTCTATGGGGCTTCGGCCATCGACCGGACCCTCGACGACATCGTGACCATCGGGGCCGAGGAGGCGGAGATCGACCTGTGGTTCGCCCACGAAGGCGAGCGGTATCACCTCCATCGGCGGATCCGGGCGACGGGCGAACGCCCCACGACAGCTGACTGCACCCTCGAGGGTCCGGAGTCGACGCTGGAGGGGGTCGGCGACGTCGAGGAGCGGATCGTCTCGATGCTCCGGATGGACGCCGACGCGTTCGTGAACTCCGCGTTCGTCCGGCAGGGGGAGATAAACAAGCTCATCAACGCGACCCCGGCGTCGCGACAGCGGATGATCGACCGCCTTCTGCAGCTGGGACGCTTGGAGGAGTATCGGGACCGGGCCGCCCAGGCCAGGCTCGGTATCGAGACACTCCTCGAGGTCCACCGGGACCGTCTGGATCGCCTGGAGTCCCAGATCGAAGAGCGGGAGGCCGAGGACTTGCACGAGCGCAAGGCCGAGCTATCGTCGCGTCTCTCCGCGCTCACCGCGGAGATCGAGCGACTCGAGGAGAACCGGGCGGAGGCCAAGGAGACCCGCTCGGAGGCCGAGGCCATCCTCGAGGAGCACGAAGAGCGCCGGGAGGAACTCGAGCAGGTCGAGGAGCGGATCGAGGACCTCCGCGAGACCATCGCCAGCACGGAACAGGAGCGGGCGGACCTCGGGGAGGATCTGGCGGAGCACCGCGCGGCGCTCGAGGACCTCCAAGGGGAGATCGACGAAAGCACCGAGGACCTGGAGGAGTTCGACGATCTCGAACCGGTCGAGGACCTGGATCTCGACGATCCGGACCAGGAGCACATTCACGATGCGATCGAGGCGGTGCGAGAGGCCCGCGAGTCGGTCCAGGAGACCATCGTCGATGCGCGAAGCGAGGTCCAGGACCTCGAGAACGAGGCCGATCGGGCCACGGAGCGTGCCGAGGACCTCACCACGCGGGCAGCAGACCGCCGTGAAGAGGCCGACACGCTGGAGGCGGAGGCCGAAACGGCACAGGAGCGGGTGGATGACGCGGTGACCCGCCGCTCCGAACTCGAAGCGCGGATCGAAGAGCTGGAAGATGCGTTCGAGGAGGCCCCGGTCGATGTGGATGCCGTCGAATCGCACCTCGAGGAGCTCGAAGGTGCGCTCGCTGAGCTCCGCGAGGAGGAGGGCGAGGTCAGAGAGGACCTCGCAACGGCCACCTCCCGAGTCGAGGAGGCCGAAGAGCTCCTCGAGGCCGGGCGCTGTCCGGAGTGCGGCCAACCGGTGGAGGGGTCCCCCCACGTCGAATCGCTCGAGGAGTACCGCGAGGAGGTCTCACGCCTCGAGGCGGACCTCGAGTCGATCCGCGAGGAGAAGTCGTCGATGAAAGAGCGCGTCGAGCGCGCCGAGGAGTTCCAGTCGATGGCACGGGACCTCGAGTCGACCCGGGAGGAGCTCGAGAGCGTCGAGGAGCTACTGGCGGAACGACGGGAGACCGTCGAGGAGAAGCTGGAGCGGGCCGAGGAACTCAGAGATGCGGCCGAGGAGCTCGAGAACGAAGCAGCGGAGGCACGTGCCGAGGCAGAATCCGCAAGGGAGGAGGCGGACGCGATCAGGGAGGAGATCGGAGAGCTCAACGCGACGAAGACCCGACACGAAGAGCTGCTCGAGCTGTTGACGGAGCTCCGGGATCGCCTGGAACGCCGGGCGGAGCACCGGCGGGAGATCGAACGCATCGAGGAGCGACGGGAGAGCCTCGAATCACAGAACGACGAGCGCCGTGACCTGCTCGCCGACGCTCGCGAGCGACGCCGCTCGCTCGCCGAGGCCATCGACGAGGAGCAGGTGGAGCGGGCGACGGCGGAGCTCGAGCGGGCGGAGGCCTACCTCGAGGAGGTGACCGAGGAACTCGAATCCCAGAAGGAGGAACGGGACGAGGTCCAGAGCTCGCTCGGGGCCGTGGAGAACGCAATCACGGAGCTCGAGGACCTCCGCGAGGAACGGGAGTCGGTGGCGGCGGACGTGGATAACCTGGAAACCCTCCACGACGAAGTGGAGGAACTCGAGGACCTCTACGGGGACCTCCGGGCCGAGCTCCGCCAGCAGAACGTCGCCCGCCTGGAGGCATTGCTCAACGAGACGTTCGAGCTGGTCTATCAGAACGACTCCTACGACCGTATC
>JBDGRH010000263.1:0-6747 GCA_042218225.1 Halodesulfurarchaeum sp. | reverse complement strand
TTCGGGTTGCTTACCGTAATATACCCCATTTTTACTGTATTCTATCGTTGTCATATATACGTCTGACGTAAACCCCGGAAGTAGTGGTAATCATCACGTCGGTAATTGCAGCACCTTCTTAACCCCGCCGCCGCAATCCCACGAAAACACGATGGCCCGAAACTACCGGAGCCTTCCTGACCCAAACGCGCATTATACGATGCGGGACCTCTCGAGCGAAACGCTGGGTCTCACCACCCCCCGATCGGGCGCCCGCGATCTCGAGATCACGGACGTCCAATCCACCGTCGTCGAGGGAAACTTCCCCTGGATCCTGGTCCGGGTGTACACCGACGCCGGCTACGTCGGCACGGGGGAGGCCTACTGGGGGGCCGGCCAGGCCGAGATCATCGAGCGGATGGTCCCCTTCCTCGTGGGGGAGAACCCCCTCGACATCGACCGGCTCTACGAGCATCTGGTCCAGAAGATGTCCGGGGAGGGCTCCATTGCGGGCAAGACCATCTCGGCCATCTCGGGATTGGAGATCGCCCTGCACGACCTCGCGGGAAAGGTCCTCGACGTCCCCGCCTACCAGCTCCTCGGCGGCAAGTACCGTGACGACGTCCGCGTGTACTGCGACTGCCACGCCGGCGACGAGTCGGAGCCCGAATCGAACGCCGACGAGGCCGAGCGTGTGGTCTCAGAGCTGGGCTATGACGCCCTCAAGTTCGACCTGGATGTACCCAGCGGGCAGGAGGTCGACAGGGCCAACCGCCACCTAACGTCGGCGGAGGTGGCGCATAAGGCCACTATCGTGGAGGCGGTCACCGAGCGGGTGGGCGACCGGGCGGAGGTGGCCTTCGACTGTCACTGGTCGTTCACCGCCGACTCCGCAAAACGCCTCGCCCGTGCCGTCGAGGAGTTCGACGTCTGGTGGCTGGAGGACCCGATCCCCCCGGAGAATCACGACGTCCAGCGCGAGGTGACCGGGGCGACGGCGACACCCATCGCGGCCGGGGAGAATGTCTACCGGACCCACGGCCACCGCCAGCTCATCGAGGAGGACGCCGTGGATATCATCGCTCCGGATTTGCCGAAGGTCGGCGGTATGCGCGAGACCCAGAAGATCGCCCACTTGGCGGACCTCTACTACACCCCGGTCGCGATGCACAACGTGGCTTCACCCATCGGGACCATGGCGAGCGCCCAGGTCGCCGCGACCATCCCTAACGCTCTCGCAGTCGAGTTCCACTCCTACCAGCTGGACTGGTGGGCGGACCTAATCGAGGAGGATGACCTCATCGTCGAGGGTCGCCTGGAGATCCCCGAGAAGCCGGGGCTCGGCCTCACCCTCGACCTGGACGTGGTCGAGGAGCACATGATGGAGGGCGAGACCCTCTTCGACGAGGCGCCCTAGAAGGACGTCGGGTGCCTTCTCGGGGTTTCCGGGGGAAGGAAAAGGGATACAGGGAACCGGAATCTGTTTCCCAAATTTCCAGACCTTTCTCGTCAAACGGTGGATGCCTATGAACCCGTATTCCACCGTCGAGGTCAAGGTGGGGGTCGCTCACCGCCGCATTGATGGACACGAATGAACGCCATCGAGCCTGGTGTAAGTCGGATTATCGATTGATGAACCCTATTATTGAATATCCTCCACCCGATCTTTCAAGCCGACACCCTTAACGGATAGAAATCAACCGAACGGCCGCGCTACGCCGACACTGCGGCCATCTCGTCCGCCCGCTCCTCCGGCACCGTGCCGTCGTCGTTCCACCCGTGGCTCTCGTAGTATTCATCGAGCGCCTGCTCGAAGTCGGGAAGCTCGTAGGGAAGGGAGTCGTCACCACGATCGACGCCGCGCTGGTTATTGAAGTGTCGCTCGAGGGTGATGATGCGCTCGCCGAGCTGGAGGAGGTCGTCGTAGTCGGCTCCGTAGAGCTCTTCGAGGCGCTCCTCGGATTGCATGCCGCGGGAGAACCGACACATGATGCCGGCATCTTCGAGGGCACGGCGCTGCTCCTGCTCGACGAGGAGGGGGGCCTTCCCCTCGAGGCCCTTGGGATCGACGGCCTCCTCGTTGTCGACGAGTGGGTACTCCCAGGCGTAGAAGGTGGAGTACATGTGGTCGGCGCCGCGATTGGCGGTGGCGAAGGAGAGGCCCTGGCCGTGGAGGCCGCGGCCGTCGTGAGCGGAGAAAGAGAGGCCCTTGACGGTCCAGTCCTCGACGCCGAGGTCGTCGTGGACGCGGTGGATGCCCTCGGCGAGCATGTCTCCGTCGCCCTCGCGGTGGGCGATCTGCTCGACGAGGTCGTGGACGAGCTGTTCGTTGCCGAACTCGTCGTTGGCCGCGAGATACGCCGCGACGGTGTTACCCGCGCTGATGGTATCGAGCCCGAGGTCGTCACAGAGCTCGTTCGACTGCATGATGGAGACGATGTCGTCGACGTCGCAGTTGCCACCGAAGGACATGATGGTTTCGAACTCTGGCCCTTCGGTTTCGAGGCCGGAGGCCTCGTCGCGGGTAGGGAGCTTGCAGGCGAAGGCACACTGCGAGCAGGTGCCCTTCTTGTACTTCTTCTCCTCGACGCGGTCGCCGTTGATCTGCTCGTACTTGGGATAGGAGGTCTCGGCGAAATAGTACGCGGGAAAGGCACCGGATTCGTTGGAGAGGTCGGTGACGCTGGTGGTCCCCTGGCGCTTCATGATGGAGTCGCTGGTTGCGGCGTCCCGGTGGATGTCGCCGGCGACATCAGGAATCTCGATGTCGGGGCGACTGTCGCCCTCGAAGGTGAGCCCCTTGACGTTCTTGGCGCCGAGGACGGCCCCGAGACCCCCGCGGCCGAAGGCGCGGGATTCGGTGGTCATGATGGAGGCAAAGCGCACCTGGTTCTCGCCGGCGGGGCCGATGACGGCGGTGTGCTCGGGTTCGAGGCCGTGTTCGGCCTCGATGTAGTCGGTGGTCTCGGAGACGGTCGCGCCCGCGAGGTCGGGGACGGGCTCGAACTCGACGCCCTCGTCGGAGACGTGCAGGAGGACGAGCTCGTCGCTCTCCCCCGCGAGTTCCACGGCGCTGTATCCGGTGTCGGCGAAGTGCCGTGACATGAAGCCACCGGCGTTGGATGAGAGCAACCCGTCGGTGAGCGGCGAGAGGCCGGTGATGGACATGCGGCCGGTGAAGCTCATCGTGGAGGCCTGCAGGGGCCCCGTGGTGACGAAGAGGCGGTTCTCGGGACCGAGCGGGTCGGCGTCGAACGGAATGCGGTCGTGGGCGAGCCTGGTGCCGACGCCGCGCCCGCCCATGAACGTCTCGAGGACGTCGTCGATGGGTTCTGTCTCGACGGACCGGTCGCCCAGGTCGATCGAGCAGAGCGGTCCGGTTGCGTGTATCATCGGACTGCACTTCGATGGCCGGTCAATTAACTACTGTGCTGTGGAACGGCGCAACCGAGGTGGAGTCGGGGCGATGGTCGGTCGTCACGGCGGGTGACGGGGGGTTCGATGGGAGGAAACCATTACAACAGTATAATTGTAAAGGTTTATCCCGGTCGCGTCCCCAGTCCGTGATAGATGCCCGACGGATCCACTCCGGATGGGGCGGACGGTCAGGCCGACGGGGATGGGAAAGACGACACCGCCGACGGTTCAGTCGACAAGCCTGGTCCGGCGGAGGACGCGGATGGCCCGGACGATGCCACGAAAGAGGAGGGTGCTGCTGATCCTGATAGCGGCCCCGGCCCCCGGAACAAGGTTGCCCGGGTCGTCGACGAGTATGGCCTGGACGCAGCCCCCGCGGAGCTCGAGGCGGCCTGGACCCGGACGACCGACCGGAAGAGCCTCCGGGAGCTCGCCGACGATCTCAATCGGCGACTCCTCCGGTCGGCGATGCGCGAGGCGGGCCTCGATCCCATCGACGCGGACGTGGGGAGCGCGTATCGGGCGCTGACCGACGATTCAGACGGCGCGTCCCGGGTGCAGAAGGCCCGAGAGCTTGAGCGACAGGGTGTCGACGTCGACTCCCTCCAGGACGACTTCGTCTCCCACCAGGCCATCCATACCTACCTTCGGCGGTACCGGAACGTCGAACCCCCCGAGTCGGATGACGAGGACCGGCTGGACGCGGAGCGCGACCGTGTCGAACGGCTACAGGGCCGGATGCGGGCCGTCGCCGAGGATGCCGTCGGTCGCTTGCGTGATGCTGACGAGCTCGCCCTGGACGGCTTCGACGTGGTCGCGTCCATCGACGTGCACTGCGAGGAATGCGGGCGGAGCTACCGCGTGGGCGAACTCCTGCGGCGAGGCGGATGTGCGTGTCAACAATCGGCGTGAAGGAGGGTTCAGCGTCCCTGGCCCGCGCGAATGTCCGACCAGCGACAATCCAGCTGGTTGGAAATCTTACTTCCCTCGTCCGTCTAGCGGCCACACCGAACCCAACATATCCACCCGCACCCAACCCAACACCTAGCCTCTCAGATATCCGAGATGGTCTCGTGGGTGACCTCGATCGCCTCCGCGTCCTCCTCGAGCAGGGCGACGACCAAGAAGTCCGCGTATGCCGAGACGTACTCAACCAGCCGCGAGATGCGGGCCGCGTCGATCGCCTCGAGGGAGTCGAGCAACATGAACGGACACTCCGCAGCCACGTCGTGGACGAGATACCCGGCCAGGGCGAAGATCAGGCCGGTCACCTCGCGCTCGCTCTCGCTCAGGTGGTCCGCCGTGTCCTCGTACGCGCTCCCGTCCGGGGTGGACCGGATCACGTGCAGCTCGAAGTTCCCCGCACGGTCGGATCCGGTTCCCTCGCCCGCCTTGCGCTCGATCCAGATCCGATCGAGGTTGTCGTAATCGAGGAGTTCGAGGATGGTCTCCATGTGCTCGTTGAACGCCTCGACGGCGCCCGTCTCGAGGTCCTCCACGCGGTTGCGGAGCGACCGGAGGTGCTCGTCGACCTCCTCCCGCGTCTCCTTCAGGTCGTCCCGGTTCGCCAACCGCTCCTGGCCCTCCGCGAGCGCCTCCTCGACGTCCTCGAGCTCCGACTCGAGGCGCTCGATCTCCACCTCGAGGGTGTTGGCCTCGCGGTGCAGCTCGAGGATCGTCTCGTCCTCCGTCCCCGCCTCCTCGGCGGCGTCGATCGCCTCCTCGATGGATTCGAGGGTTTCCTCCAGCTCGGCTCGCTCGCTTCGGAGCTCCTCGAGGCGCTGCGAGCGGGTCTCGAGTTCATCGTCGATCTCGGCGACGCGCTCTTCGAGCTCGGCCCGGCGCCGTCGAGTCTGCTCGCGCTCGTCCCGCCGATCCGTCAGCTCTCCCAGCTCGGCGTCGATCTCGTTTCGCTCCTCGAGCTTGGACTGGAGGACGTTCTGGAGCGTCTCGACGGTGGACTCGATCTGTGCGGTGGGGACGACACTCCCGCACGTCCAGCAGGTCGTCTCCGAGGCGACCAGCTCGTCCGTGACCGACGCCTCCCCGTCGGACCGGTCCCGGCCGTCGCCACCCTCCACCACGTTCCCGAGACCGTCCGGAACTAGTGCTCCGTCCGCCTCGAGCTGCTCCCGGTTGAAACTGATCACGGCGCGGAGGTCGGCGATCTCGGACTCCAGCTCGGCCCGCTCGTTCCGGAGCTCCTCGATACGGGTGTCGAGGTCGCGGCTCTCCTGCACCGCGCCCTCCAGCTCCGAAAGCTCCGCCATCGCCTCCTCGCGCTCGTCCTCGAGGGCCTCGATGCTCTCCTCCTGCGTATCGATCTGGAACCGGACGTCCTCGAGGTCCGAGCGGACGGCCTGGAGCTCGTCGAATTGGGACTCGAGTTCGGACCGATCGGACTCCGCTCCCTCCCCTTCCCCTTCGATGGACCGGTCCGCGGCCTGGATGGCCGCCTCGGTCTCTTCGAGTTCCTCGCGTTTGGACTCGATCTTCGCCCGCAGCTCCTCGCGGCGGGTCTCGCGGTTCGCGACCTCCCGTTCGACCGTCTCGAGCTCTTCCAGGCGCTCGTCGAGCTGGCGCTTTCGTGCCTCGTACTGGGATATCTCGGCCTCGATCGCGGCGGTATCCACGGGTGCCATGATGACGTCACGAAGGTCGCCTCCGGTCGTCACGGCCCGCCGGGCCTCGTTGCCCTCGAGGAGGAAGGCGAACCGGTCCGCGGCGGCCGTGTCCTCGAGGTACGGATCGCCGTCGAAGACCACACCGCCGCTCGTCCGCGTCAACTCCCGCGTGTACGTCTCCCCGTCGAGTTCGAGTTCGACGTGGCCCTCCTCGGCGTCGGCCTTCAAGGAGACCTCCCTGCTCCCCATTGCGGCCATGATGGCCTGCAGCAGGGAGGACCGATTGGTGGCGTTCCGGCCCGAGAGGACCGTCACGCCCGGTGGGATGGTGACCTCGGTCTCGTCGATTCCCCCGATGTTCTGACAGGATAGTCGGGCGTGGACCTGCCCGTGCTCCTGATCCATAGGTCTGGGTTCCGGTGCTCCGCACTTAAGGCTGCGGTTCCCTGTGGAGCGTTCCGTGGAAGCCGAGTCGATGGTAATCACAGGAACGTGCTCTTCGGCCCTTTTGGCGTGGATTCGCTGTTCCCCCAGGACTGGCGACAGCACCAGTCTCAAATGCGTTATTCAACGGGGGCAGCCGTCCGAAAGGGGCCGGGTGGTTGCTAGACCGAGACATCATTGAGACGGAGCCGTCCGAAAGCCCCCGGGCGATCCGGTCGCTTCTGTCTTGCGGCTCACTTCTGTCTCGCGGCTCACTCCGTTCACCGCTCGCCCGTTCGGAGAC
>JBDGRH010000122.1:1114-6781 GCA_042218225.1 Halodesulfurarchaeum sp. | reverse complement strand
ACGCTTCGCTTGGAGGGCCGAAGCGTCAGCGGGGACCAATTCAGGGCGGCAGCGGGGTCGATGTTCGACCCCGCTTCCTTTTCACTCGCAGTAGAGAAGTCTATCGTGGGGCCCTGGGTCGACGATTCCGACTGGAAGCCACCGGCCAGGCTCGAATCGTTCCACCCCAGTCCAGCCCGATCCAACCCCCCAAACCCTTCGCTGCGTTTCTCGACCGGGTGCGGCGGTGGTAGTATCTTTCGCAGTGGGACCGGATATGGGTCGAGAGGGAATCGGCGAGCGCCCGGGTCCCGAGTGACTGGAGTGAGGGTCGAAGGGTGGGCGCCGACCGGCGAGCGCCCGGGTCCCGAGTGACTGGAGTGAGGGTCGAAGGGTGGGGGACGAGCTGCGGGGATCGTCCCGTTGGCCGCGGGACCTCGCGATGCATTCTCGAACACGAGGAACGGAGAGTACAGTTCCATCCCATCAGTCAGATCGCCCCGTCCATAGGGACTGCGCCCGGGGCCCTATTGGAGGTATTCCCCTCGGCGATCATGCCGGGTGGCAGGCGCAGCCATCCCCTCCCCCCTCCACGCCTGCAACGGTCCTCCTGGAGGACGGGCATCACCTTCCGGGCCATGTCAGGCGATTTGATACCGGGCGGGCCGAGACCGGTCCGCCGTGACTTCCTTTCAACCTACCATCACTCCCGGAGGTGGAGATGGCGCTGCCGTGAACCCAGTATACTTATACTGGCGTGGGAATAATACCTTACCAGGGTTAGACATATGCACGACCTGACAGGCTTCCAGCGAGATCTCCTCTACGTGGTGGCCGGCCTGGAGGAACCCCACGGGCTCGCCATCAAGGAGGAACTCGAGGAGTACTACGAGTCCGAGATCCACCACGGCCGGCTCTATCCCAACCTCGATACGCTGGTGGACAAGGGACTCATCGACAAGGGCCAGCGCGACCAGCGGACCAACTTCTACACCGTGACACGACGGGGTCGACGCGAGATCGAGGCGCGCAGGGAGTGGGAACACCAGTACATCGACATCGAGTGACCTGATGGTCTCCTCGCGGCTCGCCACCGCCGCCCTGGGCGTGGCGGTGAGCCTCGGGCTCACCCTTCTCGCCTGGCAGTACTTCGGGAGCCCGGTCTTCCTCCTCTTCGTCCCGTTCGTCCCGTTTCTCTTTCGTCGGCGGGATAGCCAACAGGACGCGGAGGGCCCCACCCAACCATCGATTCGGACCTGCCCAGAGTGTGGCTTCACCACGCGCGATCCCGACTTCCAGTACTGTCCCAGGGATGGGCGGGAACTCCGTCGACAGTGACGGACGGCGTTGCGTATCCTGGAGCACCCGAACTCGGTGCCATCTGTTCGCGGTATCAGGTATCCGGGCCGTCCCCAGACGTGCCCTCGCCAGACGTGTGGTCGACAGCGGTAGGACTGGGATCGTCGGCCGTCGTCCCATCTGCCCCGGGTTCGCCGCTGGCGGCATCGCCCCATTCGAAGCCATCCCCGACCCCCGCTTCGGACCCCGGCTCACCAGTGAGGACTGAATCCCCCACGGCCTCGGCCTCGATCGGGGCCCCAGCCATGAGCTCGGGAAGCACGAGGGCGGTGAAGTGGACGAGCAGGACCAGCAACATCGGGCCGAGGAACAGGCCGTACCACCCGAACAGGAGGGGCCCGAAGATGTACGCAAGCATGACCATCCCGAGGTGGAGGTTCCGGCCGGAGACGTAGGGTCGCAGGACGAGGTCCGGGATGACGTCGACGATCACGAAGGAGACGACCACGAACAGGATCGGGAACCACAGCAGGGTGGTCTGGGAGAGCACCTGGTAGCCCAGATATCCGGCGAGTGGGACGTACACGAGCTTGATCCCCACGACCGGGACGAGGCTCGCGATGCCCGTGAGAAGGCCGAGCAGTGTCGGATAGGGGATTCCCACGCCGGCCGGCGAGATGAGATCCAGCACGCCATAGGAGATGGCACCGATGATCCCCGTCAGCACGGCGTTGAGAAGATTGCCGAAGAAGATGTTCGAGAAATCCCGATCAACCCGGCGCGCATATTCCTCGAGAACCCCCTCGGTGTCGGCAAAGCGCCGTCGGAACCACCCCGCGAGCCGGCGGTCGTCCCGGAGGAGGTAGAATGCAATGAGGATCATCACGAAGAGGTGGAGGGCGGCGTTGCCGATGAACCCGAGGTACTTCCCGGCCTCGTCCATGGTCTGTCGGATGACCTCGAACGTGTTGGGTTGGGAGAGGATCGACTCGGGATCCGAGACGACCTGGGAGACGTCGATATATGGCCTGAGAACCCTCTCGAACTGGCCCGCCTGGAGTCCACGCATCTCCACGAACCGGTTGAGTTCCTGGAGACCGACGGCCACCGTGTACGCAAGCAGCAGGATGGCCGGAAGGGCGATGGCAAGGAGCGCGACGCCGGCCGCGAGACTCGGGGGACGGATGACGCGCTTGAGCCGCCGATAGACGGGCCGGGTGGCGTAGTAGATGAACACGCCGAAGACGAACGTCCCGATGAAGGAGTAGAGGAGATACGCCACGCCGGCCCCGAGGACGAACGCCGCGACCCACCAGCCGATCCGGTCACGGTCCATCTCCCAGGGCGAGGCCATACCCCTTCCGACGGATGGGACGGCAAAAAGGTTCGCCCGGACACTTATGTATATATAACTATATATGCCTACATAGACGCCGATGGTCGACCCCCTCGCCGATCTCGTGCTCACCGACGACGTGGCCAAGATCGCGATCGCCGTGGGCCTGGGGATGTTCCTCGGGCTCGAGCGGGAGTGGTCACAGAAGCCGGCGGGCATCCGCACGTTCGCCCTCGTGAGCGTCCTCGGGACCATCCTGACGCTGGTGGACGCGGATCGGTGCGCTGCGGGGCAGTGCGTCCCGGTGATGGGCGGGATCGGCGGCCTCCTCGTGGTGGTGGTCGCCGCCGTCCTCGCCATCAGTGGCCTCCGAGACGAGGACGAATCGCTCCACCTGACGACGGCGGTCAGCCTCTTCGTGGCCTACGGTGTCGGGGTCCTCGTCGCCCTCGATTACCTCCTCCCCGCGACCGTCGTGGCGGTGACCAGCTCCATCCTCCTCGTGTTCAAGCGGGAGCTGCACGGGTTCGCGTGGGGCCTCACGAGGGAGGAACTCCACTCCGCCGCCGAGTTCGCCATCCTGGCCTTCGTCATCTACCCCATCTTGCCACCGGGACAGGTCACGGTCGCCGAGCTCGGGATCCGGATCGAGCCACGGGTCGTCTGGTTCATGGTCGTGTTCGTCGCCGGGATCGGGATCGTGAACTACGCCGTCGTCAAGACCTACGGCGGGCGAGCGGTGGCCATCACCGGGTTCTTCGGCGGGCTCGCCTCGTCGACGGCGGTGGTCGGATCGATGCTCGATCACGTGAGCCGGGAGCCGGAGGCGACCGATTACACCACTGCCGCGGTCCTCATGGCCATCTCGGCGATGGCGCTCCGGAACCTCGTGCTCGCAATGGTGTTCACGGACCCCGAATCCGTGCTGCTGACGCTCGCGCTTCCCCTAGGGGTGATCATCCTTGGAGGCGTGGCCATCGGGGCATTCGAGGCGGGCTGGCGACGGCAGGTGACCGTGGATCTGGCGAGTCCGTTCTCGATGCGGTACGCCCTGGGATTCGGGGCGATGTTCGCGGTGGTGACCGTCGCCGGGACGTTCGCGGAGACGAGCGTCGGTGCCGCCGGCCTCCTGCTCACCGCCTTCGTCTCCGGGTTCGTCTCGAGTGCCGGGTCGACCACCTCGGTGGTGGTGCTGTTCCGGGCGGGAACCATCGACGCCGGGACCATGACCCTGGCCGTCCTCCTGGCGACCGGCGCGAGCATCCTCGTGAAGCTCGCCCTCGCCGCGACGAGCCCGAACCGGGAGTTCGCACGGCGGGTCCTCACACGGAGCGCCGTCCTCCTCGTCGGGGCGGCAGTCGTGGGGGCCGTCGTGGCGGTGTAAATCTTGCCCGAGCCGTAACGAACGCCTTTTGGTCGGGGGGCACGCCGGTTGAGATATGGACCGATCGACTGCCGAGCCCCGGGTGGATTCCTTCCCTGGGGAATCCGCGAAACGGTGGGTGGAGTACCACCACGAACACACCGCCCCCAGTACGTACGTGTACGAGTTCGTCTGGGACATCACCAGGGACGCCGAGGGACCCTTCGTCACCGACGTCGACGGCAACGTGCTCATGGATTTCACCAGTCACGTGGCCGCCTCCCCGCTCGGGTACAACAACCCGAAGATCATGGAGAAGTTCGAGGCGTTCGACCTCCTCGATCCCGTCAAGATCGCGGGCCAGGACTTCTACGTCGGCGCCGGCGATGCCCCGGGCGAGTCCGAGCTTCCCGGCCCGTCGCGGTTGATGGAGGCACTCACCGACCACACCAGCCACTTCGGTCTCGATCGGGTCTTCCTCTCGAACTCCGGCGCCGAGGCGGTGGAGAACGCCATCAAGATCGCCTACGACCACCGGGAGGGGGCAAAATGGGCCATCACCTTCGACGGCGCGTTCCACGGACGGACCCTCGGCGCCCTCTCGCTCAATCGATCCAAGGGGGTCCACCGCCGTCACTTCCCGGAGATCTCGGGGGTCCACGACATGCCCTTCTGCCAGCACCGCTCCTGCACCCGGGAGACGTGCACCTGCGGGTTCTTCCCCGGGGACGGCAGCGTGTCCGAGCTCCGCCGTCGGCTCGGGCCGGAGCGGGGCAACATCGACCCCGACGACGTCGCCTACCTCATCGTCGAGCCAGTCCAGGGCGAGGGTGGATACAAGGTCCCGAGCGAGGCGTTCATGGCGGAGATCGGGGAGGTAACCGCCGAGTACGACATCCCGCTGGTCGTCGACGAGATCCAATCCGGCCTGGGACGGACGGGGGAGTTCTGGGGAGCGGATAACTACCCCATCGAACCGGACGTCATCACCGCGGGCAAGGCCCTCCGGGTCGGCGCCACCATCTCGGACGACGACGTGTTCCCACAGGAGACGGGTCGGCTCTCCTCGACGTGGGGTGCCGGGGACATCTACAGCTCGGCGCTGGGGGTCTTCACGATCGAGGCCATCGAGGAGCACAACCTCCTGCAGAACGCCCGCGATCGGGGTCGACAGATGTACGAGCGGCTCGTCGACGAGGCCCCCGACCACGTCGTCGACGTCCGCGGGCTTGGCCTCATGCTGGCCATCGAGCTCGATTCGAAGGATACGAGGGAGGCGCTCATCCAGGCCCTCCTCGAACGAGGCCTCCTGACCCTTGGCTGTGGCTACAAGACCCTCCGCTTCCTCCCGCCCATGGACGTGACCGAGCGGGAGATCGACCTGGCGACCGACATCGTGATCGACGCGCTCGAGGACCCATCCGTCCTCGACGCGGTGCCCGCGACGACGGACCGGGACGACACGATCTAAAGGGTAATTCGGTCCGGGCTGGGGGATTTTTCATCGTCAATCGCCCGGATCGGGGGTGATGTGTTCCGGGAGGACGGGTCAGGTTCCTTGCACAATACTCGCACCGGAGCGCTGGATGCGAGGGAAGCGTTTTGCCCCGGGCAGGGGTAGAACACCACATGGAGGCATACGAGATCGAGGAGATCGAGGTCCGCCGGCTCGCCATCGTCCTCGGAACCA
>JBDGRH010000122.1:0-1104 GCA_042218225.1 Halodesulfurarchaeum sp. | reverse complement strand
GAGCGGGAGATCGATCTGGCGACCGATATCGTTCTCGACGCGCTCTCTGACCCGTCCGTCCTGGACGCGGTGCCCGCGACCACGGACCGCGACGACACGATCTGAAGGGTGGTCCGGTCCGGGTATTCCCATCGCAAATCGTCAGGAGCGGGGCGAATCCGTTCGAGGGGCACCGCCCGGATTCCTGCCCGATATTCCCGATGGAGTCCTGGATGCGAGGGAAGCGTTTTGCCCCAGGCAGGGGTAGAACACCACATGGATACATACGAGATCGAGGAGATCGAGGTCCGCCGGCTCGCCATCGTCCTCGGAACCATGGGGCTCTTCTGGGCCGTGTTCTGGATCATCATCGGGCTGGTGATGGGTCTGGCCAGTGGCCCCTTCCCGGGCGGCGCAGAGCTCCTCGCCGGCGCGGTGGGGTTTCCGGTGGGCGGGGTCGTGATCGGCATCCTCGTGGCCATCTTCTACAATCTCGCCGCCGTGTTCGTCGGGGGTATCCGGCTCTCGATGACCCCGGAGGGATCGGGTGAGAGCAGTTCGCCGGGGGAGCCGAGCGACGAGTGAATGGAATCCCGGGTTGTCAGTCTTGGGTCCCCGAGTAGAGAGAAACCATTGGTCATTTGTAATATCCCTCAGCGAGAGTGCCCACTACTCGCGGAACGCTCTGAGCTGGGTGCTGTGAACGCAGCCGAAGGCTCCGCCCCGAGTTGAACGTCCTCGGCCGGCTGCAGCAGTAAAACCTATAACCGCAACCGCACCGAGTTGAAAGCCCTCGGCCGGCTGCAGCAGTAAAACCTGTAACCGCAACCGCACCGAGTTGAAAGCCCTCGGCCGTCTGCAGCAGTAAAACCTGTAACCACAACCGCACCGAGATGAAAGCCCTCGGCCGGCTCGGGTCGGGGGGCTCGTTGCGCGCTTCGCCTCGCTCCTCGCTCCGCTCGTCGCTCGACGAAGTGCTTACGTCGCCCGCCTTCCCCGAGCCGGCCTCGCCCTTTCGATCCGCCAGGGAGTCGGAATCCTCACCGGCCGACATTACTAGTGGGTGGAGAAGCCGATTCGGGTGGGAATCCGAAAGGGGCCGGGCGCTCCGGGAAGCACGGCGAC
>JBDGRH010000295.1:3911-6824 GCA_042218225.1 Halodesulfurarchaeum sp. | reverse complement strand
AAGGGCATCTCGGAGACCATCACCCAGCCCTCGCTCATCAACCTCGACTACGCCGACATGACCGCCATCATGAACCAGGGCGGCGTGGCGGTCATGCTCGTCGGGGAGACCCAGGACAAGAACAAGACGGACGAGGTGGTCAAGGACGCGATGAACCACCCGCTGCTCGACGTCGACTACCGCGGTGCCTCGGGCGGCCTCGTCCACATCACCGGCGGCCCCGACCTCACGCTGAAGGAGGCCGAGGGCATCGCCGACAACATCACCGAGCGCCTGGACGCCTCGGCCAACGTCATCTGGGGCGCGCGGATCCAGGACAACTACAAGGGCAAGGTCCGCGTGATGGCGATCATGACCGGCGTCCAGAGCGCTCAGGTCCTCGGGCCCTCCACGCAGAAGCAGGCCGACAAGTCCCGCGCCGAGATCGAGGGGCCGGACGCCGTCGAGGGCGACAGTGATCAGTCCTGGGGTGCTCACTCCGACGGTGGCCAGGAGGAGCTCGAGCAGCAGAACGGCCTGGACGTCATCCGATAGCGAGAGCCCCGATCCCGTCTCCTTTTGCCGGCAGTCGTCCGAGACTCAGGCCTCGAGAGCCGTCAGAAGCTCACAGGACCGACACCGCTCTCCCGCACTCGGTGTCCCACAATCCACACAGGGGTCGAGCTCGGCCCGCGACCCGTCACGGTATGCCTCCGCTGCCATCCGCGCGAGCTCCTCGTAGCCGGCGATGATCGAGTGTCTCGTTCCCGGATGCTCCTCCTCCAGCTCGAGCAAAAGGTCGCGGATGGTCCCTCTGAAGGATTCGTCCGCATGCGGACACTCGGCGATGTGTGCTGGCAGGTCTGCGAGGTGCGCGTAGAGGGCGACCTCCCGCTCGGGGACGTCCCGGAGGGGTTTGGCCCGGGGGACCAGCTCCGGGGTGTCGACCCGCTCCGGAAGCGGCCCGAGACTCGCGTCGAAATGCTTGGCCATCTGGCTCACGTTCCCCTCGAGGACGTTCATCAGTGCCGTCTCCGCCTCGTCGTCGAGGTTGTGACCGGTCAGCAGGAGGTCGACGTCGTGCTCCCTCGCGAACTGGGAGAGCAGGTCGCGCCTGAACACCCCGCAATACGCACACGGGGCCATATCTAGAGGGTCCTCGCGAGCCACCTCGTCCATCTCCACCCCCAACGCGTCGGCAAATGAGAGGGACTCGTGTCGGACATCGAGACCCGCGAGGAGGTCCCGGGCCGCGTCCAGGCTCTCGTCCCGGTAGCCGTCGATCCCCTCGTGGATCGAGAGGGCGATGAGCTCGACACGGGGGTCGTCCTGGAAGGTCTCCGCCAGGATGTGTGTGAGCACGGCGCTATCCTTCCCCCCGGAGAGCCCGATGAGCCACCGCTGCGGGTCCTCCGGTGTCGCCGCATCGGGAAGTAACTCGTCTTTCCGGATGCGCCTGCGCACGCGGCGCTCGACGGACTGGCGGAGGTGCCGGTCGCAGCGGTGCGACCCGGAGTAGGCGGCGTACATGACCGCCTCCCGGTCACAGGAGCTGCACTCCATCGCCCTCCCGTTGTGGATTCGCGGCTTTGACCGTTTCGGCCCCTGTCCACAAGGGGGTCCCAGACGATACCGATCGAACAGTGACGCCTCAGCTTTCCTCTTCGAACCCGTCTTCGAAGGAGAAGGTACCATCTCGCATGACGACCGCCCCGTCGACCTCCAGGACGGCGTCTTCGCTCATGTCGACGATCATGTCGAGGTGGACAGCCGACTCGTTCTGCTCGCGGTCCTGGCCGACCGTCTCCTCGTACGCCCGACCGAGCGCCATGTGGACCGTATCACCCATCTTCTCGTCGAAGAGCATGTTGGAGGTGAAGCGGTCGATGCCACGGTTCATCCCGATCCCGAGCTCGCCGAGGCGCCGGGCGCCGTCGTCCGTGTCCAGGACGGCCTCGAGCACTTCCTCGTTCTTCTCGGCGTGGAACTCGGTGACCGTTCCGCCCTCGAAGGTAAGATGGACGCCGGTGACCTCCTGTCCCTGGGTAATCAGGGGCTTATCGAAGAGGACCGTCCCCTCGACGGAGTCTGGGACCGGCGCCGTGAAGACCTCTCCCCCTGGCATATTGTGCTCGCCGTAATCGTTCACCGCCGCCATGCCGTCGATCCGCATGTGGAGGTCGGTCTCCTCCCCGCTCTCGATGTGGACCGTCTCGCCTACGTCCAAGATGTCCACGAGCTGCTCCTGGAAGGCCCGCTGTGCATCCCAGTCCCGGTTCACCGCGTCGTAGACGAAATCGGCGTACGCCTCGGTGCTCATCTCCGCGTCCTGGGCGTTCCCCGGCGCGGGATGCTGGGTGGCGACCCAGCGATTCGCCATCATGGCCTCCTGGACCGGCTGGCGCGCGGTCTGGAAGGCCTGGTTGACGGCCGGGGGGACGTCGCTCTCCTCGTGTGTGTTCTCGCTGGCCCTGATGCCGATAGCGGCATCGGCCTCCTCGACGGCCGCGAGGGCGTGCGGAGGGGTCTCGAACGCTTCGGGGTCGGCGGCACGCATGTACGCACGCTGGGCCCGTGAGTCCGCCCCGAAGAACATCGGCTCGGCACCGATCTCCCCCAGGCGTTCGTAGATGGCGACCACGAGGTCCCGCCCAGCTGGCGGGGCGGACACGATGACGGCGTCGCCCGGTTCGATCTGTGCGGAGTGCTCGACCACGATCCGTGCGTGCTCCTCGACGCGGGGATCCATGACTCGGAGAACGGGCCCATCCCGCTTAAGCGATTGGCGAAGCGCGCTTCAGTATGTGGATTGAGACATATGCGAGTGATGGAACCGGATCGAAAGATATCCGAGAGATAGCGTGGCCGGGACGTACATGTTCGGCCCCTGAGACCAGCGTTTACGGAGGTTTTGCGTGAAAAACGCGACCTACC
>JBDGRH010000295.1:0-3811 GCA_042218225.1 Halodesulfurarchaeum sp. | reverse complement strand
TTCGGCCCCTGAGACCAGCGTTTACGGAGGTTTTGCGTGAAAAACGCGACCTACCGTCACGTAGAAGGTTCCTCTTGTGGAACGCGACCTACCGTCACGTAGAAGGGGACGACGGCCCGCCGGCGATACGTCTCATCGCCTATCTGGGTGACAATCGCTCGACCCATCGCCTGCCAGTCGTCCACGAGGGACTCGAACTCCGCCTCCGAGAGGCCACCTTGGAGTAGCGTCGGGCGCTGTTCCTGCAACCTGGACGCCGTCACCTTCCGCTTCGCGGACTCCAGCGCCGACTCGGCGTACGGGGGCGATACCGCCCGCTCGTGATCGTATCGTTGCACCGACACTCGCTCGAGACCGGCGTCCCGGAACCGCCCCCCGACGTCGGGGCCAAGGCCGACGTCAGTGTCCAGCCCCCGCATGTAATACGTCCGCGCCCGGTCGGAGAGCCGGGATTCGGCCGGGACGGTCGAGTCGATCTCGACGGCCCGGTTGTCGGGCTCGATGGCGGCCACGAGATCGCTCGACACCCGCCTGAACTGTTCGATAGCCCCCTGCGGGTCGGGCAGATTGATCAGGAGGGCCTGACAGACCACCAGGTCGAACGTACCGGCAGGAAACGGGAGAGTCAGGGCGTCTCCGGCGACAGTGTACCCTCCTTCGATCCTGGTCAGGAGGCCGATATCGGCGTCGAGGCTCACCACCATGGCATCCGATTCCTCCCTGAGCACCCGCGTCAACGCGCCAGACCCCGCACCGACGTCCAGAATCCTGTCCCGGTCAGGGAGTCGCAGTGATTCGAGTGCCGACCGGTCCTCCCACATCCCCCGCCGCGTGTCCTCGAGGTACTCCGGGGAGAACCGTCTCACATCACCCAGAAGTCATCCCCGTGCCTTAAAGGACTGGTTACGAAGAACACGTCCCAAACCAACCCCCACCCCTCTTGCTGCGGGCTACTCTTCGCGTAGCTCCTTCGCTTTCGACACGTTCCAGGAGAAACCCCGACCGTCTTCCGTCGGCGTCTCCAGGACGAACGGTCGGTCACGGAATGCCTCGTGATTGATGACGGCGGCGACGCCCTCCTCCCCGATCTCACCCTCCCCGAGGTGGGCGTGCTCGTCCTGGTTCGTCCCACACTCGTGTTTGGAATCGTTCAGGTGGATACACGAGAGGTGCTCCAGGCCGACGACGTCGTCGAACGCCTTGACCGTCTCCTCGACGGCCTCCCTGTCGGACAGATCGTATCCCGCCGCGAAGGCGTGCGCGGTGTCCAGACACACCTCCAGGTCCTGCGAGGAGCGCTCGAGGACGCCCGCGAGGTGCTCGAAGTCCCCACCGAGCTTGGTCCCGCTGCCCGCATCGCTCTCGACCAGGACGGTCATGTCTTCAGGGACGTCGAGCTCGTCGAGCGCGCTCGCGGCATTGTCGAGGCCTGCGTCTTCCCCCGCGCCGGTATGCGCACCGAGGTGGACGTTGACGTACGGGATATCGAGCAGGGCTGCGGCGTCCACCTCCCGCTGCATGGAGTCGATGGACTTCTCCCGAAGATCGTCCTTCGGCGTCGCCAGATTCACGAGATAGGAGGAGTGGATCACCCACGGACCCTCCAGCTTTTCCGCCGTCTCCGCTCTGAACGATTCTGCCTCCTCCTCGTCGATGTCGGGGTCCTGCCACACCTGCGGCGAGTGGGTGAAGATCTGTCCGCAGTTGCCGCCGACGTCCAGCTGGCGGTCGACGGCGTTGTGGACGCCGCCGGAGACCGAGACGTGCGCGCCGATCAACATGGGTCGAGCTTGGATGTGTCGACCTAAGACACTTCGCCTCCCGGCGATGTCAGGCTGGGAGTGCGATCGACTATTCCCTGGGGTCCTCCGCGTCGCGGTTCCACTGCGGCGAGCGATACTTCTGCTGGGCCAGCGTTCGGGCCTCGACGAGCTCGTCCGCCGTCCACTCGCCCACCTCCGCAGCCGCCCACTCCCGAAGCGCCTCCTCGAAGATAGCTACCACTTCGCCTCGGGGCATCTCGACGTGTTCGCGGATGCCCGTGACGCGGTCGCGAAAGTCGGATTGCGTGGCCTCCACGCCGTCGAACACGGCAAGGTGCGTTTCCGGGACCGCCTCGTAGGTGATGGAACCGTGCTGGATGATGGCCTCGCGCTGTCGATACTGGGCGTTACCGCTCACTTTCCGGCCCCCGAGCACGATGTCGTGGGCCGGATCGAGGGGCCGGAGATAGCACGCCGGCTCGTAGATCCCCGCTCGCTCCTCGTCGACGAACGAGGCATCCAGGCCCAGGCGGTCGAAGGCGTCGAAGAGTGGCTCGAGGAGCTGGTGATAGCTGTCGAGCAGCGTCCCGGGGAGGTCGGCCGCCGGGGCGATGACGGAGTAGGAAATGTCACCCCAGCGGTCGTGGAGAATCCCGCCACCCCCGGTCGGGCGCCGGGTGACGGAAAGTCCGGCAGAAGCGCAGTACTCCCAGTCCACCGTGCCGGAATCCTGGTTGTACCCCAGGGAGAAGGTCCCGGGCTGCCACCGGTAAAGACGGAGCGTCGGTGGGCCTCCGGCCGCGACCGTGTCCGCCGCCACCTCGTCCAGCGCCATATTCATCGGCCCCGAGCGGGATTCTTCGGGGACGAGACGCCAGTCCCGCTCCGAGAGAGTCATGGCCCAGCGGAGGTGTCCCGGGCAGATACCAATTATGCTCCGGGATACGGTCCCGGTCCATCACGAGTCGAATAGGGGCCAACACTCATCAGTGGAGGGGGACTCCAAGGTACACTCTATCCTAACCCGAGGTTCAGCCCTCCTCCCAATGGAATACGCAAGCACCATTTATTTCCAAATGCGTTGTGCTCGAAACGAGATGTCGCGAAATTCGGTATAGCGACATAGAGTTTAATATTTAACTAAAACCGGAATATATTGCCGTTTTCCGCCCCGCACGGCTTTTACGGCCGCCCGGCGTATCCGGTGTCGATGGCCCAGCACGTCGCAAAAGCGATGGCCGACCTCGAGGCGGCGGACTTCCACCTCCTCTCCGGGGTCGAGCAGGGGATGCGCTTCTCGAGGTGGGTCGACCGCGAGAAGCTCCCGTCCTTCGCCAATCTGACCCCCGAGGAGGTCGACTATCGCCTCGACCGGATGCTGGACCGGGAGTTCATCGAGCGGAAGACCATCCAGTACGAGGGGTTCCGCCTGACATTCGACGGCTACGACGCACTTGCGCTCCGGACGTTCGCCGAGCGCGAGACGATCGAGGGGTTCGGTGCACCCCTCGGGGTGGGGAAGGAATCAGACGTGTTCGAGGTCCAATCGTACAAACCCCTCGCGCTGAAGTTCCACCGGGAGGGGTATACGAACTTCCGTGAAGTCCACCGGGAGCGCGATTACACAGCGGAGAAGGAGCACGTCTCCTGGCAGTATACCGCCCGGAAGGCGGCCGAACGTGAATACGAGGCACTCGGAGATCTCTATCCCGACGTGTCTGTTCCACGACCTGTCGATCACAACCGACACGCGATCGTGATGGAGAAAGTACCGGGGGTGGAACTCTCCCGCGCGTCCCTCGAGTCGGGGCAGGTACGTGGTGTGCTGGACCTGATCCTGACCGAGATCGCGCGCGCATATCAAAAGGGGGTCGTCCACGCCGACATCAGCGAGTACAACGTGTTCGTCGACGAGTCCGGGATCACGCTCTTCGACTGGCCCCAGGCCGTCCGGACCGACCACCAGAACGCCCGGGAGCTTCTGGAGCGGGACGTGGAGAACATCGTGGGGTACTTCCGGCGGAAATATCCCGGCGAGATGGGCGAGC
>JBDGRH010000162.1:0-6967 GCA_042218225.1 Halodesulfurarchaeum sp. | reverse complement strand
TTTCGGCGGTCAGGTTTCCAAAGACCTCGTTTCCTGCAGGGGGCTTTCGGCGGTCTGATTTTCTATGACGTAATCAAATAGGGCGGGGGAGCTTTCGGCTGTCGTGCTTTCTACGACATTCAAAATACTGCAGAGAACCGCTGAGCGTCCACGGTCCACATAACGACCCAGTTTGAGAACGAACCCAGTCCCCCCATCCGGTCTCTATCGTCCGTCGGTCCCGGTCTCGTCCTCAATGTCGGAATCATCCTCCCGCTCGATCCTGACACCCGGTCCCACGTACGAATCCGAGCGGCGCTCGCGGTTCCGAGCCGCCAGGGTCCCCCACTCCTCGAGGCCAGCCTCGATGAACTCTGGCTCGAACCCCAGCTGCGCTCCCAGGGCCACGAGCTCCCGGGGTCGTCTGACCTGGAGATGCGTCCTGGGGGACGCGCTCACCACGTACGGAGCATCGTATGCCTGGATCAGCTCGCGCTGCTTCCGGAGGGCCCGGAGATGGCGGACACGCGGACCCCCGGACATCCGGAGAGCGGGGCCCAGGTCCACCTCGAGCCGGACCCCGTTCTCTGCTGCTGCCCTGACGATGACGTGATTGAGATCGCCCTCGCCCCCCATCGGATTGGAGAGGACATCGACCTTCGGGTTCTCGGCACCGAAGCGATTGAGGTCGGGAGTCCCGCCCCGGAGGACGAGAATGACGGCCTCGGACCGCCGGTGGCCGATGGTCCCGCTCGCGGCAGTCCGGTCGTCGGCGTCGATCTCGATGCCCTGGACGACATCGATGCCGAACGCATCCGCGATCGCCTCGCGGTCGTATGCCGCCGGATCGGCGTTCCGATTGCGGACGACCACCCCGTCGAAGCCGCTCCGCGCCGCGGTGCTGGCGAACCGGGAGACGGTGGTCGGTCCCTCCGCGGCGACGCGGACGGCCTCGTACATGGGCCGTCCTTCTCGGCCCCGGGGCAAAACCGATATGGTTCACTTTGGCCCGGGGAAAACTGGTAGCGTTCCGGGCAGTGCCTATTCCAGTACGTCCCGGGCGTTCTCGAGGGCGGCCTCCCGGGTGGCCGGATAGGCCTCGACCTTCGCGCGGAACCGGATCCCGCGGCCCAGCTCGACGCGGCCCTGGTATGCGGCCTGCTTGTCGAACTGGAGGAAGAAGGCGTTGTTCTCGTCGATCCGCTCGTCGAGCTCCGCGCGGATCCGGTCGAGGTCCACGCTCTGGCGGATCTGCGCGAAGACGTGACGCATCTCGTCCTGGCGCTCCACCCGCGTGGAGAGGACCACGATCCGGTCGCCGTGGTGGCCCTCGCTCTCCGAGCGCTCGAGGGCGACTTCCTCCGGGAGGAAGGTCCGGAGGGCCCCCGCGACCCGGTCCTCGTCCTCCGTCTCGTAGCAGAAGGCCCGGAGATCCACGTAGTGAAACGGCAGGCTCATCCGCCCCGGCCCGTCACTCCTCCTCGTCCTCGGCCGGCTCCAGACTGCCCTCCGGGACGCCGGTCTCCTCGCCGTCCTCGAAGGAGACGGTGTAGTTCGCGTCGCCGAACATCGTCTCCATCACCTGGGTGACCGTCCCGACCTCTCCGTCGTACTCGCTGTGCGTGTCGTGAAGCACGACCGAATCGCCTTCCTCGTATGCCATATCCGCCGGTACTCGCCGGTTGCGTGAAAAGCCAACCGGTCCGGCCGCGGCGGGCGTCGGAGACGATCCCCCCATTACAATACGCCCACCCCCAGAACCCGAAGACCTCGTCCCGAGTCCCATATCGGAATTCCTCGGGCACGGGCAGCCCCGTCGTCGCTCAGCTGTCCCAGGTGGATTTCACTCCGAACCATTATGGGTCTCTCCACGAAAGGGGGTAGTAGCGTCTCCGCCCAGGCAGCCGGCCGGCCGGTGACCGACCATGCCCGTCGACGAACTCTGGTATCTCGCTGATCGGGCCTCCCAGCGCGCGGAGCAGGCCTACCACCGGCTCGATCGCCGATATGACGACTTCCTCGAGTTCGAGCAGCACCGGGGGGTCTCCCGCCGTCGATTCCGCGAGCTGACCAACCGGGTGACCCGGTCCGGCGCGCCTTTCGGCGCCCACACCATCGTGTACCGACCCTCGGGCGAGGTGCTGCTGGTTCGCCACGATGGCGTGGGCCTCTGGGTCCTCCCCGGAGGTGGCGTCGAGGGGGAGGAGTCATTCCGCGAGACCGCTGAGCGGGAACTCCACGAGGAGGCTGGGATTGAAGCCAGCTACGACGGCCTCGCGATGCTGTCCCGGGTGACATTCACCTGGGAGGGACACGAGGCCTGGGGCGTCCTTCCAGTGTTCGCCGCCGAAGCCGAGGAGACCACCACCTCGGTCGACGACCCGGAGGGCGAGATCACCGATGCCCGCTGGTTCCAGGACCTGCCGGAGGATACCAGGGACCGGCAGTGGATCTATCGGTGGCGGGAACGGGCCCTCGAAACGGCCTGATGGGGCGGTGGCCTGTCCTGACCCGAAAATCAAAAAGTCTGATGCGAGGTGCTCGTCAGCTGGGCTCCCCGAAGGTCTCGCCCGGGTGCTCGTTCGCCTCTAGCCGCCGTATCGCGGCGCGGGCTGTGCTCGCGTCGTACCCGAAGTACACGTCCGTTGCGTAGGCGTCCGCAACCTCGGCGGCGTGCACCAGGTTGTCGAGCTCGACATTCGCCGCATAGAGCTCGATACTGAAGGGGGTCGAGAGGAGGTCCTCGAAGCCCTTCGCGATGGTCTCAAGCCAGTAGGTGGTCCCGTAGGCGGTGTCGTAGAGAGTGACGACGAACTCGTCTACGAGGGGCTCGATGGCGTCGAGGTCGAGCCCGTTCCGTCGATGGAGATGCCCGGGATATGGGTCCGGGTAGAGGGTGAAGTACGTCTTGCCGGGGATCCGGTCGACCCCCTCTTCGACGAAGTCGGTGACGACCCCGGCCCGCCACGACCACCAGTCGCCCTCGAAGCCCTCGAACGCCTCCTCACAGCGATCACAATGGCAGTACTCCTCCCTCGGGAACCCGACGTCATCCAAGCGGACGTCGGGATTCACGGCGGCGACCTCCTCGACGAGCTCGAGGAGCTGCTCGCGGTACCCCGCAGCCGTCGGGCAGACGTACGCCCAGTCGAAGTACGGCCGCTCCTTCGTCGCGGGGGTTCCATCCACATCTCTGGCCAGGAGGTCGGGGTGGTCGCGGGCGACCGCGTTGTCTCCGAAGCAGGAGAGCATGCTCACGGCGGTCTCGACCGGATCCCGACGCTGCCCGGTCACGTCCTTCACCTCGTAGAAGGCCCGCTCGAACCCCGGTGATTCGAGGTTCTCGGCTCGCCGGGTCACGAGGCCGTACATGCCCAACGGGTGGGGAGGGGAGGGGAAAAGTGGTCGGTTCGTCCCGAGGCAGGACTCGGTTGTCGCCGGCCCTGCCCTCAGTCGATCCGGTCGGCCCTGCCCTCAGTCGATCCGGTCGGCCCTGCCCTCAGTCACTCCGGTCAGCCCTGCCCTCAGTCGATCCGGTCCACCGGTTCGTACTCCTCGTCTCCGGTGAGGACCTTCCACATGATGGCCAGGAGGATGAGCGCGACGGCGACCTTCAGGAGCGTTCGTGCCATGCATCCGGGTACTCGTGCCACCGATATACGCTTTCGGGAATTGGGGGTAGTTGAGGGATCACGGCGGCAGCGGACGGAAGCAACCGGGCAATCGAGCAACCGGGCAATCGAGCAAGGGAAACCGAGCATCGATGGGCTCGGGGTGGCCGTATCTCCCCCGATCAGGCCTCGATATACGCGGTCAGATCCTCGCGGATGATGGTATCGCAGTACTCACAGCGGACGCCCTCCTCCAGCACGTCGAAGGAGGTCTGGACCGGCTCGCCGGCATTCGTGATACAGCTCGTGTTCGCACACTCGAGGACGCCCCGGACGTGTTCCGGTCGCTCGACCCGGTGCTTCTCCGCCACCTCGTACTCGCGGATGATGTTGATGGTGGCGTCCGGGGCGATGAGCGAGAGGACGTCGACCTCCGACTGGCTGAGCTCCCTGCCCTCGACCTTCACGATGTCCTTCTGGCCGAGGCGACCGCTGGGGACGTTGATCCCGAGGCTCACGGTCTCCCCCTCGGACCCGTCGATGCCGAGGATGGCCAGGACGCGGAGCGCCTCGCCGCGCTTGACGTGGTCGATGACGGTGCCGTTTCGGATCTTGCTGACGCGGAGTTCGGTGTCTGGCTCGGTCATAGGAGCATGTCGAGGAGTGCCATCCGCACGGGGACGCCGTTGTGGGCCTGTTCGAAGTAGCGCGCGCCCTGGAGGTCGTCCACGTCCGGGGCGATCTCGTCCACCCGGGGGAGCGGATGCATGATCGCGATGTCGTCCCGCGCGTCGGCCAGGCTGTCGGCGTCGATGCGATACTGCCCGGCCACCTTCTGGTACTCGTCCTCGTCGGGGAACCGCTCGCGCTGGATCCGGGTGACGTAGAGCACGTCCAGCTCCGGGAGGACGGCCTCGAGCTCCCGATGCTCCCGGACGTTCGCTCCGGCGTCGTGCAGGTCGTAGCGGACGTTCCGGGGGAGCCGGAGACTCTCCGGGCTGATGAAGTGCTGGGAGACGTCGAAGTTCGTCAGCGCGTGCGCCAGGGAGTGCACCGTCCGCCCGTATTTGAGATCCCCCATGATTCCGATGGTGAGATCGTCCAGGCCGGCGTGCTCCCGGATGGTGAACAGGTCGAGGAGCGTCTGGGTCGGGTGCTGGCCCGCGCCGTCCCCGCCGTTTAAGAGGGGCACGTCGATGTACTGCGTCGCCATCTTCGCGGCACCCTCCCGCGGATGCCGGAGGACGATGGCGTCGGCGTAGCCCTCGAGGACCCGGACCGTGTCCGCGAGGGTCTCGCCCTTCTTCACGCTCGAGTACTCCACCGGACCCATGTCGATGGTGTCCCCACCCAGCCGCTTGATCGCGGTCTCGAAGCTCATCTTCGTCCGCGTGCTCGGCTCGAAGAACGCGAGCGCGAGCAGCGCGTCGGGGTGGCGGTCCCCCGCGGCCGCCGGGTCGGCGGCGAACTCGGCGGCCCGATCGAGGACGGCCTCGATGTCCCCCCGAGAGAGTTGCTTTGCGGTTATCACGTGGTCGTGCCGCATCAGTGAAACGGGCGCGTCGGGGTCCCTTGAATCCCCGGTTTGGGTGCAAACGCGGCCACGAACGCGTCCCGGGCCGTCCCGCCCCCACGCCCCCCATCCGCGAAGGTTCAAATACCGAGACCGGACCAACCAGGTCCATGTTGGCAGTCGCGGGCGGCAAGGGCGGCAGCGGGAAGACCACGACCGCCCTGGGGATCGCCTCGCTCCTGGCGAAGCGGCGACGCGACCCCATCGTGGTCGAGACCGACGTGGACATGCCCAACCTCCACCTCCGGGCGGGGGTGGCGGACGACGGCGTCGAGAAGCTCGCGGGTGGCACGCCCGTCGCGGACGCGGCAGCCCCGGCCACTCGGTTCGACGGCGTGGACGTCATCGGGGGCTCTCCTGGCGCTCCCATCCGGCGAGCTCTCCGCGGCCTGGTCACGGACCGCCCCGTCATCCTCGACTGTGCCGCCGGGGCGAGCGAGCGGGCGGTGCTGCCGCTCCGACACGCGGACCGGGTCGTGGTCGTGACCACCGACACCCCCGCCTCCATCACGGACACGGAGAAGACCGTCCGGATGGCGCGGGCGGTCGGGACGCCGGTCATCGGGCTGGTCGTCAGCCGCGCGTCGGACGTGTCAAGGGAGATAGTCGAGGCGACCGGCGTGACGCCTGCGGTAGCCGTACCCCGCGTCGAGGACCCCGTGAGACATCCGACGGCCCGGGCGGCCTATTCCCAGATGATTGATAGTTGGAAAAACACTTAAACCATGCGTCCACCCTATATACGGGAGATGGCCGACCGCCTCTCGACCGGCGTCGAGGTCCTCGACCGCGAGCTCCAGGGCGGCTTCCCTGCGGGCAGCGTCGTGGCCTATCAGGCCCCCGCGGCGAGCCAGGGCGAGCTCCTGCTCTACGAGCTCACCCGGCCCCGCCAGAGCCTCTACCTCACCACGGACCGGACCGAGGACGCCGTCGCGGAGGCGATCGAGCAGACCCAGGCCCCGACGGGCAATCCCGACATCCACCTCATCAACGGCGAGGACCCCGTGGACGCGGCACGACGGGCGTTCCGCAGTGCCTTCGAGGACATGACGGTGATCATCGACCCCATCGACACCCTCGAGCGGGTCGACCGCGGGCGCTACGAGACGATGCTGAACGAGCTGAAAAACCACATGCGGAACACCCAGGGGATCGCCGTCCTCCACTGCCTCCGGCGCGAGCACGAGCCGGACCTCCGCCCGACGACCCAGCACATGGCCGACGTGGTGTTCGACCTCGACGTGACGGTCAAGGGCGGCGAGATCGACTCGCGACTCGCGGTCCGGAAGTTCCGGGGCGGCCGGGTCCCCGCGGAGACCATCAAGATGGACCTGGCGGAGCGCGTCCGCGTCGACACCAGCCGGGACATCGCCTGATTCCGGGACTGGTCGATACGTGATGTGGGCGTGATGGTCGTGATGGGCGTTTTGACTGCCACTTAAAGTGCGTGTAGTGACGGTCCCGAGCGTCTAGTGGGGTCTCCGTCCGGTTACCGGCCGATGGATAGTGGCACTGATCGTTCCCACTCGGCCGGCAATACCAGTGCGAGCGGGAGTGATCCCCTGGAGTTTTGAATCCTCGGCTGTCTGGAGGTACAGCAGTAAACGGAACCGCCACGAGATGAAAGCCCTCGGCCGCTAGCAACGAAAGCTCTAGCGGGAACCGCCATGACCTGAAAGCCCTCGGCCGGCTCGGGTCGGGGGGCTCGTTGCGGTCCTCGGCTCCTCCCTCGCTGCGCTCGGTCGTCGTCTGCGGTCCTTACGTCGCCCGCCTTCCCCGAGCCGGCCTCGCCCTTTCGATCCGC
>JBDGRH010000287.1:6148-7112 GCA_042218225.1 Halodesulfurarchaeum sp. | reverse complement strand
GGCGGATCGAAAGGGCGAGGCCGGCTCGGGGAAGGCGGGCGACGTAAGCACTTCGGTGAGCGGCGAGCGCAGCGAGCCGCGAACCGAAGCGCGCAGCGAGCCCCCCGACCCGAGCCGGCCGAGGGCTTTCAACTCGTGGCGGTTCCAGCTATTGCGTTCCTTGCACACCGCCGAGGGCTTTCCACTCCTGGCGGTCTGTTTGGTTCTCACTATTACAGACAGCCGAGAGCGTTCGACTCGTGGCGAAACCCGATCACGCATTTACAATACCAGTCCGAGGCACACCACAACCCAAGAGAGAGACCAAAACCAAAACCTCTACCCAAGACAGAAAACCAAAACGCCGACCTCAGCTGCCGGGGAGGATGTCACCGAGCGCAGCGCCGATTGACATCGGCAAGTACGCGACCGACACGGCCGCAAACGCCTCGATCGGTGCGGCCCAGTCGATCGTCCCCCAGAGCGTCATCATCACCGTGGCGGTCACGAGCGACACCCCGAGCACGCCCACCAGGCGACGGGGAACGATGCCGAAGATCGGTCGATGGATGCGCACCTCCTGGAAGTCGGCGACGTAGAGGATCCCGATGACGAGCAGGACGGTGACCACGTGCGTCCCGACCAGCAGGACGGGCTCGGTAGCGAGGAAGGCCCCGATCTCGTAGGTCCCGCCCTCGACGAACATCGGGATGCCGAAGAGGAGCGCTCCCAGGAGCGACTCCGAGAGGTCGGCGAGGTCGTATCCCCGGATGACCCTGCCGAAGACCCCGGGCTGGCGGACGCGAGCCGCCGTCTCCATTGCCTCCTCGATCTTCTCTCTGGCCTCCGGGGAGTCGAGAAGGTCCTCCAGCTCCTCGAGGTCGTCGAGCAGGTCACCGACTGTGGCCTCGGTGTCCGGGTCTGTGTCGAGGTCCGTGTGCGGGCCCTCGACATCCTCCGTGCTCTCCAGGTCCTCGATGCCCTC
>JBDGRH010000287.1:0-6048 GCA_042218225.1 Halodesulfurarchaeum sp. | reverse complement strand
CGGGTCCTCGGTGCCCTCCGGCTCCTCCGGGTCCTCGGTGCCCTCCGGCTCCTCCGGGTCCTCGGTGCCCTCCGGCTCCTCCAGGTCCTCGGAGTCCTCCGGCTCCTCGGTGTCCTCCGGGGCCTCCGGGTTCTTCGGACCGCCGGGGTCGCCAGAGTCAGCCGGGCTCATTGTCCTCCCGGGTTCCCTCCCGCCTCCGAGGATGTCTCGGTGCCGTCCCCCTCGAGGAGCCGGTCGGCCTTCGCCTCGACCTCGGCCTCCCCGAGGGCGGACTGGACGAGGAGGTGAGCGCCGATGACCTGCGGGCTGATGACCGTCTCGGCGCCCGCCCGCCGGAGCTTCTCCACGTTCTCCCTGTCGGTGGCGGCCGCGACGATCCGGAGGCCCGGGTTGAGCTGGTGGGCGGTGAGGATCGAGAGCGCGTCGGCCCCGTCGTCGTTCGTCGCGGCCATCACCGCCTTCGCGTTCTCGATCCCGACGGACTCGAGCACCTCCTCGTTGCTCGGGTCTCCCGCCTGAACCTTCAGCCCGCGCTGGCGGAGCGTGGCGGCCCGGTCGGGGTCCGGCGTGACGACGACGATCTCCACGTCGCCGAGTTCGTCCAGAAGCGGTTCGGTGAGGTCGCCGTAGCCGAGGATGATGACGTGATCCTCGAGCAGGTCGAATCGGGTCTCTGACATGCGTCCGAGGGTGTTGGCGAGCCGGGCCTCGATGGCCGGGCCCAGAACGGAGCCGAGGGCGGCGGCGAAGCTTGTGGTCCCGAGGACCACCACGGTCATCCCGAAGAGCCGGGCGAAGGGCGTCTGGGGGGTCACGTCTCCATAGCCCACCGTGCTCGCCGTGATGAGGGTGAAGTAGAAGGCGTCGGTCAACCCGTCGACGCCGCCGAACTGCTCGCGGAGGGCGAAGGCCCCGACCGTGCCGTAGAGCTGGACGCCGAGGATGGCGACCAGGGCGGCGGTCTGCGTCGGGCTGAGCGACATCGGTCGATCGAAGCGCCGCCGGTTCAGGTAGACCGTCGGCAGCGAGATCATCGAGAGGACGACGAGTGGCAACGAGAGCGGGCTCGACTGGACCAGCCCCTGGATGGCCGTCACCGGGAACAGGATCATCGAGGAGTACCACGCGGCGCGGAATCGGCGGGTGAGTCCGAACGCACCCAGGAGCATCAGGAACCCCGTGATTGTCCCGGTGAATCCCGCGGTCTGCTGGATCGCCGTGGGGATGTACGCCGAAAGCACCCCCAGCTGGGTCGTCGTCCCGATGTTCGCGATGCCCGTCGCGATCGAGACCACCCCCACGGCCCCGGTGAGGAGGATGGCGGCACGACCGCCGAGCACCCCACGGCGGGTCTCCATGCACCTCCCTTCCGACCCCGATACGATAAACGTGCTCCCGTCGGCTCCCGACCTGGGGGACCAAACGATTATCTTCCTCGGCTGCGACCCCCCGAGGGTGACACGGCGTCTCGGCCTCCTCTCGCTCGCGCTGGCGTTCGTGCTGGCGGTTTCCGCTGTGATCGCCAGTCAGCTCTGGGCCGGGACGGCGGTGGGCGCATTCGACCTGGGTGTCATCGCCTCGAAGCTCCTCGCCGCCGCAAGCGTCGTGGCCGGTATGTATGGCCTCTACCGCATCGTCAGGGCGCCGTTGCTCTCGCGCGCCCCGACGAAGCGCCGCCAGCACGACGTGGCCGCGGTCCTCCGGCTCTCCTTCGGGGCGATCGGGGTGGCTGCGGTGTTCGGCATCCTCACCCAGCAGTGGGTCGGGCTGCTGGTCTCGCTGGGCGTGGTCGGGTTCGCGATCACCTTCGCCCTCCAGCAGCCGCTGTTCTCGCTCATCGGGTGGCTGTACATCATGGTCGAGCGACCCTATCAGGTCGGCGACCGCGTCGCCATCGAGGGATCGAAGGGCGACGTGGTCTCGGTCGGGTTCCTCGTCACGACGCTATGGGAGATCGACGGGGACCTCGTCTCCTCGAATCAGCCCTCCGGGCGGATCATCACCCTCCCCAACAGCGTCGTGCTCTCCTCGCACGTCCACAACTACACCCGCGAGACCTTCCCCTACGTCTGGAACGAGCTCGCGGTCCAGGTGGCCTACGAGACGGACCTGTCGTTCGCCATCGACGAGATGATCGCCGTCGCGGACGAGCGGATCGGCGAGGAGATGGCCGAGCGCATCGCGGAGTACAGGCGCCGGCTGGCGGAGACGCCCGTCGAACTGGAGGTCCGCGACCGGCCGACAGTCAACGTGGTCCAGACCGAGTCCTGGGTCGAGCTCCGGCTCCGATACCTGGTCTCCCCCAAGCGGGGCCAACGGGTCCGGAACGAGCTCTACCGTGCCATCCTGGAGCGGTTCAACGAGCATCCCGACCGGGTGAAGTTCCCGGTCGGCCGGAATCGGTGAGGGGGAAGGTGGCCGAGTGGGTCGGAACCGGTGGCTACCGAGTCACCTCACTAGTAGTACGGGGACGATGAGGCGGTGGTCGAGTTGTTGAGGTGGTGGTCGAGTTGTTGAGGCGGTGGTCGAGTTGTTGAGGTGGTGGTCGAGTTGTTGAGGAGCGATGCAGTCGAGGGGAGACCGACCACTCCCGTCGGTCGATGAGCGCAGACCGAGAGAGCCCGGTGCGACCCGGAGCGCGAAGGTTTACCTTGAAGACGGTCGAAACGAATGGGGATGACCGAACCTTCGGAGGGGGAGCCCGCCCCGGACCAGCCGGAACCGTTCAGATACGACGCGTCCGTCCAGCCCGGCGAGAAGCGACAGATCCGGTATGAGATCGGCGAGACCTACCTCGGAGACCCCGTCGAGATCCCCGTCACCATCATCAACGGGAGCGAGGCGGGACCGACCGGGTTCATCACCGCCGCGGTCCATGGGGACGAACTCAACGGCGTGAAGGTGGCCCAGGAGGTCGCCAGTGCCTACCAGCCCCAGGACATCGCGGGGACGCTGGTCATCATCCACGTGGTGAACGTCCCGGCCTTCCAGGCCCAGCAGCGATACATCCCGATCTACGACCAGGACATGAACCGGTCGTTCCCGGGGCGGTCAACGGGCAACACGGCCGAGCGCATGGCCCACGAGATATACACCCGGTTCATCGAGCCCTGCGACTTCGGCCTCGACTTCCACACCTCCACCCGCAACCGGACGACCATGTTCCACGTCCGCGCCGACCTGAACGACGAGGCCGTCGAACGACTCGCCAGGGCCTTCGGCGCGAACGTCATCCTGTCCGGGACGGGCGATTCCGGGCAGCTCCGCAGCGTCGCCACGAAGGCCGGCATCCCCACCATCACGGTCGAGATGGGCAAGGCCCACCGGTTCCAGCACTCGCTCATCGAGCGGGCCGTCGACGGGGTCGAGAGCGTCCTCGTGGAGATGGGGATGATCGATGGAGAGGGTGTCAGCTGGCCGGGATGGGTCAAGGAGATGCCCGTGGACTCCGAGCGCCGGTGGATCCGCGCCCACACCGGGGGGCTCGTCGACATGGAATGGGGGCCGACCCCGCTGGTGTACGAGGGCGAGACCATCTGCACGATCACCGACCATTTCTCCCGGGAGGAACACACGGTCGAGGCGCCCTTCACTGGCATCATCGTCGGCGTCCTCGAGAACCCGCTGGCCCTTCCCGGTCATCCGCTCTGTCACCTCGTCCGGATCGACGCCGAGACGCGCGACGAGATCGAAGCCGAGATCGAGGCCGGCGAGTTCGACGGGTATCGGGCCTATGGACACCGGTGGGCCGCGAGCGAGGGAGACGACTGAGAGAGGGGCGGTTGCGCCCGGGCACGCCGAAGGGTCGAGTCTCGTGGGGGAAGGGGTCGGAAGCAGGGAACGATCGCGCGGACCATGGAAGCGGGAAACGATCGCGCGGACCATGGAAGCGGGGAACGATCGCGCGAACGATTCTGCAGCCACGCGCGATTCGGCGTGGTGGTCGGCCACTGTCGGAATCGAAGGGGTCCACCGTCGAACCCGCGTTACCGACGCAGCGACCGCGATGAAAGTTCTCCGGGCCGCATGATAGCTCGTGAAAGGTCGCCCGAAATCCGTCGGCCACGTGAAAGGTCCTGAAAGCACCCCAACCATCTCCCCATTATAACTCTCCCACCGTCGTACAGTGAGACCGAGGTGAGATCGATGTCAAGTCCCTCCACGACCGCCCACGACGCAGGTCCCGTCGACGGGCCCGGTCTCGGCTCCCTCCTCCGCCCGGTCGAGGCGCTCGGTTTCTGGGCCGCCGTCGCCCTGCCCTTCGTCTACCTCCCCCTGGTGATCACCGGCCTGGAGACCGGGTCCGAACAGCTGGCCGTGGCCCTCCTCCTCGGCGCCCACGTCGTGGCCCTGTATCTCGGTCGACATTACAACCGTCGCTAATCGGGATGGGTGTACCGGCATCCCACTGCCCCCGCTGGCCTCACCGGGTTTCCGATCAACCGTCCCCGATGTCCAGCTGATAGACCGCCTCCCGGTGGGTATCGCCGCCGATGGTGGTCGCCTCGGTATCGACGTGTTCCATCCCCAGACCCTCGTAGAACTCGCGTCCAGGGGTGTTCTCGGCGAGCACCATGGCCCGGATCCGCTCGACGGCCTCCCCGGCGAGCCGGTCGCGGACCGCAGTGAAGAGGTCGCTTCCGAGGCCGCGTCCTCGATCCTCCGGATGCACGTACAGCCGGAGCAGGGTCCCCGTCGACTCCGAGAAGTGGGCGTGGGCGAAGCCCCGGATGGAGCCGTCCTCCTCGGCGACCAGGAGCGTGCTCCGGGGGTTCCCGAGCTCGGCCTGGATGGTCCCCTCGGCGTACCAGGCGGCAACCCCATCCTCGATCGTCTCGCGACTGAGGATCTCGGGGTAGTCCGCCTCCCACGAGCGCTCGGCGACCCGCCTGACCCCCTCGATGTCCTCCCGTTCCGCCGGGCGGATCTCCATGCGGGGAGTATTGGAGACGCGTCCCCAAGAGTGTGCCTGCCGAACGGGCCGGAGCGATGCAGTCTTTCAGGAGGTGAGGTAGCGGCGGATGCGCTCGACCTCCCGGGCCAGCGCCTCCCGCTTCAGCAGCCAGAAGCCCAGGAAGATCAGACTGAATCCCACCGCCGTGGTCAGGCCGACGCCCTCGCCGAGGACGAGCCACCCCGCGAGCGCGGCCCAGATCGGGGCCACGTACGAGACAAGGTTGATCTCGATGGGTCCCAGTCGCTCGAGGAGGTCGAAGTAGATGAGAAACCCGCCCGCGCTTGCGGCGATGGAGAGGTACCCGAGGGACCAGAGGGCGGTCCAGTTCCAGACGACGGCACCCGCATTCTCCCCGATGCCCACGCTGACCACGTGCATGACGATGGCTCCCACGGCCATCGACCACGCCTCCATCGTCTCGACCGGGAGCGACGCCGTCGTCGTCCGCGTCAGGACGCTTCCAAGGGCGAAGCTGAGGGCAGCCATGAACACGAGGAGTTCACCCACGCCGTGGCCCGCAAGGAGCTCCGCCGGGTGGGGATTGGCGAGGACCAGCACCCCGACCAGGCCGAGGAGCAATCCGGCGATACCGGCGGCTGTCAACCGCTCCTCCGGGAGGAGCGCCCTCGCAAATCCGGTCGTGAGGATGGGGCTCGTGCTGACGATCACCGCCGCGACGGCACTCGTGGTCTGCTGCTCGCCGACGAACAGGAAGGCGTGGTAGGCGGCGATCATGAAGACCCCGCCGATGGCCACGAGTCCCCACTCTCCGCGGCCAGTGGGACGCCAGGGGTCGACCGCGGCGATGGCATAGACGAGCATCAAGACGGCCGCGAGGTCGTACCTGACCGCCGCGAAGAGGACCGGCGCCGGGCCGAACGGCTCGAGACCGGCCTTGATCGCCATGAAGGCGGTCCCCCAGACCGCTGCCAGAACCATCCAGAGACCGAGATTCCTCGCTGCCGACACGGTGACTCCGTGGCCGTTGGTCGGCTTGACGTTTACGACTCGTCTGTATGGGGTGCATCTCGATCCGCCTGGGGGCATACACCTCCCCTCTCCCCTCCCCCGATCGATTCACTCGGTTCGAT
>JBDGRH010000176.1:1399-7147 GCA_042218225.1 Halodesulfurarchaeum sp. | reverse complement strand
ACACAAACCTGCCGGTGACACCCATTCGGGTGGGAATACGAAAGGGGCCGGGGGCTCCGGGAAGCACGGCGACGTAAGGACCGCAATGGAACGAGCGAAGCGAGTGGAGTGAGGACCGCAACGAGCCGCGCGACCGGAGCGCCCGGGGGCTTTCGGCGGTCTATTTTCAAAGGGTATTGTATACTACTGCAGTAGGGCTTTCGGAGGTCTGGTTTCCAGGAGTATTGTATAAACCAGCAGTGAGGCTTTCAACACGTGGCGATCGACCCGACCGAAACCCCTCACCGACCCAGTCACACAGGCCTGGAATCGAGCGAACGAATTTATCCCTCCCACCCCAACGGAGCCACATGGACCGCGAGAAGATCATGGCCATCATCCTCGCCATCCTGATGCTGGGCTCGGTCGTCTCCTACGCCGTCTCGGTAATCTAGTAAGACCTCGGACTTCCCCGACCCCTCCTCACTCCGACTCGTCAGCCGCGGCCTCCAGCGCGACCACGTCTTCCTCACGCGGCTCGTCAGGAAGCCGCTCGATGCAGGAGAAGCAGAGGAAGTGCTCGCTCCCGTCCGCGAGCTCCAGGGTGATGCCCCCGGTCTCGGTGGGCTCCAGGGTCCAGAGGTTGGCGATCCCGCCGGCCACCGGGACCTCCCGGCCACACCCGTCACAGCGATCGCCCATGGACCATCGTTGGGCCGACGGGCGATAAAGGTGTTTCAAATGGCCCTTTGAGACTACGGTATCCCCTTTTCCGTGGCCACCGTCGAAGCAGGTATGACACGATCGACGCGATTCCTGTTCGGGCTCATCGCCGCGCTTGCCCTCGTCGGCGTCCTCGCCATCGTGATCGCCTCCCCGCCGGGCGGGACCCCCGCCCCGCCCCCGGCTGACGACCCGATCGAACCGGTCGGTGCGTACGAGACCTTTGACTCGCCGGCGGCCTTCAGTGAGTACGTCGCCCGGGCCAACCGGCACTTCGGCGGGCGACCCCGGGTCGTCCTCACGAACGTGGCGATGTCCGCCGACGCGGCACTCGAAACCTCCGCCCGGTACCAATCGACCGGCCTGAACGCCCCCAGGCACTCCAGCACGAACGTCCAGGAGGTCGGAATCGGCGAGCCGGACCTGGTGAAGACCGACGGGAAGGTGGCGTATTATTCGCCCCGTCAGCGGTATTTCCTCCATGGGGACACCAGGCCCCGGGGGGTCCACATTCTAGATGTCTCCCCGCCCGGCCACCTCGGGACGCTCACGACCATCAACGACAGCGGGCGGCTCCTCCGGGCCGGTGACACCCTGGTCGTCCTCGGTGGGGATGCAGTCGTCGGGTACGACGTCTCCGACCCCTCCAACCCGGTCCAGACGTGGAAGCGCACGCTCGACGGCCGGGTGGCCGCGGCCCGCCTTGCGGACGGCGCGATCTACCTGGTGGTCGCCACCGATATCGACGGGTCGGTCTGCCCGGTCACGCCGCTCGAGGGCGTCTCGACCGCCTGCACGGACATCTACCACCCGCCCGAACTCGTCCCGACGACCGCCACGTACAACGTCATCCGCCTGAACGCCACGACGGGCGAGCCGTCCGGGTCGATCTCCTTCGTCGGCTCTGCGGACTCCGTGGTGTACATGTCAAATCAGTCCCTGTACGTGACGACCACGGCCTCGACCCCCAGGGGCGAGCTTCTCACCGAGTTCCTCCTCACCTCCGCCCGTCCGCTTCTGCCCGAGCACACCGTGGACCGTCTCGAGCAGATCCAGGGGTACAACCTCACCGACCGCGCCCGGTACCTCGAGGCAAGCCACGCTCTCGAGTCCTGGCTCGAGACCCTCCCGGAGGACGAACGCAAGCAGATGCGCCAGCGCCTCGCCGAGCGCTATCGCACGTTCACCACCGACCGGCTCCGACGACTGACCACCACGAACGTGGTGAAGGTGAATACCACCACCCTCACCGTCGAGGCGACCGGGACCGTCCCCGGCGAGCCGGTGAACCAGTTCGCCCTGGACGAGCGGAATGGCTACCTTCGGATCGCCACGACCGTCCGGGCGCCCGACCTCCGGTGGGAGGGGGCCAACATGACGACCGACGCGTACGTGCTCGACGAGAACCTCTCGATCACCGGACGGGTGCTGGACATGAGCGAGGGCCAGGAGGTCTACAGCGTCCGGTTCGTCGGCGAGACGGGATACGTCATCACCTTCCGCCAGGTCGACCCGCTCCACGTGCTCGACCTCTCTAATCCCTCGAACCCCACAGAGCGGGGGGCGCTGAAGCTGCCCGGGTTCTCCCGGTATCTCCACCCGCTCTCCGGCGATCGCCTCTTGGGCATCGGCGAGGAGAACGGCCAGGTGAAAGCCGTCATCTTCGACGTCTCGGACCCGACCGACCCGGCAATCGAGCACTCGCGGGTCCTCGCCGCCGACTGGTCCGCCATCAGCGAGAGCCATCACGCCTTCCTCCGGGACCCGCGCCACGACGCGTTCTTCCTCCCTACGGAGTCCGGGGGGAAGATCCTCTCGACGAAGAACCTCACGGAGCTCCGGACCGTCCACCTCCGGCAGCCCCGACGGGCGATCTTCGTCGGGGATTACCTCTACGTCTTCGGGCAGGAGGAGGTGGCGGCCGTCAACGAGCGGACCTGGACGGTCACCGCCCGGCTCGACCTGCCGACCCTCCCACGGACCGAGGAGAAGCCGACCGGCTCCCGATAGCCGAGCCCCCCGGACGCCGAACCACCTCCCCGTCCCCACCTCTCGGAAGCTGCCTGGGTCCGGAGAGCCGATTCCCGCAGCAGCCCATCGGGTCCGGATTGCCCGACCTCGATATGAATCGCGGCGGGGCCGAAA
The DNA here is from genome assembly GCA_042218225.1 of Halodesulfurarchaeum sp. Classification (GTDB taxonomy): domain Archaea; phylum Halobacteriota; class Halobacteria; order Halobacteriales; family Halobacteriaceae; genus Halodesulfurarchaeum. The sequence goes on along the minus strand of JBDGRH010000176.1, from coordinate 4,300 downwards.
GGAGGGACCGGTTCGCCCCGCAGCCGTGTCGAAGCGGGGATTCGATCGCCTCGCTACCGTGTCGAAGCGGGGATTGGATCGCCTCGCTACCGAATCGAAACGGGTATCGGAGCACCACGCACCACCTCCCCGGCACATTATTAATGTCCGTCCCACCCCTCCCTCGCGGCATGGAGGTGAACTGCGAGGGCTGTGCGGGGTGCTGCATCGACTGGCGCCCGCTGGGGGCGGGCGCCGCCCACGAGCACCGGGGCGCCCGGAAGCCCCTCGACGACGTGTACAACCTCGTCCCGCTCTCGCGGGACGACGTCCGGGCCATGCTCGCGGCCGGCTACGCGGACGCGATGACCCCGCGGCTCTGGGCGGCGGAGGGCGGCCCCACCGTCCAGATCGACGGCCACGCCATCGCGGCCCTGGAGGGAAAACCCGTCTTCTTCGTCGGCCTCCGGAAGGTTCCCAAGCCGGTCGCTCCGTTCGATGCCGCCCCACGCTGGCTCGACACCTGTATCTTCCTCGATCCCGCCACCCTCCAGTGTCGCATCCACGGCGACGAGGCCTATCCCGAGGAGTGTGCGGCCTATCCCGGCCACAATCTGGCGATGGGGGCGACCGCGGAGTGCGAGCGGGTGGAGGACGTCTTCGGCGGGACCCGCCTGGTCGACGACGAGCCGCCCGAGGAGGGCGACGACCTGCTGCTCGGGCCCCAGGCCGTGGGGCAGAAGGTCTTCGCCTACCCAGACCCGGACGAGCTCCGGGGCGTCATCGATCGCGCAGTCCGTGGCGCATTGACCCGCGAGGACCGGGCACGGTTCGTCGCGGCCGCGGCGGCGAGCGCACCCGGGAGTCCGACGGTCGCCGCGGAGCGCTTCGAGGAAGCCTTCGAGTCGGCGATGGCCGCGGATGGCTGGATCTCGGAGGCAATCGGGGAGTGGCGGACGCGAGCGGGGGATCGCGAGTCGGCAGACACCGGGGGCGAGAGAACCGAACCGGACCCAGCCCTTGGAACGCAGGTCGAGGACGAGCGGGGCGCCCCGCCCACTCCCGGATGGGATTGAGCGCGGGGGCGGATCCGGGGCAGGCTGAGGGTCCGTCCACCGTTAGATGGGACTGAGCGCGGGGGCGGGGAGGGCCGTGATGAGGGATGGCACGTGGACTGATCGGTACAGAGACTCGGCTTGCAGGGTTTGAGCCCCATCCTCAGTCGGGGCCAAAGATCCCTCGGGTCGGCTGAGAGGACCAAGAATACCCGCGCCGGCGGACAGGCTTACCTGCGCTTGGCCCCGACCCGGGGCCATGCGCGTTCTGGTCACGGGTGCCACGGGGTTCGTGGGCTCCCGACTCGTCTCGCGGCTGGCGGACGGAGAACACTCCGTCCGCGCCCTCGTCAGGGATCCCTCGCGATACGAAGGGCCCGACGGGGTCGACGTCTACGAGGGGGACGTCCTCGAACCGGAGACGCTGGACCCGGCCCTGGAGGGGGTGGACGCCGCCTTCTACCTGATCCACGCGATGGATGCCCCGGGCGAATTCGCCGACCGGGACCGACGGATGGCGACCACCTTCGCCGAGGCGGTCGATCGGGCCGGCGTCGAGCGGGTGCTCTACCTCGGCGGGCTCGGGGCCGAAGGGGCGGACCTCTCGGAGCACCTCCGCTCCCGCCGGGAGGTAGAGCGCGTCCTCGGTGAGTCGGCAGCCGAATTGACGGTGCTCCGGGCCGCCATCATCGTGGGCGCGGGGAGCGCCAGCTTCCAGATCGTCATCCAGCTCGCGAGCCGGCTGCCCCTGATGATCACGCCGGCGTGGGTCCGGACCCCGTGTCAGCCCATCGCCATCGAGGACGTCCTCGCCTATCTAGAAGGTGCCCTGGCGCACCCGGAAACGGCCGGGGAGACCTACGAGATCGGGGGTCCGGACGTCCTGACCTACCAGGAGATGCTCCGCCGGACGGCCGACCTCCTGGATCGCCGACTGGTCATCGTTCCAGTCCCCGTCCTCACGCCCCGACTGTCCGCCTACTGGGTCGATCTGGTGACGGACGTCCCCGCGAGCATCGCCCACCCGCTCATCGAGGGCCTCAAGAACCCGGTCGTGGTCTCAGACCACCGGATCGAGGACGTGATCCCCCTGGATCGGACGCCGTTCGAGGAGGCAGCGCGGTCGGCGGTCCGGGACTGGCGGGAAGAGCGGTGATTGAAGCGTGACGACCGGCGACGTGAGCGTCGTGAGCGGTGACGCGGACGTGGTAACTCGCCAGCAATTGAGCGTCCATGCTCTGACCTCCAAACTCCGACCCCTTTTCAATACGGTGCGCTACCCGGGTCGAAACCCAGCGGACCCATGCCACCCGATCCGGGACCGACTACAGCCACCGCCACCCGCCACTGCCGGTCGCGCGTCGTGGAACCCGGAGAACCTCAGCTGTCCTGGAGCTCGTGGAACTGATCGAGGAGCTCCTCCGCGGAGTCGCCGGTGTCGAACTCGACCTCTCCCTCGTAGGTCGTCCGGTCGTCGTCCTCGGAGATGTCGACGCTCGCGTTCTTCCGCTCGCGGCGCTCGTGCTCGTCCTCGTCGTAGGCGCCAAGTGACATACCTCGAATCAACCTGATAGTAGTATGGGTATGGTTATCAATGTATCGGCGGTGGGGTTGGCCGTCCCACGGCCGCCGCCGGCTCCGGGTTTCACCACTCTGGACGGCGGGTCACAGCCCCATCGTTCGGGGAACAGGCTGTCGCCCTTCGAACAATCCGTCTGGACATACGCCCGGGGTGACGGGGAGCCCAGAGCCGAGAGGAAGAGATTCGGATCGAAGCGTCGAGAGGAAGAGATTCGGATCGCAGCGCGGAGTGGAAGAGATTCGGATCGAAGCGCCGAGTGGAAGACATTTAGGTCGCGCCCGTCCT
>JBDGRH010000176.1:0-1299 GCA_042218225.1 Halodesulfurarchaeum sp. | reverse complement strand
GGAAGAGATTCGGATCGAAGCGCCGAGTGGAAGACATTTAGGTCGCGCCCGTCCTGGCCATCACATGGTCCACGCGGACCTCCACGTCCACACGACGAACTCGGACGGCACCCTCTCGCTTGCGGAGCTCCCCCGTGCGGCCGAGGCCGCGGGGGTGGCGGTCGTGGGGGTCACGGATCACGACCGGGTCCATCCGGGACTGGACGACCCGCTCACGGTCGCAGATGGGCTCACCATCGTCCACGGCATCGAGCTCCGCGTCGAGACGCCCGCGCAGCGCGTCGATCTCCTCGGATACGGGGTCGATCCGACGCCGGCGCTGCGTGCGGAGGTCGATCGCCTCCAGCGCGACCGGATCGAGCGGGGCCGGGCCATCGCGGACCGGCTGGAGGACCGCCTCGGCGTCTCCCTCGACGTCGACTTCGAGGAGGGAATCGGCCGACCCCACCTCGCGCGAGGGGTCGTCGACCACCCGGGGACCGACTACGAGCGTGTCGAGAGCGTCTTCGCGGACCTCATCGGCGACGACGGGCCGTGCTTCGTCCCCCGGGACGTCCCCTCCTTCGAGCGCGGGCGGGACCTCCTCCGCGACGCCGCGGCGGTCGTCGGGCTCGCCCACCCGCTTCGATACCCGGATCCCGAGGCGGCGGTCTCGCGCTGTGAATCCCTTGACGCCATCGAGCGGTACTATCCGTACGATAGGGATGGGGGATGCGCCGTCGAGGGGAGTGAGAGGCTGCTCGACCGGGCCATCGACCGTCACGACCTCCTAGCGACCGGTGGGAGCGACGCTCACGACGATGCGCTCGGCCGGGCGGGCCTCGACCTGGACGAGTGGTCAGCACTGGCCGACCGCTTCCGGTGAGGGTCTCCCCCTCACCTGCCTCCCGCGGGCGGGTTTCAGTCGGTCCCACGACCGTTCCAGCGCCGGAATCCATTCACACGTTTGAACCTCCCGCTTCGGGCCGCTGTCGTGAGGTTCAGGTACCCCCCGCTCGTAGTGTGGCGTATGCAGTGTCACTACTGCGAGCGCGAGGCCGACCTCACGGTCGAGAAGGACGGCCTCCGCGTCGGTCTCTGCGAGGAGCACTTCCAGGTCCGCCTGGAGGAGCTCTCCGAGTCCGCCGCCATGGACGACCTCCGCGAACAGCTCGATATCGACCGCGCCTGACGCCCTCCCCCCGCCCGAGTGCTCTCTTGCTCTGTTTTTCGGTACGGATTGTGTCTTTTTTGCAGGGAAATCTGCAGCTCGCTTGTTGTCGAGGCTATCCCGATACCCGCTATTTGCTGCCTGTCCTC
>JBDGRH010000023.1:0-7163 GCA_042218225.1 Halodesulfurarchaeum sp. | reverse complement strand
GAGTGTGATTGTTCCGTCAGATCAGTTCCTCACCCGAGAGGCCCTCATCCGTGGGGCCCTCATCCGTGGGTCCCTCATCCGTGGGTCCCTCATCCGTGGGTCCAGAACCACCTACGAGACGGTGATCATGGCCCCGCGGTCGATGGCCCGCTCCAGTTCCTCGGCGATCGCGCTCCCGCGAGACACCTTGATATCCCCGCCCCGACCGACCGTGGCCGTGAAGAGGTACTCCCCGTCAGCCTGGACCTCGACGGTCTCGCCAGCCCGAGACTGATCCAGCGGGACGATGACGTGTCGGGAGGTCACCTCCGGAGTGACGATCTCGCCACGTTGGGTGACGCTCCCGTCCGCGCCGGCACCGCCCCCAGGACCGGTACTGCCACCGCCCCCGTTACCGCCACCCCCACCGTGCGGCCCGCCCTGGCCGGCGGTCGAGACTTGCCCCTCGCGCTCGTCGAGGCTCCGGACGTCGATATCGATCCCGAGGCGGTTCTCGATGTCCTGGATGCGGCCGCCGCCCTTGCCGATGACCTGGGAGATGTCCTCGGAGGTGACGTAGACCGTGGCGGTGTTCGGCCCTTTGAGGTCGACCTCGACCGGGCCCTGGGTGGCCGCCTGGATCTCGCGCTCGATCTCGTTCTTCGCGAGGCGATCGACCCCGGAATCTCGACCTTCCCCGCCCTCGATCGGGATGGTGACGACCTGGCGGTTGAAGGTGTAGATCTCGTAGACCGGCCGGCCGGTCTCGAAGTCCCGGACCAGGATGACGGGCCGGGCCAGGTCCTCCTCCATGAGCCCCTCGGGGACCTTCACCTCCGTGGTGACGTCGTAGACCGACTCGACCCGCCCCGCCTCGATGAACACCACCGTATCGACGATCTGCGGGATCATGCCGAGTTCCACGCGACCGACCAGCCGCTGGAGCGCGTCGATGCCCCGGGTGGCGTGGACGACTCCGACCATGCCCACCCCGGCCAGGCGCATGTCGGCGAAGACCTCGAAGTCGTCCGTCTTTCGCACCTCGTCGTAGATGGTGTAATCCGGCCGGACCATCAACAGCGAGTCGGCCGTCTTCGCCATCTCCCCGCCGAGGGCCGTGTACTGGGTGATCTCCGGGCCGACCTGGAGGTCGCGGGGCTTCTCCATGGTCTTGACGGCGTTGTCGTTGTCCACGAGGAACTCCGCGACGGCCTGGGCGAACGTCGATTTCCCCGCGCCCGGGGCCCCGGCGATGAGAACCCCGCGCTGGTGCTCGAGGAGTCTTGATTTCAGCTCGCCCGCGAACTCGTAGTCCTCGAGGTCCGTCTTCGCGATGGGCGTGACCGCGGTGATCTCCAGGCCGTCCGAGAACGGCGGCCGGGCGATGGCGATCCGGTATCGCTTGAACTGGATGATCTTCATCCCCGGCTCGTCTAGCTCCAGGAAGCCGTCCGGGCTGGCACGGGCGGTCTCCTCGACGTCATGGCTCCACTCCTTGAGCTGCTCCTCCGTCACGGGCTCCTCGCCCACCGTCTCGTAGTGCATGTCGCCGAGCTCGCCGCGCTTGGCCATGGGCCTGACGCCCGTCTTGAGGTGCACGCTCATCGTGTCCGGGTCGAAGAAGCGCTCGATGGCGAGGGTCTCGGTATCCCGACCTCTGGGCTCGACGTACTCCACGTCGATGTCCTTGGCCGCGGCGACCTCCGACTGGACGATGTCGCTCGTGAACAGCGTCGCCTCCCGCTCCTCGGCGACGTCCCGGATGAGCGCGTCGATGGCCCCGGAAGCCGCGCGCTGGATCTCCTCCTGTGCGGCCCGGCGGCCGAGATACTCGACCTGGACCGACCCCTCGGACTCGAGCTCGACGAGTCGCTGCAGCTCCTCGAGGCCCTCCCAGCCAGTGTCCCTGCCGGCGTTGGCCTGGTGCTCGAGCTCCCCGATGACCGCCTCGGGCACGACGATTGTGGCCCCGGCGTACTCGCCGGATTCGACGCGCTCGGAGAGCCGGCCGTCGATGACCACGCTCGTGTCCGGGACGACGTCCATGGGGCGGGCTAGGCCGGGACACTTCATAAGGATGTTCAAGCGGACTCCCTCGCAGCGGGAAGCCGCGCACACTCGTCGAGCCGAGCCAGTGACATGGGCGATCCGCCAGCCGCCGCAACCGTTTATCCATCCGGCCCGCCTTGACACCGGGGCCGCCGCAACCGTTTATCCATCCGGCCCACCCACATCCGGCCATGCCGGATCCGGAACTTCTCGAGCTCGCCTCGGATCTCGTCTCCATCCCGAGCCACGAGGACGCCACGGCTGCGGGAGATGCGATCCAGACCTGGCTCGAAGCGGAGACCGATGCCCGGATGTCCCGGGACGATTCGGGGAACGTGATCGCCCGGAAGGGGACCGGGGCGCCGTCGCTGGCCCTGGTGGGCCATCACGACGTCGTCGAGCCGGCCGCGGACCAGGTAGTGGGTGACGAGTACCGGGTCGAGCGGCGGGACGGCCGCCTCCACGGGCGCGGGACGGCAGACATGAAAGGGGCCGTCGCCGCGATGCTCTGTGCCTTCCGTGACGCCACGCCCGCGGGAGAGCTGGTATTCGCGAGCTTCGTCGGCGAGGAGGAGGGTGGCGTCGGCGCCCGGGCAGCCATCGAGCGGGGATTCGCCCCGGATTTCGCGGTCGTCGGGGAGGGGTCGGCCGGATACTCGGCACCCGGGGTCCTCGACGTGGCGGTGGCTCACAAGGGCCGGCGTGGAAGTACTATTGTAATTGAGGGTGACGCCGCCCACGCCAGCGAACCCGAGGCGGGTGTCAACGCGGTCTACCGGGCCTGCTCGGTGATCGGCCAGCTCCGGGAGCTGGCGGTGCCAGGTATCGAGGTGGCCGGCACGACGGCGACCGGCAGCCTGGCCGTCACGGGGATCGAGGGGGGAACGGCCTGGAACGTGATCCCTGCGGAGTGTACGGTGACCGTCGACGAGCGGACGGTGCCGGGCGAGCGTGCCGCAATCGAATCGGTGGCCGAGCCCGAGTGGGTCGACTGGACGGTCGAGCAGGACCTCCCCCCGATGCAGTGTGACGACCCGGCGTTCGAGGAGGTGGTGCTGGAGGCGGCCAGGACGGCCCAAGACGCGGAGAAGGGAGAAGAAAACGTTCCCCAGCCGGTCCTGAAGCCCCATGCGACCGACGCGGGATGGCTGGCCGAGGCGGGCACCACCTGTGTGGTCTGTGGCCCGGCCGAACCCGGCGAGGCCCACACCGCCGACGAGAGCGTCTCGATCGAGCTGCTCGAGGCCGCCAGGCGGTGTTACGAGCGGGTCGGGACCGCCTGGCCGGGAACCAAGCGTTGAAGCCGTCGGGTTCCGACCTCCCCCGTATGTCCGCGTCGTCCCCGCAAGCCTACCGCGAACTCCTCGACCGGTACGACACGATCGCGAACCTGTATGCCACCCGGCGACTGCTCAACTGGGACCAGGAGGTGATGATGCCCGAGGGTGGCACCCCCGGGAGGTCGAAGCAGCTCTCGACCATCTCCTCGCTCCAGCACGAGCACCTCACCGCCGACCGCACCGGCGAGCTCCTGGACGAGCTCGAGGACGCCGATCTCGACCCGAGACAGCAGGCGGTCGTCCGGGAGGTCCGCCGGGAGTACGAGCGGAACGTCCGGGTCCCCCGCGAGCTCGTGGAGGAGCTCTCCGAGACGAGCTCCGAGGCCCTGCCGATCTGGAAGGAGGCGCGCGCCGAGGACGACTTCGAGCACTTCGCGGACACGCTCGAGACCCTCGTCGACCTCCGCCGGGAGTACGCAGCGCACATCGACCCGGACAGGGACCCATATGAGGTCCTCTTCGAAGATTACGAGCCCTACCTGGGGCTCGACACGGCAGAGCGTGTCCTCGGTCGATTGCGGGACACGCTCGTCCCGCTCATCGACGACATCAGAGAGAGCGACGTCTCCCTGGCGGACCCGTTCGAGGGGACGTTCGACACCGAGGCGCAGGAGGCCGTGGCCCGCGAGGCGCTGGATGCGCTGGGATACGACTGGGAGCGAGGTCGACTCGATACGGCCCCGCACCCGTTCTCGTCGGGGACCCAGTTCGACGCCAGGGTGACGACCCGATTCGACGAATCGGAGCCCCTTGACTCCCTGCTCAGCACCGTGCACGAGTTCGGCCACGCCCGGTACACCCTCGGGCTGCCGGCGGACGAATACGGGAGTCCACTCGGCCAGTCGCGGGACATGACCGTCCACGAGTCCCAATCCCGCCTCTGGGAGAATCACGTGGCCCGCTCGCGTGCCTTCTGGGACTTCTTCCAGCCCACGCTGGTGGATCATTTTCCCCAGCTCGAGGGGGTCAGCCCGGCGGCGCTCTACCGTGCGGCGAACCAGGTGGACCCGGACAATCTCATCCGCGTCGAGGCAGACGAGGTCACCTATCACATGCACATCGTCCTCCGCTTCGAGATCGAGCGCGACCTCATCCAGGGCACCCTCGACGTCGCGGAGGTCCCGGACGTCTGGAACGACAAGATGGAGGAGTACCTCGGGATCCGCCCGGAGACGGACGCGGACGGGTGCCTGCAGGACATCCACTGGAGCCACGGGAGCTTCGGCTACTTCCCCACCTACTCGATGGGGAGCGTGCTCGCCGCGCAGTTCGCCCACCACGCGGCCGAGGACCTCGGTGACCTCGATGCCCAGGTGCGCGACGGGCAATTCGGCCCGCTGGCTGATTGGCTCGAGACGAATGTTCATTCACATGGGTGTCGGTTCCGGACCGACGAACTCGTAGAGGAAGCCACCGGGGAGTCATACACCGCCGAGCACTTCCTCTCGTATATCGAGGGGAAGTTCGGAGAGTTGTACGATCTGTAGCGGGGTCTCGACCGACAATACGTCGGGAGAGAAGAGTACAGATCCACCGATCGATCTCTAGTATATTCTCTAAGAGGGTGGGGAGCAACCCGCGAAACCCCCGTTGCAGAATGTGAAGTGATTGGAAACCAGACCGCGAAACGCTCCGCTGCAATTGTATCCAACGACATTGGAGAACAGACTCCCGAAAGCCCCCCGGGCGCTCCGGTCGCGCGGCTCACGGGTCGCTGGAGACGACCAGAGAGTCTCCGAACGGTCGAACGGGGAACGGTAGTGACCCGCGAGACAGAAGACCCGCAAACCGCGGGACCCGAGCCGGCCGAGGGCTTGCAACTCGTGGCGGTAGCGGCAAATGCGTTCTCTGCAGCCGGCCGAGGGCTTGCAACTCGTGACGGTCTTGGGTATTGTGTTTCGTGCTGGCGGTCGAGGGCTTACAACTTCTTCCTGTCGCGAGTGATTTTGATGTATGAAGGAGGTCAAAAACCGCTTTCGATTCCCCCGTCTCCGATAGAGGCTCTCCAGCACGTGATCGATATTGTCCAGATTCTCACCCACCCGAGCGAGAATATCGAAACCCACCTTTTCGATCGATATTCGGTGGGGCCAGTCACCGTCAGGAAACCGTCCTCCAACAATCGATCGAGGGGGATGGGCCGAGGTGATGGATTCTCATTCCACCTGAAACGACCCCTTTCTGTGCGAGCGAACATCCACACTGAGGATATGCTTCGGAGCGCCGATCACATCCTATTCAACGGCAGATTTGCGAATCTCGCCCCTCGAGAGGGTCCATACGAAATGAACCTTCAAATCGAATCTTACACCGACGTAATACATCGATTTCCACCTGAAATGAAGGGGTGTTTTCAACACCGTCCTGGCGGGTGGAGAGAAAGGGGGACAGAGAGAAAGCCGAGAACCCGCCCATCGTCTCTGAGGCCGCCACTATCCGAGGGCGAAAATCCATATGAGCGCCGTCAGGCGGGCTGGGATACTCCGTTATCCGGGTCGAATCGACTCCTGGCTCTCCCAAATTCATCACTCCAGCACTCAACGGTGCCCGTCGACCCCCTCGAACGGACACTTTCAGTGAACTACTGAAGTATAACCCCTGCCCTGGGCTTGGTTTCGGTCCGGAGAGCGCTTCGGGAGCCACGATGGAGTGTCTCATCTGCGGCCAGGACGCCGGGTATCACCGCGCTGTCGTCGAGCGACTGCGCGGGGAGCAACGCGGGGGCCTCTGCCGGGAGTGCGAACGCCGCGAGTTCGGCCGCAGCCTCCACCGCGGCCTCTATCGCGAACGCGAGGGGTGCATCCTCTGTGCCCGCGACGGCCACTTCGCACTCCCGCTGGGAGAGCCAGTGGCAACCCGGACGGAGACCGGCGACGTCGAAAGCGAGATCGCCTACGACATCGACGAATCCACGGTCCACCTCTGCGACGAGCACCTGGATGCCATCGCCTCTGAAGCGGACGCAATCCAGGCGGGGGACTCGACGCTCCAGGAGTTCTGGTGACGCGCGCCGGGTTTCTTCCCTGGTCGGTGGCCACGAGCAACCAAACGCCCGAGTGGCTCGACCGTGTATACATGTCCATGTTTCGAGACCGCGAGGCCGCCGGGGGACAAGTGGCCGCGGCCATCCGTGAGGAGGGGGTGCCTGTCGACCTCGTCCTGGCCATCCCGCGTGGCGGCCTCCCGGTCGGCCGCGCGGTCGCCGACGAGCTGGGTGTTCCCCTCGACATCGTGGCGGCGAAGAAGCTGTCGGCGCCCGGGAATCCCGAACTCGGCATCGGCGCCGTGGCGGCAGACGGCTCCCTCTGGCTCAACGACTCGCTCATCGACGGGATCGGCGTCACGCGGGAGTACGTCGACTCCGAACGCGCCCGCGCCGCGGAGGTGGCGAGTGAGAAGGCTGAACGCTACCGGGAGGGGCGGTCTCCCCCGGACATCGCAGGGCGATCCGTGGCGATCGTGGACGACGGCGTAGCCACGGGGGCGACGATGCGGGTCTGCCTCCGGGCGGTGCGGGCTGCTGGTGCAGCACGGGTGATTCTGGCGGTTCCGGTGGGTGCACCCGACTCCCTCGCCGCCCTGGCGGATGCCGTCGATGCCGTCATCGCGGTGGAGCGACCGTCGAGCTTCTCCGCCGTCGCGCAACACTACGCCTCCTTCCCCCAGGTCACGGACGAGGAGGCGATGGCGTATCTCCGGAGGGAGTGAGAGGAATGACTTGACGTCTCCCAATTAGGAATATCGTCTTATCTAGAATGTTCTCTCGCTGAATGTGCTGGGTCGCCTGCAGCGACC
>JBDGRH010000289.1:0-7295 GCA_042218225.1 Halodesulfurarchaeum sp. | reverse complement strand
CGCGCAGCGTCTTTCGAGCCAGCAAAATCGCTTCGCGATTTTGTGACGAAGTAAGCACTTCGGTGAGCGGCGAGCGCAGCGAGCCGCGAACCGAAGCGCGCAACGAGCCCCCCGACCCGAGCCGGCCGAGGGCGTTCAACTCGTGGCGGTAGCGATTCCTGTGTTCGTTGCTGACGGCCGAGGGCGTTCAACTCGTGGCGGTAGTGATTCCTGTGTTCGTTGCTGACGGCCGAGGGCGTTCAGCTCGTGGCGGTTCCGGATACTGGGTTTTTTCTGGCGGCCGAGGGCTTTCAATTCAGGGAGGTACCGTCCCGTTCTCTGCAGACGGCCAAGAGCCTTCAATTCGTGGCGGTTCTGTTGATTGCGTGCTCTGCAACCGGCCGAGATCATCCAACTCGGGGCGGTTCCAATCCGGACGGAACCGTTCGCAGACAGCCGAGTGGCGTACCCTGTGAAATCACCCCCTTCCACCGAACCCAGCACCAGACATCAAAAGCGTGTGCATTGGGGGAGTTCGTGCGTCGGGAGAGGGTTTTGAACCCGATACCGCCACTGACCACCCGAGACAGCATCCGCTCAGGGGGGTCTATCGCGGACGGCGATCACCGTGCCGTCAGAAGGAGGTCTCGCTGAGGACGGTCTGACAGGAGGGACAGTAGCTCGTGGTCGTTCCGCTCGTTTGCATCCGTCGATACCCGGTGGAGCCCCGGTGCAGGCCAGGGGCCCCGTGCGTCTGGCAGGTCGGACAGTACATGATGGGATGTGGCTCCGCGTGCGATCTCCCCTGCCGACGCGATGTATATAATGATAGTTAGTGAGGTAATTCTTGGGTGCGAATCGCGTCGGTACCATACCAGGTTTACAAGGACCCTAATATGGGCGAGACGTCAGGACCGAGGTCGAACTACCGGCATTCACCATATCCCCCAGGGGAAAGGGGGACACGGAGGCGTGGCTGATTGGTCCCCACCCGGACGGCCGAACATTCCGCCCGCGTAACCATCTTCTCACCCCCAGCGCCTGCTCGAGCGGCGATGCCGGATAGGGGCGCCCCTCGATTCTTCGGTCGAGATCCCCCGCTCCCGGATGGATTTCCTTCATATGACGGGGATATGGTTGAAAAACCACCTAGATAGCATAAGAATAATAGAAGGGCGAACTTAATGAAACAAGGCAATTTCACGTAGTTTTCCGGTGGAATCGGTTTCAGTATTTAATAGATGGAATAGTTCGACTGTTATTTTACCTCGGGTTCGTTCAGATTGTTAAGCGTGGTCGCTATGGACCGAAGACTAGTGCTTTTGATCGCACTCACGACAGTGATCCTCGGGATCACCGCCCTTCCAGCTGCCGGGGATATGCATCCCGCGGCCGGAATGGCGGACGCCGACGCGGATCGCGGGCCAGCGAGTGCCCAGGTACAGTGCAAATCCTGTCACGGAAACACCACGATCGGACAGGGACCGTCGCCGGCGGTCTGTCAGGACTGTCACCCGTCTGAGTTCGAGGAGTGGCACGGATCGGGACATGCCCAGTCGCTCCACGCGGCGGGCGGATCGGTCGCCACGTCCGAGGACTGTCAGGCCTGTCACGAGGAGAGTAGCGCCCAAACGGAGACGTTCGGTCGCGAGGACACGGAGACCACCGGGCCCCAGGAGCCGGTCACCTGTGAGGTCTGCCACCAGGCTCCCGAGGACGGGTGGTTCATGCACTTCCGAGCCGGGCCGCACGGCGAGCAGAACCCGGCGGTGAACTACACCGCGGAGCTGTGTGGTGCCTGTCACGACGGGGCACACCACCCCCAGTACTCGGAGTGGAACGAGGCCGGGAAGGAGAGCTACAACGCCTCGACCATGGCCTCCCACTCCGAGGACACGGAGGGCTACGCGAAGAGTGAGTCGTGTGTTTCCTGCAAGTCGACACAGGGAGCCATCAAGAACCTGGAGAATCCCGGGATCTTCGACCGGAACGAGGAGGAGCAGCCGGCCCCGGAGAACGTGACCTACTGGAAGATCGGGTGTGCGGCGTGTCACGACCCGCACCCGGCGGAGCTCCGGATCGAGGACGAGTCCACGCTGTGTGCGAACTGTCACAATACCGAACAGGAGGACCTCGGACCGACCGGCGAGGCACAGGAGGTCCACCACGCACAGTGGGCCACCTACAAAGACAGCAAGTGGCGGCACAACGGCACCCACCCGAAGGTGAGCTGTGTCAACTGCCACATGTCCCAGCTGCCGGCCGTCGAGGAGAACCACGAGGTGGTCCAGGCGGCCAAGACCGGTCACACCTTCGACTTCAACGCCACGGTCCTCACGAACGACGCGCTGATCGAGGACTCCTGGCGGAAGTGTGGCGGCTGTCACGGCGACCTCGCCGAGACAGTCCATCTCGAGGAGCGCCAGATCGAGCGCGTCGTGGAGCACGCCGGCGAACTGCAGACGTCAACGAACCAGACCCTGACCAGGTTCGGGCTCCGAGACAACGAGGAGCTCATGGCCGGGTATCACAACGGGTCCTTCTGGCTCTCGTACATCCACCACAGCGGGTCGGTCATCCACAATCCGGAGAAGAGCACCGAGATCGCCCAGACCGCCGTCACGACGTTCGAGGAGGTCAGGCGGAAGGCCTACGAGCTGAAACTCGAGCAGGCCCAGCAGGTGAAGACGACCGCGACGCCGACACCGACCCCGACGCGGACGGCCACGCCCACGGAGACACCGACTGCGACGGCAACGGAGACGCCGACCGAGACGACGACCACGACCACCCCCGGATTCGGTTTGACTGTCGCGCTGGTCGCGCTCCTGGGGGCCGCAATGCTGGCAATCCGTCGGCGCCACTAGCGACCAAACCCGTCCCGTTTTCGGTTTTCCCAGAAAACGACCTACCGCTTTACCGTAGTGACCGTCCGCTCACCCTCGGGGCTCCGGTGGACCACCCGGACGTGTGAGGGGTACGCCCGCTCGAATCCGATGTCGACCTCGTACGGGACCGAGCCCACGCAGCTGGTACACACGTCGTCTCGTTGCCCCGCGGTGGCGACGGTCACCACGAGGACGGTGTCCCCACCATTCGAAACCGCCTCGGCTCCAACGAGCTCGGCCCGGGCGAGCCGGAGGTCATAGCAGGGGTTCGGGGTCCGGATCTGTCCGTCGACGGTCACCGTCTCGTCCGCAAACGTCACGGTCGCCTCGTCCATCATCCCACAGGTCCCGCTCCCACGGGAGAACGACCGGCTCGCGACGGTCGGCCCGGGACAGGCGAGGAGGGTTGTTATCGTCCGCGCATGGACGCTACCCGATTCGGTGACGATCACCTGCGTACTGGAGGCATTACAGTCGAAGCGCGAGCGGTCGAGCGAGACCGAGTCGACCGTGGAGCCACCGACGCCGAGCTCGAGCGTGTACGTCCCCGGCTCGTTCAGGACGATCTCGAGCAACCCGTCCGCCGGGAACCTGAGGGACCGCTCGAGAAGGACTGCTCCACCCTCGTCGATCGTCACGGTGATCGTCCGGCCCTCGTCAGCATGGTTCCAGATCTTGACTGCGTGCGCCCGGTTGTTCTCCGGGAATGGAACGCCGTCGCGGCTACCGACGGGGATTGTCTCGAAGGGGCCTTGCGGCCCCGGGTTCCAATCGGGGGGATCAGCCGTCGTGGGAGGGTGTTCGGTGGTGGTCCCGTGGTCCCGGGGCGGGGACGTGGTCGTGGGGGTATCCGTCTTCCTGCCAGGGGTCCCGTCCCCAGACCCACCGAGACAGCCCCCGCCGAGTACGATCGAGGCGCTTCCCAGGCTGGCGAGGATCTCGCGGCGGTTCATGGGCGGGGATACGGGCCCGAAGGATAAACCCGTATTCGAGTATCAAAGGGGCATTTGAGAATAGCTCCACACCCACCAGGAAAATGGGCGCTTTGAGCGTAGCCCCACAACCTTCTGGAGCCATCTATGTCGGCTGGCGACCACTCCCAGAATGTGCCGTATTCCACTCAACCCCCCGTTTCGCGAACCCTCCGCCGGGTCAGCTCACCTGGAGCGGGGCGTCCACGGAGTTGAACGAGCCGCAATTGCCACAGTGGATGAGGTCGACTCCGTCGTCGCCATCCGATCCCGGCAGGACCTGCGTGTGCTCGTACTCGGATACCGGTTCTCCACAGTTGTAACAGCGGATGTCCACCTCCATACTACCCAAAATATTATGGGTTTTCATAATTTTAATTTCAAATTGCTGAAATTTATTGGGTGAAATAGTCGGTTACAGAGCGGATGGGTCCGGAGGCACGTTTCTCATCGGGCGGTCTATGAAATCCCGCCAGGAGGGGGCACACGCGCACCGGACGTGGACGGAGAAGAGATGGAGCACACTCGCTCCGGACGTGGACGGAGAAGAGAGGGAGCACACTCGCTCCGGACGTGGACGGAAGAAACAGCAGGGTCACCCTGGGGCCGAATGTTGAAGGGTCGGGTATCGCAACCTGGAGACACCATGACGGACGAGGGGGATACCCCGCTCGGACCAAAGGAGGAGGAAGAAGATGCCCCGGTCGGGCCGAAGGAGGGGGAAAAAGACGCCCCGCTCGGGCCCGACGAGGCCTTCAGTCTCGTGGCGGACGAGACCCGATTCGGCATCCTCAGGGAGCTGTGGGAGGCCACGAACGGCGATGACGGGGCCGTCTCCTTCTCCGATCTGTGGGACCGTAGCGCGGTGGACGACTCGGGTCGGTTCAACTACCACCTCGACAAGCTCACCCCCCGATTCGTCCGCCAGACCGAGTCGGGATACCGGCTGACGTTCGCCGGGGAGCGGGTCATCGGAGCGGCGATCTCGGGGGTCTATACCGAATCCGACGTGCGAACCGTCGATCCCCTCGAGGTCGGGGACTGTCCGGCCTGCAACGGGCCCATCGAGGCGAGTTACGAGGGCGGACAGATCGTCATCCAGTGTGCCGACTGCGACCTGCTGATCACCCACGTCCAGGCGCCGCCCGTGCTCGCCGCCGGTCACGAACCGGCGGATCTCCCGGCGGTTTTCAGCCGGCGCGTGGTGACCACCAACCAGGAGATCGCTCGCGGGTTCTGTCTGCTCTGCGGCGGGCGGATGGAGAGCACGGTCGAGCCCGGATACTTCGAGGCCGCCGACACCGGCCAGAATCAAGTTGGGGTCACGTACACCTGTCGAGCCTGTGGAACGGAGATTCGGTCGATCGTCGGGGCAGCACTCCTCGATCACCCCGCGGTGATCTCCTTCCTCTACGAGCACGGGATCGACCTCCGGGAAACGTTCTTCTGGGACCTCGACTGGCTGTTCGAGGAGCACGCGACCGTGATCGAAGAGGACCCGCTCCGCGTCGCGGTCCGGATCGAGATGGACGACGACGAGCTGCGGTTGACCGTCGACGAGGAGGCGACCGTCCTCGAGGTGACTGGCGGGGAGACCCACTGAAGTGGTAAGCGAGGGGTGTCCAGACCCCGGTTCCGGGTGGACAGCCAGCGACGGTGAACCCGGACCTCGAGGAGGGGTACCGCGCGTTCAATGGGTGATTACAGGACGCCGTCGGGTCGCTTCGACGGGATTTGCGGTTGAATCTGGATGAAATCCCCAAAATTCGTGCGGAAGAGAGTCCAATCTTCCGAAATTCGGGACGAGGAGTTCACCCGTTGAAGGCTCCCGCAGTCCACCGAAGAGGTGGAGGCAGCACGGATGAGATCGATCACACTCGCGACGATCGCGATCGTGCTCGCGACCCTCGTGGTCAGTGCGGGTGCGGCCGCGGCCGCGGCAATGGCTGAACAGGTACCGGATCAGGCACAGACGGCCGAACACACACCGGACTCCTCACAGTCCGACGGGCCCATTGAGGAAACCCCTGTCGGGAACGAGTCGACCATGGATGACGGATCCGATACGACCGTGGACGGACCGGGTGACCACGTCCGAGGTCCCCCGAGCGACCTGCCGGAGCCCGTTCCGGGGTTCGTCTCGGAGCTCCACCGGCTGATCACCGACCACCTGACCGGGGAGCTCGGCGGATCGCTGGGCGAGGCCATCCGGGGTCTTCTCCCGGACGTGGGATCGACCGGTTCCGGAAACCCACCCGGGTAACCACGTCTCTCTCACTCTCATCCCCTATCCTTCTCGCCGATTTTCCCGGCGGCTTCGACCAGGTCTCGAGCCCTTCCCGATTTCGAGAGCGTTCGAAACGCCGCCCCTCAGGTCGCCGTGGCCCCCATTGAATTTGCGTCGTCTGTGCGCTGACCCTGAAGGGTCCGGTGATTGACCATCCAATCGCGGTCGAACCTCTCACCCCCGACGCACTCAATCGCCCGGAGTAACCGATGGTGCGGTCGGTGTCGAGGAGGAATCCGTCGGCCGGAATGTGCGGCCCCGGACCCGATGGAGGGCGAGGACCACCACGATGCCGATGAGGTCGTTCGTCAGATCCAGGAGCGAATCCGTGGGGCCCCACCAGATGAGCCAGGGGACGACCCCGAGGTACTCGACGACCTCCCAGCCGACGGCCCCGACGGCGGAGCCGGCCAGGACGAAGACGACGAGTGAAGACGGGGAGAGCGAGAGGGTCCGGCCCACGAGGAGGAGCAGGAGGGCCAGCGCCGACGCTGAAAGGAAGTGCGTGAGCAACTGGAACCAGAAGAACCCGCGATAGTAGCCGAGGATAACACCGATCTTGTGGATCCCGTAGGCGAACAGGCCATACGAGATGGCGAGGAGCCAGGTCCGTCTGGTCGGGCGTGGGCGGGGGTGGGACATGGATGGGAGGGGCCCCGGGGGGCGTGAAACGTCAGGGGGTACCCGAAGACGACGGCGAGGCTCATGAAGTGTCTTCTGTAGGGTCAAAAGCGATTGTTGGTATCCCCTCACCCGCCCGCGATGGACTCATCCAGCTGTGCTATTCCGTCCGCGAGACGGGACACGCGCACAATGGACAGAACAACTATTGGGATTCCGCCGCTCCCAAGGACCTTCGAACGCATCCTCTGGCCGCTACCACCTGCATGCCTTCGGTCGGTTACCGCTGGGTTTGACACGTAAATGCGAACCCATCACGAGGTGAAAGCTCTCGACTGTTTACAGAGGGCGTAGTAATCCGGACCGCCACGAGTTGAAAGCCCTCGGCCGGCTCGGGTCGGGGGGCTCGTTGCGGTCCTCACTTCGCTCCCTTCGGTCGCTCCGTTGCGGTCCTTACTTCGTCACCAGAACGCCGTCAGGCGTTCTGGTTGCGCACGAGAGCTTCGCTCTCGTGGCCGCCCGCCTTCCCCGAGCCGGCCTCGCCCTTTC
>JBDGRH010000125.1:0-7428 GCA_042218225.1 Halodesulfurarchaeum sp. | reverse complement strand
TTCAATACCGTCTCGGACTAGGAGCGCCCGGGGGCATTCGGCCGTCTGCGTTCCAGGGGTATTGTATAATACGGGGAGAGGTTCCGACATTCCGCGTTCGCCGGCCATGTACAGATAACAGGAGTATCCTCCAGGATTGCGGTTTTCGTCAGTACGGCACGGGAACGACCGTCAAATGAAAGACAACCAGGAAAGAAACAGGAAAACTATTCCACACGTCACCCGCGCGGGGCACAGCAGGGGTCAGCCTCTCCGGAGGCGTGATAGTACGTCATCCGGAACCCGCAATCCGGGCACTCGTAGGTGACATATCCCACGCCAGTCTCCACGCACTCGGCCTCGACGGGATCGTGGTCCGTCACGTCCCCACCCCGGCATCGGACCGGCTCGACGAGGTCTCGAATCTCGGAGACCACGATGGGTTCGACCGGCTGGGAGGCCCCCTGCTCCGAGGGTCGGTTCATCGGCTGAATCTTCTTGCCGGACCTGCTTGAGCGTTCACCCACTCTTTCAGGGGGCATCGGGTGGGCACGGACGAGCAAAGAGACGCCTACCCCTCGACCACGTCTGCTCGAACCCCGTTCTCGGCCGGGGTGAGGTCGGCCTCGAGCGAGCGAAGTCCCACCACCAGCAGAAGACACGCGACGGCCAGCACCGGCCAGAGCAGGTGCGGGACGCCGAGGTCGAAGAAGAGCCCGCCGACGAACGAGCCGATGCCGAAGCCCAGCCGCTTTGCGATCTCGAGGACGGAGAGGCTCGAGCCCCGCTCGGTGGCTCCACCCAGCGCGCTCATCACGGACGTGGCGATTGGCGAGTGGAGCACCTCGCCGATGGTCCGGATCACGAGGTGACCACCCACGAGGATGATCCCTACGAGGAGCGACGGGGAGGGGACGAGGTAGACCACCGCGATCAGGAGCATGGCCACGGCCCAGAATCCGGCGGAGAGCATCAATCCGCGGGTTCGCCGCCAGGACGAGACGGCGGCCACCAGGGGGAGCTGCAGGACCACGAGCGTGACCGGGTTGAGCACGAAGAGGGTCCCGAGCTGCGCCGGGTCGAGGCCGACGCGCTCTTCGGCCACGATGGGGATCGTCGTCCGCATCTGGGCGTACATGACCGCGAAGCCGATGTTCAAGGCGGCGAGGTGGAGCACTCGCCGATTCGTCAGCACCCGACGCCAGGGACCGCCCCGGGCGGATTCCCGGTCTGCGGAAGAACCCTCCCGGTCCGTCGCAGAGGTGTCGGAGTCCGACTCCTGGTCACCCATCGCTTCTGGCATCACGCGGGGGATCGCCAGGAGCAACAGGACCGCCACGACTCCGGAGGTGGCGCCGTCCGCGATGAAGATGGCGACGCTCGCGAGCTCGTAGAGGAGACCACCCACGACGAACCCGGTCCCGAACCCGACGTTGTTGGCCACCTTGAGGAGGGAGAAGGCCTGGTCGCGGGCGTCGCCACGGGTCAGATCCGCGGTGTAGGCCTGGGCCGCCGGGGTGTAGAGTCCCGCCGTGGCGCCCGACGCCGCAGCGACCCCCACAAACGCCATCCCGGGGGTCACCGGGCCGACGGCCGCCGCGATCGGGGAGACGAAGGCGAAGGCGGCCAGCGTGACGGCGTTCCCCGCCATGCTCGCCACCATGACCGGCTTCCGTCCCCGGCTGTCGGCCACGTATCCGCCCAGGGCGGTGGCCCCGGCGGTGGTGACGTTCTTCGCGAGGAACCCGAGGCCCACGATGGAGAGGGCGATGCCCACCCGGAGGTGGAAGTGGACGGTCGCGAAGGGATAGACCAGCCCGGATCCGAACACGTTGAGGAGCTGGCCGACGGCGACGGCGTAGACCGCCCGGTCGAATCCCCGGACGGAATCGAGGGATGGGCGGGTCACACCGGGCGTTCGCGCTCGGGATGCCTGAAGGGTTGGGAATCGGCCCTGCGGCGGTACTGAATGAAAAGGGGGCTGGTCCCCCCTCTGGGCAACGAGATCCGTGGCCGCTCCCCGACCTTTTCCCGCCGGGTCCCGCTAGGCGGGCTCATGGCCGACGGCAACGACACCCCGGACGACCGATTGCGCCAGCGGGCCGGGCCGAGCCGGACCACACTGTGGTTCCTCCTGGAGGCCGACCGATGGGTAGTGACGGGGATTCTCCTCGCGACCGTGTTCGTCACCCTCTCCCTCGCGGGGGTCCTGTATCCGAGCGCCGAGGCAGCGATCCGGACGAGTGACTCCGTGGATACCGTCTTCCAGGCGCTCCTCACTGCCACCATCACGGGTGTCACGCTGGTCCTCACACTGAACCAGCTCGTGCTCTCCCAGGAGCTCGGTGCAGTGGGAGACCAGCGCGAACGCATGGAGGGCGCCATGTCGTTCCGCAAGGACGTCGAGGACGTCATCGACGCGCCGGTGAGCCCGTCGCGTCCGGCGCAGTTCCTCCGGGCCCTCGTGGAGGTGTCGGGTGAGCGGGCGTCGGCACTCCAGGAGGCCGTCGCCGACGATGCGGCGCTCCGGACGGCCACCGAGGAGTTCACCGACGCCCTGATCGAGAACGCAGACCGGGTATCGGAGGGGCTCGACGACGCCAGGTTCGGCGAGTTCGAGGTCCTCTCCTCGGCCCTCGACTTCAATTACTCCTGGAAGATCTTCACCGCCCGGCGGCTTCGCGAGAAGCATGCGGATGCACTCGACGAGGAGGCCACCACCGCGCTCGATCGCCTCATCGAGGTCCTTCGGCTGTTCGGGCCCGCCCGCGAGCACTTCAAGACCCTGTACTTCCAGTGGGAGCTCATCGACCTCTCCCGGCGCATGCTCGTGGTGTCCGTCCCGTCGCTGCTCGTCGCCAGTGGGATGGTGGCCTTCTTCAACGATGCGGCCTATAGAGCGACCGTCCTCGGGACGGAGACCCTGATATTCGTCATCGCCGCCGCCATCACCGTCTCTCTGGTCCCGTTTCTGATCCTCCTCGCGTCCGTGATGCGCATCGCCACGGTCACCAAACACACGCTCTCCATCGGGCCGTTCATCCTCCGCGAGACCGAGGACGTCGCAGAGGTATCCTGGATGGAGTAGCTCCACCACCAGCCCCCAGGGTCGTTCTGCTCTCCGTCATAACCAGTCTCGAATCGCCTCTGATAGCGGAACCCACAGACCCCTGTGTAAATATGCTTACTCTGAAAGTGACTCCAGGTCGGTCCGCGTCAGCTCGCTGTCTACGTTTCCGGTGTTCACCGTCCCGGATGGTTCGAAGAGCATGAGCTCGGTCTCCGTCTCGGCGACCGGCCGGTGCGCTACGCCCCGCGGGACGATGGTGAACTCCCCTGGCCCCAGTGTCACGTCGTCCCTCCCTTGTTGCTCGATCCGCAACTCGCCGCGGTGGACGAAGAAGAGCTCGTCGGCGTCCTCGTGATGGTGCCAGACGAACTCGCCCCGGGCCTTCGCCAGTTTGACCGCCTGCCCGTTCAGCTCCCCCGCGAGCGTCGGCTCCCAGTACTCCCCGATGGAGTCGAAGGCTCGGTCGAGATTGACGGCGTCCATGTCGTCATCGGGATACGGGCAGGCGGGCAATGAGTTCTCCGGCCGGACGACCGTGCCCTGTTCCGGCGGCCGTGGTACCCCTGTTCCGGCCGCCATTGCAACTCTGTTCCGGCCGCCGTTGCAACTCTGTTCCGGCGGCCGTGGCAACCCCGTTCCGGCCGCCGGAGCGGTGGATCGTGAGCCGTCCACCCTGAGGGGTCCACCGAGAACGTCCGTTCCCGCCCGCGGGACACCTCGGGCTCGAACCGAGATTATAAAGGGTATTCCTTAGGTATGATTCGAATATGCCCAAGATAAGCGTCGAGGTGCCAGCCGAGCTCCTCGAGGACCTCGACGAGCACGTCGGCGAGGACGGGAAGTTCGTCAACCGGAGCGAGGCCATCCGGGCGTCGATCCGGAAGACGCTGGACCTGCTCGACGAGATCGACTCCCGGCACGGTCGCCTGGAGGGGGCAGAGGAATGAGCGTGGCTGGTCGGCAGGAGACCCCGGTCGGACAGGTCGCCCTGATCGGGCTGTTCGTGACTGCCCTCCTGACCGCCCAGGTCACCGCCGCGAAGCTCCTCGGGTTCGGGCTTCCGTTTTCGATACCCGTAGCGGGGGACGCCATCATCCTCCCGGGGGCAGCGCTCGCGTACGCCCTGACCTTCTTCGCCTCCGACGCCTACGCGGAGCTGTACGGGCGACGAGCCGCCCAGGTGATGGTCAACGTGGCCTTCTTCCTCAACTTCGTCCTGCTGGCGCTGGTCTGGACCACGATCTTCGCCCCGGCTGCCGCCTCCTCGCCCATCGACCCGGCGACGTTCGCCGCCGTCCTCGGCCCCAGCACGAACATCGTCATCGGGAGCCTGGCCGCCTACATCGTCAGCCAGAACTGGGACGTTCTGGTCTTCCACCGCATCCGGGAGGCGACGGACGGGGCGCATCTCTGGCTTCGCAACATCGGCTCGACCGCGACCAGCCAGCTCATCGACACCGCCATCTTCGTGACGCTCGCGTTCTCCGTGGTTCCACGGGTTCTCGGGACGCCTGGCGGTGTCTCGGCGGGTGTGGTGGCGTCGCTGATCGTCGGGCAGTACCTGCTCAAGCTCCTGATCGCCCTCGTGGATACGCCGTTCGTCTATCTCGTCGTGAGCCTGCTCCGGCGGCGCGAGCAACGCGAGCCGACCATCCGCGCCGCGGACTGAGCGGCGCGTTCGGGTCCGGGCGGTCGTTCCAGTATCGGTCAAGGGTAATACTGGGCTGAGTGCGTGTCAGCCAGGGCCTATAGGGGACCGAGAGAAGTGGTTTTGCCCGTCCCTCCCTCCTCCCCCCCGCCCACCTCTTGCCTCCTCAGTCGACCGGCTCCGCGAAGCCGAATCGGGCCTTCAGGTCGGTGACCTCCACGGTCGCCGTCTCGCCCACCTGCAGCCCGGGCACGAAGAGCGTGTATCCGTCGACCCTGGCGATGCCGTCGCCCTCCGAGCCGGTGTCCTCGATCGTGACCGAGAGCCGCTCGCCCACCTCGACCGGAGCGGTGAGCCGGCCCTTGCCCACGATGTACACCTCCGAGGAGGAATCGCGGGTGGCATCCGGTCGAACCGTCCGGGCGTACTCGAACGCGTCCTCGACGTCCTCGCGGAACGCGTCCAGGTCGCGGCCGTCGAACACCTTGACCGCAAGGTCCCCGCCGGCACCCAGGAGGTCGCGGGCGATATCGAGCGCGATCCGGGCCAGATGGACGGACCGGGCGTGATCCACGCTGTACTCGCCGGAGACGTTCGGCGCCATGTCCGAGACCACGAGGTCGACCGGTCCATCGACCGTCTCCCGGAGCTCCCCCCTGGTCTCCGCCGCCGTGAGATCGCCGCGAATGAGCTCGACCTCGTGCTCATCCAGCGGCTCGATCCGGCTCCTGTCGACACCGATGACCCGGCCGGAGGGACCCACCCGCTCCGCCGCGACCTGGAGCCAGCCGCCCGGCGCGGCGCCGAGGTCGACGACCGTCTCCCCCGGGTGCAGGAGGTCAGCCGCCTCGTCCAGCTGGGCGAGCTTGTAGGCGGACCGGGAGCGATAGCCCTCCTGCTTCGATTTGTTGTAGTAGTGGTCCTTCCGGCCCATCTCGGTGTGTCTACGCCACTGGTCGGGAAGTGATTGACGATGCGGAGGGACGCGACGGTGACGCGGTGGATTTGGGCACACTGTTTCTCGAGGAGGTCGCTCAACCGGTCGTCCCGTGTTTCCCCACTAAAGCGTCCGTACGTCCCGATTTCGGCGATTCCACCGGAGCGGGCGAACGGGTGGCTTTTTATGATGGGTGGTCGTAGACCGCCACAACATGTTCAGGGCCATCGTGAGCGCCGATACGCTCCGGACCACCCTCGACTCCGTGAGCGTGTTGGTGGACGAGTGCAAGATCCACCTCAACGAGGATGGCCTGGCCATCCGGGCGGTGGATCCCGCGAACGTCGGCATGGTGGATCTCGAGCTCGACGCGGCCGCCTTCGAGTCCTACGAGGCCGATGGCGGGCTCATCGGGGTGAACCTCTCGCGCCTCGAGGACATCGCGGGAATGGCCGACGCCGGCCAGCTCGTCCAGCTCGAGCTCGACGAGGAGACGCGCAAGCTGCACATCACCATCGACGGGCTGGAGTACACCCTCGCGCTGATCGACCCGGACTCCATCCGGCAGGAGCCCGACCTGCCCGACCTCGACCTGCCCGCCCGCATCGTGGTCGAGGGGGCAGACATCGACCGGGCCGTCCGCGCCGCCGACATGGTCTCCGATCACATCGCCCTCGGGGTCGACGCCGAGGAGGAACTCTTCTACGTGGACGCGGAGGGGGACACCGACGACGTCCACCTCGAGTTGGGCCCGGAGGACCTCATCTCCCTGGAGCTCGGGGAGGCCCACTCGTTGTTCTCCCTGGACTATCTCAAGGACATGAACAAGGCCATCCCGAAGAACGGCGAGGTGACGATGGACCTCGGCGAGGAGTTCCCGGTGAAGATCCACTACGAGATCGCGGAGGGCCTGGGGAACGTGACCTACATGCTCGCGCCGCGAATCCAGAGCGACTGAGACCGGCGCCCGAGGCGGACCCTTTTAGCCACTCGCCCGCCGAGTACGGACGATGAGCGCCAACCGGAAGGGCGACCGACGCGAGCGGGAGCTGGTCAACGCCCTCGACGAGCAGGGCTTCGCCGTGATGCGGGCGCCCGCCTCCGGGAGTGCCACCGACCGCGAGCTGCCCGACGTCCTGGCGGGCAACGGGACGGTCTTCTACGCCATCGAGGCGAAGGCAAGCGGCGGCGATCCGATCTACCTCACGGCCGAGGAGGTCGCCGCGCTGGTGTACTTCTCCCGCAACTTCGGCGCCAAACCACGGGTCGGCGTCCGATTCGACCGCGAGTCGTGGTACTTCTTCCACCCCGACGACCTCCACCAGACGGAGAAATACTACCGGGTCAGACAGGAGGTCGCGAGCGAGGGGGACCCCATCGAGGACCTCTGGGTCGAGGAGGAGCCCGAGTCCGAGAGCCGCGACCGGATGGCCGGGATATTGAATGCCGTCGCCCAGGGCGTCATGTCCGTTGACGAGGCACTCGACGCGCTCGAGTAGTGTGTGGACTGGGGTTTTCTTCGTCGTTGGTTTGTCCGGGTGAGATGGGATCAAGCGGGTGTCCCGACCGCGTTTTCATTCTTCACGGTGGTGATTCGAACGGGTTCTACCGCCGGCCGGACGTCCTCAGGTGTTTCCGCTGGCTGGACGTCCTCAGGTGTTTGCAGTGACGGGCGTTAGCCCGACCGCCACGAGTTGAACGCCCTCGGCCGTCTGCAGTAACCGCGAAAGACCGGCCCGCCAAGAGATGAAAGCCCTCGGCCGGCTCGGGTCGGGGGGCTCGCTGCGGTCCTCA
>JBDGRH010000136.1:0-7431 GCA_042218225.1 Halodesulfurarchaeum sp. | reverse complement strand
TGTCCGTCGTAGGACGCCCGCGAGTGGACGTGCGGGTCGATCCGGACCGTCCCGTCCCGGAGCTCGGGATCGCCCCCAGACCCGGGTTCCGGGTCTCCTTCGGCCGAGGTGGACATCGCGTTCCCCGTGCTTGGTGAGCACATTGTAAATACGCTTCCCCCGGCGCTCCGGCCGTCCCCTCCCGGCTGGTGTCCCGAAGCAATGGGGACCAACCGCTCCATCCCCCCACGCGACGTGGTCCCTCAGAGCCCCGATCCCTTACCCACAGACCCACGTTTCCTTACCCACAGACCCACGTTCCCTACGCCGATTCCGCGCCCGAGGTGTACTCGAGGAGGACTCCCTCGTCCAGCCGTCGGGTGTCCTCGAGGGTCAAGCGGGGAAAAGCCTGGACGAATCCCTCGCCGTCGGCGAGGGTGGGGGCATCGCGACCGCCCACCACGAGCGAGCCGACGTACACGGAGAGTTCGTCGACTAAATCCGCCTCGAACAGAGAGAAGATGACCTCGCCACCCCCTTCCACGAGGAGTGTCTCGATGCCCCGGTCCTCGAGTGCCTCGACCGCAACAGCCAGGTCGACCTGCTTGTCCCCCGCGATGACGAGTTCTGCCCCGCTCGAGGACAGGCTTGTGACGTGCTCCGTCGGTTCAGCCTCGCAGACGAGGACGTAGCTGTCAGCGCTGTCGTCGAGGATGCGGGCATCCGGCGGGGTGCGGGCATGGGAATCCGCCACCACGCGCGCCGGGTGCGACGGCTCCCCGCGGGCCTCCCGCTCGGCGATCAGATCGGGGTCGTCGAGGGTGAGCGAGGGGTCGTCAGCGAGGACGGTGCCGACCCCCACCATGACCGCATCGCTCTCCGCCCGGAGACGGTCCACCCGGGCGAAGTCCTCCGGGCCACTGATCTCGAGCTGATCGCGGGTCCGGGAGGCGAGCTTCCCGTCGACGCTCATCGCGGCGTTCACCCGGACGTGCATGGGCGGGGGTTCGACCCCCCCGCGCAAACGCGTTACGCTCTCACTATCACTGGAACGCGTTACGCTCTCACTATCACTGGAACGCGTTACGCTCTCACTATCACTAGACACGATTGTCACGCGACCCTGACTGCCCCCTCTGGAGCAGGGGCCTGGCCGAGGCTCGCTCGGGCGGATTTGTTCCACCCGGCCCACGACGCTTTTACCCCGACCCCCCGAAGGAAAATCGATGACCATCGACGACCGTGCCGAGGAGCTCGCCTCCGACCTCGGTGCAGACGAATCGGAGGTCAAACAGGATCTCGAGAACCTGGTGTCCTACAGCGTGCCGATGGACGAGGCCGTCGAGAGCCTTCGCCGGAAGTACGGGGGAGGGGACGGCGGGGACGCCGATACACCGGCTGCGGTGGACATCGCGGACATCACCCCGGATTCGGGCCGGGTGACGGTGACCGGGACCGTCTTGACCGCGGGCCGGCGACGCATCCGCTATCAGGGCGACGACCACGAGATCCGGGAGGGGGAGATCGCCGATGCGTCCGGGCGCATCGCCTACACGGCCTGGGAGGACTTCGACGTCTCCCCCGGAGACACCGTGACCATCGGGAACGCCTCCGTCCGCGAGTGGCAGGGCAACCCGGAATTGAATATCGGGGACCAGACAACCGTCGAGCAGGCGGCGGTCGACGTGGATATCCAGGCCACCGTGGGCGGGGATAGTCAACTCGACTCGCTCACGCCAGGCGACCGCGGGCGGAACGTGGAGGTCCAGGTCCTCTCCGTCGAGGAGCGCACGATCGACGGCCGGGACGGGGCGACCGACATCCTCAGCGGGGTAATCGCGGACCCCACCGCCAGGCTTCCCCTGACGGATTGGGATCCCCATCCGGCGATCCAGGAGGGGGCATCCGTCCGACTCGAGAACGTGTATATCCGCGAGTTCCGGGGGGTCCCATCCGTCAACGTGACCGAGTTCTCGACGGTGGAGCCGCTCGAGGGGACCATCGAGGCCAGCGAGCCGAAGCGGCTGCAGATCCGCGAGGCCGTCGCACAGGGCGGCGGGTACGACCTGGAGCTGACCGGCAGCATCATCGACATCCGCGAGGGGTCGGGGCTCATCAAGCGGTGCCCGGAGTGCGGGCGCGTCGTCCAGAAGGGCCAATGTCGGACCCACGGCGAGGTCGAGGGCGAGGACGACCTGCGAGTGAAGGCCATCCTGGACGACGGCACGGACACCGTCACCGTCATCCTCGACGCCTCGCTCACGGAAGCGGTCTACGGCGGGACGGTCGAGGACGCGAAGGAGGAGGCCCGTGATGCGATGGATCAATCCGCGGTGGCCGAAACCATCGCGTCCCGCCTGGTGGGCCAGGAGTACCGCGTCCGCGGCCACCTCAGCGTCGATGACTTCGGGGCGAACCTGGAGGCCAGCGAGTTCGAGCGCATCGATGACCAGCCCGCCGACCGGGCCGCAAGCCTCCTCGAGGAGGTCCGGTCATGAGCGCCCCGTCGACCCGCCGGGAGGTCGCCCATCGGGTGTTCGCCCACGAGTTCAACGCGTCCGATTTCACCTACGCGGAGAGCGACGAGGAGCGCGCCCCTAACTATCTCGTGACGCCGACCGGTGGTCGCGTGAACCGGCTCTTCCTCGTGGGGGTGCTCACCGAGGTCGAACCGGTGAGTGACGACGTTGTCAGGGCCCGCATCGTCGACCCCACGGGGGCGTTCGTGAGCTACGCCGGCCAGTACCAACCCGACGCCCTGGCCTTCTTCGAGCGCGCCGATCCACCGATGTTCGTCGCCGTCACCGGGAAGGCCCGAACCTTCCAGCCGGAGGGATCGGACCGGGTGTTCACGTCCGTTCGCCCCGAGACGGTCAACGAGGTGGACGGGCGGACCAGGGACCGATGGGTCGTCCAGACTGCGGAGCACACCCTGGAGCGGATCGCCGTCATGGCCGCGGCGCTGGAACGAGCGGAGCGAGGAGAGGACCTCCGGACCCTGCTCGCGGAGTCCGGGGTCAGACCGGCCCTCGCGGCGGGCGTCCCCCGGGCGATCGAGCACTACGGAACGACACCGACGTACCTGGAGAGCCTACAGGACCTCGCCATCGACGCCCTCCGGGTCGTCGCCGGCGAGGTCGACGAAGTGGAGCGACCCGCTGCCGATCCGGACGAGGCGGGCGAAGGGGCGTTCGATCCTGTATATAAAGATGCTGTTACCCTTCGGGCGACTTCGACGGGAGCGGAGGAGACGCCCGAGCCCACCGACGTGGAGGAGGCGTCCGAACCCGCCGAATCTGTGCCTTCCGAGCCCGCCGATGCCGAGGAGACCCCCGAGCGGACCGAATCCGCGGAGGGCCCGGAGACAGACGTGACGAAAACGGAGGAAATGTCCGCAGGGACCGGTGATGATGGAGTTGAACCCGAGACCGCGGTGAGCGAGTCCAGCAACAGACCCGAGGACATCGAACAACCGGACATCGGATCCGACGACGCCCCCGATGACATCGAAACGGACGAGATGTACGAGCTCTCGGAGGAGGAGCGAAACGCCGTCGAGGAGTCCTACGACGTCGGCTTCGAGAGCGGTGCGGAGATGCGCGAGTCCGCTGATGAGACAGCATCCGGAGGACTGGACGAAACCGAGGGGGTTGACACCGAAGAGGAAGCGGAACCGGAGACGCCGGAGGAATCGGAAGCGCCCGAGGAGATTGCATCCGAGCCAGTGGAGGAGATGGAGGCCGAGGAGGAAGAAGCGGTGGAGGGAACCGAGGTACCTGAAGAAGAGGTTGAGGAAGCCGACGAAGCCGAATCGGCGGTGGAGGGACCCGAGGAACCCGGAGCGGGCGAGGAAGAGAGCCTCGATGTCGAGTCAGCGGAGGACGAGGAACCGACATCGTCGACCGCCGACACGGACGCAACTGGCGCGGAAGCAGCGGCTGTAGAGGCAGAGACCCTCGAGGACGCCGTGATCGAGACGATGCGGGAGCTGGGCTCCGGGGATGGGGTGGAACGGGACGTGCTGATCGAGACCGTCGTCGATGCGCGAGACGCGAGCGAGGCGGACGTGGCCGACGCCATCGAGAGTGCCCTCCTCGGCGGTCGCTGCTTCGAGTCCGGCGAAGACCACCTCAAGCCGATCTGAATGGCCCTGGTCGAACCGATCCAGGGGGAACCGGCCGCGACCGCGGATCTCGGGGACGAGACCGCGCTCGTGGTCGCCGATTACCATGCGGGGATCGAGCGAACCTACCGGAGAGACGGGATCGAGATCCGGTCCCGGGCGGCCGGCCGTCGGGAACACCTGGTCGGTCTCGTCGAGGATACCGACCCCGACCGGGTCGTCTTCCTGGGCGACCTCGGCACGCACATCGGCGAGCCGCACGGCGCCGAGCTGGAGGAGCTGATGGACCTGGAGCACGAGCTCACCGTCCCCGCGACGCTCGTCCCCGGCAATCACGACGGCCGGCTGGGCGAGGTTCTCGAGATGTCGGTCGTGGACGGGGCCGGCTGGCGCGCTGGGGAGGTCGGGTTCGCCCACGGCCACAGTTGGCCGGGCGTGCCCGCCCTCTCGGGGTCGGTCTTGGCGGTTGGCCACGAGCATCCCTGTGTCCGCCTGGAGGACGCCGTGGGTGGCAGCCGGGTCGAGCGGGTGTGGCTCCGGGGACCGCTCGACCCCGGGCCATTCGAGGACCGACTCGACGACGTCGAATCGCTGCCGGACGACATCGTTGTCTTCCCGACCTTCAACGACCTGGCTGGGGGGACCTGGGTGAACGTCGAGGGGCAGGAGTTCCTTTCCCCGTTCCTCCCCGGCGCCGCGCCGGACGCAGAGGCATACCTCCTCGACGGGACGCGACTGGGGCGATTCGATACTATCTAGTGTGGAATCCTCGTTCCGCGGCTCTGCTCGCTCGAACGGTGGGAAAATGTGGCCCAGCACCCACGAGGGCGGGGAACAACGGGCTTAACCGCGCTTCCGCGTTACCTTCCCGGTGATGAACGGGTCCCGGGGGGCCGAGGTGTTCGCCACCTTCGGCGAGGCGGTCCGGACGGCGCTCTCCGAGCGGGGATTCTCGACCCCCACGGAGCCCCAGCGCCGGGCGATCCCCCCGATCGCCCGCGGGGAGGACACCCTGGTCGTCGCGCCGACCGGAACGGGGAAGACCGAGACGGCGATGCTCCCGATCTTCGACGCGCTCGTCGAGGCGGAGCCGGAGGGGTTCGGTGCCCTGTACGTCACCCCGCTCCGGGCGCTGAACCGGGACATGCGCGAGCGCCTGGACTGGTGGGGGGAAACCCTCGACCTGGAAGTGGATGTCCGCCACGGCGACACCACGGACTATCGACGACAACAGCAGGCCGAGGACCCCCCTGACGTCCTCATCACGACTCCCGAGACCCTTCAGGCCATACTCAACGGCTCCAAGCTCCGGACGGCCCTGGCCAACGTGGACCACGTTGTCGTCGACGAGGTCCACGAGCTCGCCGCGTCGAAACGGGGGGCTCAGCTCACCGTCGGACTCGAGCGCCTTCGGGAGGTTGCCGGCCCCTTCCAGCGGGTTGGCCTCTCCGCGACGGTGGGCGACACGGCGGAGGTGGGGAGATTCCTCACCGGTGACCGAGGCTGTGAGATCGTCGAGATCGACGTGGCCAGCAAGGTGGACTTCCGCGTCCTCGAGCCGGACGTCACGGACGAGGATGAGAAACTGGCCTCGGAGCTCATGACCACCTCCTCAGTAGCGAGTCACGTCCGGGCGATCCGGGACATCGTCCGGGAGAACTCCTCGACGCTCGTCTTCGTCAATACGCGTCAGACCGCTGAGGCCCTCGGCTCGCGGTTCAAGGAGCTGGGCGCGAACATCGGGGTCCACCACGGATCGCTTTCGAAGGAGGCCCGGATCGACGTCGAGGACGCGTTCAAGTCAGGGTCGCTCGACGCCCTCCTCTGCACCTCCTCCATGGAGCTGGGGATCGACGTGGGCCGGATCGACCACGTGGTACAGTACGCGAGCCCCCGCGAGGTCGCCCGATTGCTCCAGCGGGTCGGCCGGGCCGGGCATCGCAGCGACGAGGTTTCGGAAGGAACGATCGTCACCGGCCACCCGGACGACACGCTCGAGGCCCTCGCGATCGCCCGACGGGCGGGGGCGGGACACGTCGAAGCCGCGGACATCCACCACGGGAGCCTCGACGTGGTGGCGAACCAGCTCGTCGGGTTGGTCATGGATGGCGGGGAGGTCTCGATCCGGGGAGCATACGAGATTATCACGCGGGCGTATCCCTTCCGTGACCTCAACCTGGAGGACCTGGAGGCCGTCCTCCGGGAGCTCAACCGCAACCGGCTCGTGTATCTCGACGAGGAGGCAGGGCGCATCGCGAAAAGCGGTGGGACCTGGCAGTACTACTACCAGAACCTCTCGATGATCCCCGACGAGGAGACCTACGAGGTGTACGACATCGCCGGGGGGTCCCAGGTGGGAACGCTGGACGAGCGCTTCGTCGTCAACTTCGCCGAGCCCGGGGCCACCTTCATCCAGCGCGGGGACATGTGGCGGATCGCCGAGATCGACGAGGACGAGGCCCGGGTTGAGGTATCCCCGATCGAGGATCCGGCCGGGGAGGTGCCGTCCTGGGTCGGCCAGGAGATCCCCGTCCCCTACGAGGTGGCACAGGAGGTCGGGGAGATGCAATCCGTCGCCGAGCCCCAGCTCCGGGGCGGGGCCGGTATCGAGGACGTGGCAACCGAGTTCGTGGGCCGCTACCCGGCCGACGTGGAGACAGTCACGGGTGCCCTCGAGCGAAGCGCCCGCCAGATCGAGGCCGGGAGCCCGATGCCGACCGCAGAGCGGGTGGTCGTCGAGTCCGAGGGGCGATCGGTCGTGGTGAACGCGTGCGTCGGCCACAAGACGAACGAGACCCTCGGACGGCTGATCGCCGCCCTCCTGGGCCAGCGGACAGGGTCCTCGGTCGGCATGGACGTGGATCCCTACCGGATCGAGCTCGAAGTTCCACGGGGCGTCCGGGGGTCGGACGTCGCCGAGGTCCTCCAGAGCACTGACCCGGATCACGTCGCGCCAATCCTGGAACTCAGCTTGAAGCACTCCGAGACGCTCAAGTTCACCCTCTCCCAGGTCGCCGCCAGGTTCGGCGCCCTCAAGCGATGGGAGGGGGGCGACGCCGTCTCCCTGGACCGGGTCATGGCGGCGCTCGAGGACACGCCGATCTACGACGAGGCGGTCCGCGAGGTGTTCCACGAGGACCTGGACGTCGCCAGGGCCGGTGACATCCTTGCCGCAATCCAGTCGGGCGACATCGAGGTGGTCCTTCACGGGGAGCGGACGCCCATCGGGGTCGACGGACGCTCCAGCGGACGGGAGCTGCTCACCCCCGAGAACGCCGACGCGAGCGTCATCGAGACGGTCCGCGAGCGCATCGAGTCCGACCGGGTGA
>JBDGRH010000178.1:4282-7487 GCA_042218225.1 Halodesulfurarchaeum sp. | reverse complement strand
AGTACGGCTCGACGGGTATCGAGAACGAACTTGTCGATCTCGACGAGTGGTACGAGTGGCTCCACGAGTGACTGCGCGAGCAAAAGTGTACGCCCGGAACACTACCGGACGAGGATCTACTAGTAGGCTCGATGGAAGTATCACAGTCCAGCGTCCGGCGACCGAGCGGTCCGTAAGGACCCGGAAGGTCGCCGGTTCACTCGCGCGGACGAACGTGAGCGCGAGGCAGACGAGCGACCAACGGGAGCGAGGAGTGCTTTTGATCGAGCTTTTACCGAGCGAGCCGCAGGCTCGCGCAGTGTAAAAGGTCGAAGTGTACGCCCGGAACACTAACTCCCGACCTCATCCCGGGGCGGTGTGCCGCGTCGGCCGGGTAACCCTCGTGCCGGGCGGGAGGGATGCCCCTCCAGCCGTGCCCCGAAGGGCACGTCGATGTCGCGTACCGGGGTTCTCCGCCGGTCATCGCGCCCGTGGTGGGCGGGCTCGGGCGGGGACTGCGGTACGCACTAGTGAATAGGATCCTCGCAGAGAAAAGCGTGGGGGCAAGTCGCCCGGTTAGACCCGGGCGTGGTCGTGCTCGCGGCCCACCTCGGTGAGCTCGAAGACCTCCTCCCGGGAGTCACAGAGCCCACAGACCTTCGTTGCCAACCCCAGATCGACGAGTTCCAGGAGTGCCTCCCTGGCTTCGTCCCGGTCGACGTGGCCCTCGCGGGCCAGCTCCGTGGGGGAGAGTGGGCCACGGTTGTCGAGGACGACACGCGCCAGCTTCGCCGCACACGACAGCTCACCGGCCTGGCACATACCCAAGGCTACCCGCCGGGTGGCAAAAACCCTTGCCGAACCGGCGAAGACGGCGGTATCCGGCGGATGAGGGCCCGAACCGGGAAATAGTGGGCGAAGGGATGGAGTGAAAAGGCGCGTGGGTGTATCGGGAACCATGCCGGCCGACATCGCCGTCCTCCGCCAGAAGATCCACGGGCTCGGGGCCGAGTCCTACGCCGAGGTCCTCCGCGACCGGCTCCCGGACCGCGAGGTCACCCTCGCCAGGACCCCCGCCGAGGAGCGCGCACTCCTCCGGGAGGTGCCGGTCGCGACGGGGTTCACCATCGACGAGGCCATCGTCGAGGAGGCCGCAAACCTGGATCTCTTCGCCTGCGTCTACGCCGGGACGGAACATCTGCCCCTGGAGCAGCTCGAGGAGCACGGGGTCGCCGTGACGAACGCCTCGGGCGTCCACGGCCCGAACATCGCCGAGCACGTCCTCGGGAGCATCCTCTCGTTCGCCCGCCGCTTCCACACCGCGTGGCGGCGCAAGGAGCGCCGGGAGTGGCGCTCGTTCCAGACGACGGAGCTCGAGGGGAGCACCGTGACCATCGTGGGACTGGGCGCGATCGGACAGACCATCGTCGACCGCCTGGAGCCCTTCGACGTCCACACCATCGGGATCCGGTACTCGCCGGAGAAGGGCGGGCCGACCGACGAGGTGGGCGGGTTCGGCGAGGAGGACCTCCACGACGCGCTCGGCCGGAGCGAGTACGTCGTCCTCGCGGCCCCGCTCACGGAGGAAACCGAGGGGCTCATCGACGGCAACGCCCTCCGGACCATGCCGCCGGACGCCGTCCTGGTCAACGTCGGCCGTGGACCCCTCGTCGAGACGGAGGCGCTGGTCAACGCGCTCCAGACGAACGCCATCCGGGGTGCAGCCCTGGACGTAACCGACCCGGAACCCCTCCCTCAGGACCACGAGCTCTGGGGCTTCGACAACGTCCTCATCACGCCCCACAACGCCGGCCACACTCCCGAGTACTGGGCGCGAATGGCCGACATCATCGCGGAGAACCTCGAGCGGGCCGAGGAGACCGGCTCCTTCGAGGGGCTCCGCAACCAGGTCGTGTAGCGACCGAACGTCCCGAGACGTCCCTCTGCCCAGGGAGGGGCAGGTCCGCTCCGTCAGTGAACAGCCGTCCGTCCTACACCCAGCCCTCGCGGACGAGCAACTCCCCGTTCAGGAGGCTCGCCCCGGCAGCCCCCCGGATGGTGTTGTGGGCGAGAACGTTGAACTTGAAGCCAGTGGCGGTCTCCGAGAGTCCCCCGACCGCGATGCCCATTCCCTCTCCGACCATCCGGTCGAGGCGGGGCTGGGGCCGATTGGGATCATCGAAGACGTGGACGAGGCGATCCGGCGCACTGGGGAGGTCCTGGGTCGGCAGGTCCTCGAGGGCGGCGCGGACGGTCTCGATATCGGGATCTGTCGCGGTCTCCACGAACACGTTCTCCAGGTGCCCGTCGAGCGTCGGGATCCGGTTGCACGAGGCGGACACGGGCGCAGGATGCCAGTCCACCCCATCCTCGGTGGCCTCGCCGAGGAGCTTCCGGGTTTCTGTCTCCATCTTCTCCTCCTCCCCCCCGATGTGGGGCAGGGCGTTGTCGATGATCTCCATCGAGGTCACGCCCGAATATCCCGCCCCCGAGACGGCCTGGAGCGTCGCGACGTGCACCCGCTCCAAACCGAACTCCGAGAGCGCCGCGAGCGGTGGGACCATCGTGATCGTCGAGCAGTTGGGGTTCTTCACGAGCGCTCCGTCCCACCCCCGCTCGGCACGCTGCACCTCGATGAGGTCCAGGTGGCCGGGGTTGATCTCCGGGATGACGAGGGGGACGTCGTCGTCCAGTCGCGCGTTCGAGGAGTTCGAGGAGACCACGTAGCCCGCCTCCAGGAAGGCCGGTTCGACCGCCTCCGCCACCCCCGATGGGAGCGAGGAGAAGAGGAGATCCACGTCGTCAGGAACCGCCTCCGGGCTCGTCTCCCCGACCGTCAGCTCGGCGGCGTCGGCCGGGATGGGGGCGTCCACCCGCCACTTCGCCGCGTCGCGATACCGCTCCCCCGCGCTGTCGGAACTCGCTGTGACGGCGACGAGCTCGAAGTCCGGATGGCCGTCGAGGAGCTGCACGAACCGCTGGCCGACGGCGCCCGTCGCGCCCAGGATACCGACCCGAGTCATACCCGTGTGTCGGAGAAGCGTGGACTAATCCCTTCTGGTGCGGGGAAGAATTGACGCGACAGACACGCCGCGCCCGGTGTGAGAGGGGCAGGTGGGCTCCAACCACGCGTCGGTGGGTGCGTGGAGAATACGTCGGTGGTCGCCCGAGATCGCGTCGGTGGAGGTCCGGGGATATTGCATAAGGGGTCGATAGACCGAGTCGG
>JBDGRH010000178.1:0-4272 GCA_042218225.1 Halodesulfurarchaeum sp. | reverse complement strand
CGTGGACTAATCCCTTCTGGTGCGGGGAAGAATTGACGCGACAGACACGCCGCGGCCTGTGGAGAGAGCGGGGGCGCCACCCTGGGGGGAGGGGCCCGGAAATCGCATCGGTGGTCACTTGAGATCGTGTCGGGGGTCGCAAAGGGAACTCCTCAGTGGGCGACCGGGATATTGCATAAGGGGTCGATAGACCGGGTCGGCGAACCGGTTCGGCGGGCGTGGGCGGACCGGGAATGACGGCTCAGTTGAGCTTCCGGGTCACGTACCCGGCGATCCGGTTGCGGACCTCTTTGGACTCGATGTTCGTGAGCTCCTCGACGCTCTCCTTGTTGTGCTCGAAGTCGTCCTTCTGGAACGCCGCCGGATAGCGCTCCAGGAGGATATTCCCGGTTTTCTTGACGTAATCGGGCTTGATGGCCATGTCCGCGCCTTTGCCCCGGCCGGGTTAAAAGGATTCGTTCCGGCCTGGGGCGGGAGAGAGGGGATGAACCCGATCTCCGGACCCCGGCGCGCCGGGAGAATGCCCCAGGGAAACACGCGTTTTGGGACACCGGAGAGGAGACTCAGTCATCCGGGACCTCAGCATCCACCGGGGACCTACGCCGAGGGATCCCACTCCGAGAGGGTGACGAGGCGATCCATGGCCCGCGTGACCGCCGGGCCGCCGCACCGCCTGGCCACCTCGTCGAAGTATGCCAACCGCTCGCGGAGCACGGATTCGTCGTAGGCGGGGACGTCCAGCCGGGACGCGGCCACGGTGGCCTCGATCACGGCATTGTACCCGCGGTTCGTCACCGGCACGCTCTCCCGCTCCACCGTCGCGTCCTGGGGGAGCAGCTCCCACGAGATCCAGGTGGTTCCGTCGCGGACGCCGCGCTCAAGCTCGGTGGCCCGCACCCGGACCCACGCGTCTGCGTCTGGCAGGACCGCATCGGTCGACTCCATCTCGCCCAGAGCGGCCCCGACGAACAAGACGGGATCGCGGATGAGATGGACCACACCACTCCCCTCGCGCTCGAAGTTTCGACGCGTCCTGGTGTTCCCCCAGGTGCGCGCCGTGACTGGCGTCCCCTCGTGAAGTCCGAGTGCGGCCACGGCCCAGTCGCCGTCCTGCTGAGGGGTCGTGACCACCGTCTCGATGATGCCCTGGACGGGAACCGGCCACGCGGTCATACGGACAGTCCGCGTGCGAGCGCAATATATAATGCGGCCGCGACGACGTCGGCGGTCGCCCCCGGATTGATCCCCGCCTCGACCAGATCGTCGGCGAACGCGGCGATCGCCTCCTCGTCGGCGGAGCGGAGCGAGCGTGCGCGCTCCGCGACGGCAGCAGCGCGCTCCCGCCCGTGGGCGATGACGATCAGGCTGTCGGGGTGCTCGCCGAGAAGCCAGAGGAACGCCCGGGCGGCCCGGTCCGTCACTGGCCCCTCGTCCCCCTCGATCCGGGAGGCGACCTCGAACGAACGCTCGAATCCGGTCGTCCACTCCCGGGCGACCAAATCCCCCTCCGCCGTGCCCGCCGAGATCTCCATGAGGTCGTACAGGGTGTACCCCGCTCGTTCGACCTCGGGCACGGCCGCACTCCCCTTCCGGACGTCGGGCACGGCCGCACTACCCCTCCGTTCGTCGGGGACGGCTGCACTCCCCTTCCGGACGTCGGGCACGTCCGGCCCGTCCTCGGCGGCCGGGGGGTCGCCGACCCGGACGTCCACGACGTCGAAGGCCCGGTAGAACGCCACCGCGTCGGACACCGTCGTCGCTCGAACCACGTCAGTCACCGATTCCGGCGTCGGCGGCGCCTCGCCGGTCGCCGCAACGAGCGGAACCAGGAGCAGGAGCGCCCCGAACTGCGTGTTGCCGCCGGACTGCTCGCTCATGCCCTCCACCGCCCGGAGGAACGCCGGCCCGAGGGCCTCACCCTCGCTTGCGGCGTTGAGTCCTGGTCTCGCCCCCACCGCCCCGGCGAGGAAGTGCTCGAAATGGAGGTCCGCGAGATCGCGCTCCCGGTCGACGTTCCCCGGCTTCGGGGTGCCGGCGACCTCGAGGAGCAAAGCGAGTTCGGCCTGCTGGGCCGGGCTCCGTCCGGTCACGCGAACCACTCCTCGACGGCGTCGTGGACCCTCGAGAGGACCGCCGGGTCGTCGCTCGGACGCCCGACACTCACGGCGTCCGCCCCGTATGCGAGGTACTCGTGGGCTGTCTCGCGGTCCCGGACCCCATTGTTGGCGATGACGAACGCGTCCGTCGCCTCGACGACGTCCCCCACGACCGCCTCGGAGTCCATCGCGTCCACGTGGATGATGTCTGCCCCGGCCGCCACGAGGTCCGCGCTCAACTCGGAGAGGTCGACTCCCTCGACCTCCGCCCGGACCTTGACGCTGACGGTGGCCCCGGCGTCGGCAGCTGTCTGGACCTGGGTCCGGAGCCGCTCCGGGGACTGGAGCAGTGCCTCCCCGGCCCCGATCGCGCACATCTCTTCCTGGCGGCAATGGGCGTTGACCTCGAGGATGGCACCGGCGTCCGCGCAGCGACCGGCCGCCTCCCGGAGGCGGTCGAGGTCTGTCGCACGGATATTGAACCCCGACCGGAGATCCAGGTCGGCGACACGGTCGAGTTGCGTCTCGAGGAACGAGAGCGGAGCTGCAGGGAGAAACTCGTCCCGATCCCGGTCCTCGACCATCTGCCGGGCCGCCTGCCGCGTGGAATCGTCGACGGCGAGTCCGCCGAGGATGGCCAATCCCGCGTACTCCTCACCCCCGGCGGCCCAGGACGCGTCCGACTCCCCGCTCAGGCTCGAGAGCGCGAGGCGGGGTTCGAACATCAGACGGCCTCCAGCGCCCGTGCCGCGGCCCCGGCGACGCGCTCCGCGTCGTCGCGCGTCTCGATGGCTGTGTCCGTCCTCACCGTGGGCCGATCCAGGCGCGTCCCGTCCGCCTCGTCCAGGACGAAGGCATCGGCAAAGGGATACGCCGCCGCGACGCCCGCCGTGCTCGGCTCCATCCCCACCGCCTCCATCAGATCTGCTGCCGGCCCGGAGAACACGCGGTCCTCCACGAACGGCGAGACCGCGACGACGGTGGTCTCCGCGAGGGCCTCCCGGACCCCATCCAATGCGAGCATCGGGCCGATGCTCGTCACCGGGTTAGATGGGCCGATGACGACCGGCTCGGAGCGGAGTGCCTCGAGGACCTGGTCGGTGGGCTGTGCAGTCTCGGCCCCCCTGAACTCCACGTCGTCGACGGGCGGCTCTGCCTCCCTCGCCACCCAGTACTCCTGAAAGTGCATGGACGACCCCGCCGAGTGGATGATGCTCGCCACCGGGTCGTCGCTCATCGGGAGGAGGTCGACCTCGAGGTCGAAGGCCTGCTCGAGATGCCGCGTGGCCGACGTGAGGGAGTACCCCTCGTCGAGGAGGCTGGTCCGGAGGACGTGCACCGCCCGGTCGCGGTCCCCGATGTGCATGAACTCGCCGGCCGCGGAGAACCGCCGCCATCTGGCGATCTCTCGCCCCTCGGTCTGGACTACCTCCGGGAGATACCGTGGCCCGGGTTCGATTCCTGCCGCCGCCGAGAGGGTCCGGACCTGCTCGTGGGTCGTCGTCGGGTCATCCTTGATACCCCACCACGTCTCCCGGTCGAGGAGGTCCGCTCGCTCGTAGAGCACCGTATCCAGATCCGGGCAGACGAGGAGGCCCCCGAGCTCGATATCGTCGCCGGTGTTGGCCACGACGGTCACGGACCCCGGGTCGAAGACCGCATCTGCGCCCCAGAGGAGCTTCGGGGTCCCCGTCCCGCCGGCGAGGAAGGTCGGCATACCCGCCGCAAGGTGACCGGCTGGGTAAACGCTTGTGCCATGGCCGTCCCGGCGAGGGTTCTCCCCCGGCGTCGTCCGGCGAGAAGTTGTCGTGGAGAATCCGGTCAGAAGGAGTGTCGAAGGGTCGCCTGGGATTTCAAACGCCTTCTAAAGGAGTATCAGCCGGTGATGGGCTGAAGGTGGGGGATAGCTGGTTGGATAATCTATAACGGACCGTTCGCCTTCCCGTTGGTCAGGAGAGATCCTCACTTCGAGACCGATCTCCACCCGGAGTATCGACCGTTATAGAGGTCCCAACCAGCTAGCGGCCCCCCGTCGGCGGCAACGGACGCTGTAGGCGGAACCGCCACGAGCTGAACGCCCTCGGCCGCCTGCAGCAGTGTAACCTGTACCCGCAACCGCCACGAGTTGAAAGCCCTCGGCCGGCTCGGGTCCCGCGGCTCGTTGCGGTCCTCAACT
>JBDGRH010000107.1:2381-7506 GCA_042218225.1 Halodesulfurarchaeum sp. | reverse complement strand
CGACGATATTATATAATGGTGCAGGCGGGCCTACGGCGGTCCACGTACCAACGAGATCGAATATGACCGCTGAGAACCGTTCAACGGGCTGGATCCAGACAGGCGTTGAATACCATGCTGGCGCAAATCCGTGTATCCGGTCCCATCCCGCAAGAAGAGACAAGACAGAATGTACACGATCGCGTCCCACCCTTCCGCCGAACCCTCAGGCCTCCCCCGCCCTGAGCTCGTCGACGGGCATGACGGAGTAATCCACGGACAGCGTCTCCTGGGTGGCGCGGATCCGGCCGACGAAGGTCGAGATGTCCTCCAGGCGGCCCTCGAGGACGAAGAGCTCCATGCAGTAGTGATCGCCCACGTGGCTGTGGATGTTGGAGGCGACCAGGCGCTCGTACTCGTGTCTGAGGTCGATCATCCGCTCCTCCACGTTCGTGGACGCGTAATCGAACATGACGGTGACGACCGCCATCAGCTCGCGGTCCGCCAGGCCCCGGTCCTCGAACTCGCCCAGGAGGTTCCGACTCGCCTCGCGGATCACCTCGCTCCGACCCGTGTATCCGTGCTCCTCGGCGAACTGGTCGATCCGGGCGAGCAGGTCCTCCGACATCGAGACGCTCACGACGGTCATGTCGGGATGGTGGGTGGTCTCGATAATAACCCTTGAGGCGGAGGCGTGCCGGAATCCGGTATCGAAGAACGCTACGCCTGCTCGAGGCTGGGGTGGGAGACGCCCTCGGGGAGGGAATCGACGAGGACGACGGCCTCCCCCTCGATCACCGTCTGGCCAGCGTCGTCGTCGAAGACATCGGTCCGGAGGCGGTACCGGCCATCACCGAGGTCCTCGATGATCTCGACCTCCGCGGTCAGCGTGTGGCCGATCTCGACCGGGTTGCGGAACTGGAGGTCCTGTGAGAGATAGATGGTCAGGCCCGGGAGTCTGGCCAGCGCCGCGCTGATGAGCCCGCCGACGAGCGTCCCGTGGACGATCCGCCCCCCGAATCGGGTCCCCTCGGCGAACTCGTCGTCGAGGTGGAGCCGGTTCGTGTCCCCGCTCGCGGTCGCGAAGGAGACGACGTCCTCCTCGTCGAGGCGCTTCGTGAACCGGACCGTATCGCCCTCGCCCAGGTCCTCGCGGTCCTCGGCGCTTCGTTCGAAGGACCACTCGGGCTCACGATATGCGGTCCCTTTCGTGTCCCCGACCTCGATGTCCTCCAGGACGCCGAGCCCCGCGAGCGTGGCTCGGTGGGCCTCGAGAAGGCTGTTCGCCCAATGTCGCGTGGCAGCCGTCCAGGCGCGAGTGACGTCCGCGAGCCCGCCTCGTGTGTATCGGGTCATGGTCTCTCTTCTCTCACAGAGGGTCGGCCCGGATTTAATGGTTCCGGGAATGGGTCCGCTCTGCGGCGTTTCGCGGGATATATTGTTTCTTGAAAGCATTTGATACCATTAGATGCCATTGAATCCCATTCTTCGGAAACACTTATATGTCCACGAGTCGTACCACTGACGTGATGACGGAGAACGACGAGCCCACCTGGCCCCCCGCGGCGTTCGCGGAGCAGTTGCAGTCGATGAGCGAGTCGGCCACGGAGCAGCAACTCGAGCTGTTCCGGCAGATGATGGACGCGAGCACGGGCGGGGGCGTCCCCGACGTGCTGCGCCAGGGGATGGGCATGGGCTCCGCCGTGTTCAAGACCCGCGTCCAGTCCGGCGGTCGGATCTCGATCCCGGACACCGAGCGCGAGGTCCTTGGCATCGACGAGGGCGACATCGTCCAGGCGTTCATCATCCCCATCACGCGAGGTGGAGACAATGAGTAAGGCAAACCCACTCACCACGATAGTCGACATGCAGCGTCGCGCGATCGAACAGCAGACGGAATTCGTCGAGCGCTCGGTGGCGCTCCAGAAGCGCCTGCTCGGCTCCGTCGACCAGGGCATCGCCGTGCAGCAGGACCTCGAGTCCCAGGCGCGGTCGGTCGCCCAGTCGACCGTCGAGGCCACGCTCGACGCCATCGAGGCGTCGACACCGGGCGAGGCCGTCTCGACGGCGGAGGTCCGCGAGGTGCTCGAGGAGCAGTTCGCGGCCGGCGAGGAGCTCTCCGAGGAGGCCTGGGCCCCCATCGAGAGCACCATCGACGAGTTCCTCTCGAGCTACGAGGAGCTGCTCGAGGACACCGAGGACCTCTATCACGAGGTCACCGAGGCGTACCTCGAGGCCGTCGAGCAGGTCGAAACGCAGGCCGAGTAAGTCGGCTGCTGCATCGGGACGGCGGCGTCACGCCGGGTACTGACACAACACGACTCGTCATGACGAGTCCTGGCGCAATACGGGTCAGAGTCGGACAGGTCCGCTGAACGGAGGGGGCAACATGTGTGGCGGCCTGAACACAGGCCGTTGCCGGCCCTGGGAACACACCAACCACCGGCTGACCGAATGACAGTCCACCTGACCGAATGACGGACGACATGACCGAGTGACGGTCCACCTGACGGTGGGAAAACCCACCTGACCGCTGCGTCGTCCCACGATCTACGCAGGTCCGACGGTCGAATGTTGACCGGTCGACCGAATGACGCCGGCCCTGCGAGCGAATCCGGCTCACCCGATGACGGAAACAGTTCGACCGAACAACCGCAATCGCCCTGGAGGTTTTCCCCCTGGGCACCCTTTACAATACCAACGGAACATGTCAAACGATACCAACGCAACGGACTGGGAGGCGTTCATGGAGGACGCCAACGAGGAGTTTCTGGAGGCTTTCGAGCGGAACGTCGAGGCCCAGGCGACATTCGTCGAGACCTGGATGGACGCCCTCGAGGGCGCGACCGAGGAGGACCGTGCCAGCGAGAGTCTGGAGGGCTACGCGAAGGCCTACCAGGCCTGGATGGACGCCGCCGAGGAGCAGATGTCGGAGTTCGAGTCGGTCCTCGAGGGCGAGGACGTCTCGATGGAGTCCTTCCGCCACCGCTGGCTGAACGCCGCGAACGAGGCGTTCAAGGAGATGATGAGCACGACGGCCTTCGCGGCCGCCACCGGCGAGACCGTCGAGAGCGTCATGGACCTGAAGGAGCAGACCGACGAGTTCGCCGACGAGACCCTCCACACTCTGGGATTCGCCACGGCGAGAGACATCGAGGAGGTCGGCGAGCGACTCGTGGAGCTCGAG
Source organism: Halodesulfurarchaeum sp. (assembly GCA_042218225.1). Classification (GTDB taxonomy): domain Archaea; phylum Halobacteriota; class Halobacteria; order Halobacteriales; family Halobacteriaceae; genus Halodesulfurarchaeum. Next base: position 4,340 of record JBDGRH010000107.1, on the reverse strand, counting down.
CGCCGCCAGCAGGACGTCGAGGAGGACCTCGAGGAGGTCCTCGAGACCCTCGAGAACGTGGACGGGGGCGTCGGGGACGTGACCGAGGGCCTCGATGGGCTCGAGGCGCGACTGGAGCAGATCGAGGCCGGCCTCGAGCGACTGGAGCAGATCGAAGCCGACCTCCAGTCCATCCGGGACGGAAAGGAGTCATGAACCCCTTCAGCACCGCGCTGGACCTCCAGCGGAAGCAATGGGAGGCCGCCGCGGAGTTCGTGGAGAAGAGCCAGGCCGCCCCGGAGCGAACCGCCGAGATGGCCGCTGTCGAGGTCGGCGGGACACCGAGCGAGGTGGTCTACGAGGAGAACAAGCTCCAGCTGCTCCATTATGAATCGCAGACCGATGAGCAACACGACGTGCCCATCCTCATCGTCTACGCGCTCATCAACCGCCCCTACATCCTCGACCTGCAGCCGGACCGCAGCGTGGTCCGGACGCTGCTCGAGAACGGGATGGACGTCTACCTCATCGACTGGGGGGAGCCGTCCCGGCTGGACCACGCCCTCACCCTCGACGACTACGTGAACCGGTACATCGACAACTGCATGGACGTCGTCCGTGAGCGGTCGGGCCAGGACCAGGTCCACCTCTTCGGCTACTGCATGGGCGGGACGATGAGTGCGATGTACACGGCCCTCCACCCGGAGAAGGTCCGGACCCTGACGCTCATGGCCGCGGGGCTGAGCTTCGACGGGACCGGGGGCGTCCTCGAGCTCTGGGGCAACGAGGACTTCTACAATCCGGAGGCCGTGACCGACGCCTTCGGGAACGCCCCGGCCGAGTTCCTCGACCTGGGCTTTCGCCTCATGGATCCAGTGGACAACTTCGTGACGAAATACCTCCGGCTGTACGAGAACCTCGAGGACGAGGACTTCGTCCGGAACTTCGCCCGGATGGAGCGCTGGCTCTCCGACGGCATCGACGTGGCCGGGGAGACCTACCGCCAATTCCTGGAGGACATCTACCAGGAGAACCGCCTCGTCAGGAACGAGTTGACCCTGGACGGTGAGCACGTGGACATCACGAACATCGACGTGCCCGTCCTCCAGGTCGTCGGGGAGTACGACCACCTCATCCCGCCGAGCGCCTCGAAGCCGTTCAACGACACCATCCCGAGCGACGACACCGAGATCATCGAGTTCCCCGTGGGACACATCGGCCTCTCGGTCTCCTCGTCCTCTCACGCGAAGCTCTGGCCGGAGGTGGTCTCCTGGCTCGTGGAGCGCTCGGACACCGGCGGTGGCGAAGTCACGGAGATCACCGGGATCGGACCCACCTATGCCGCCCTCCTCGAGGACATCGGGATCGAGACAGTGGCCGATCTGGCCGAGCGCGATCCGGGTGAGCTCGCGAGCGAGATCGACGTGGGTCCTTCGCGGGTTCGCGACTGGGTGACCCAGGCCCGCGAGCGGGTCGACTCCTAGAACGCTAACGGGTCGCTTTTTTGGAATTGGTGGAGTGGCCTCGTGTCGGTGAGATTTTAGCGTCCGGTTCCGAGTGTGGAACGGCCATCCCCCAGGCGAGGGGTATCATCGGGGAAGACGGGCCGTTTCTGTCTGTCAGACCTCGACCGTTAGCACCTAACTGCAGTGTTGGAAGCGTAAACAGTGAGAGGTCCCTGGCCACCCGTAGAGAACGCCGTAACACGAATCGTCCCGACCTGAAAGTCCTCCGCCGCGAGCAGGGAACGCCCGAGAGGGGGAAGAGAGGAAAAAAGAGAAAAAGAGAGGGAGAGAGAACCGCCCGCCACCGCCACGAATTGTAAGGCCTCGGCCGGCTCGGCTCGGGGGCTTTCGGCGGTCTTGGTTCCACCGATTTCGTCATCTGCAGGGGTGCGTTCGGCGGTCTATGGCACCAACATTGTATAATGCTCCAGGAGACGTCCAGCCATCGACGCGACAACCGGATTCGATATCGAAG
>JBDGRH010000107.1:0-2281 GCA_042218225.1 Halodesulfurarchaeum sp. | reverse complement strand
ATCACCTGCCCGGAAACGGAACGTCCCACCCGTGAACACGCAGAAGTCCGTGGTCTAACGAGCACGCTCGAAACCAACACCCGACCCGGCCTGGCTCAGAGGTCCTTGCCGCCGTTTACGTCCAAGACCTCGCCGGTCATGAACGATGCCTCCTCGCTGGCGACGAAAGCGACGACCGAGGCGATCTCATCGATCTCGCCCAGCCGTTGGAGCGGCGTATCATCCCGGATGCGGTCGAGGACCTTATCCGGGACCCCATCGAGCATGTTGGTCTTGATGAACCCGGGGGCGATGGCGTTCGCGGTCGTCCCGTACCGGGCTAGCTCGAGAGCCAGCGTGCGGGTGAAGCCGAAGATGCCGCTCTTCGCGGCGGCGTAGTTCGCCTGCCCGAGGTTACCTTCCTTCCCCACGATGCTCGAGATGTTGATGAGCCGGCCCTCCTCGGCCTCCTTGAGATCCTCGTAGAAGGCCTGCGTGGCGTGAAACGTGCCGTCGAGGTGGATGTCGAGGACGGTGTCCCACTCCTCGTGGGTCATGTTCTCGAACATGACGTCCTGGTTGATCCCCGCGTTGTTCACGAGGACATCGATCCGCCCGAACGCCTCGTGGGTCCGATCGCGCATCTCCTGGACCTCCCCCTGGTTCGTCACGTCCGCCTTGATGGTGACCGCCCGTCCCCCGGCCGCCTCGATACTCTCCGCGACCGTCTCCGCCTCCTCCGCGGACCGCCGATAGTTGACGACCACGTTCGCGCCCTCCTCACCGAAGCGCTCCGCGATCCCCCGGCCGATACCCCTTGAAGAACCCGTGACCACACAGGTACGTCCCTCCATGCCTATGTATGCTGGAGAGTCCCACACCCTAAAAACCTCCTCCCGGCTGGCGGATTGCGGTCGATCCCGAACATATTCAAAAGGGCGGTTTTACCTCGGCATGCGGACCCAGGATCCGGGGAGAGCAGGCTGGGGTCGCTGCAACGTGACCCGCGTGATGGTCGCTTTCACGGGTCCTGCCAGGGCCGCATCGACCCGACGGGAACGGGGCCACCCGGCGGGAGCGCCTCGACCCGGCGGGAGTCCTTATGGGGCGTATGTCCCCTCGAGGGTTGCCTCGTCGAGAACGGTGCCGCCAATCGCATCCTCCAGCGCCTGCTTCGTCGATCCCGGCGGGAGGTCGAGGGGCTCATCCAGCGCGTAGAGTGTGAATACGTAGGTGTGCTCGCGGTCAGGCGGATTCGGGCCCCCATATCCGGTCTCGCCGAAGTCGTTCCGGCCCTCGACCGCCCCGGCCGCGTCCCAATCCGCCGGGATCGAACCCCTCGCCGGATCGATGTGCCAGACCACCCAGTGATCCCAGATCTTCCCGGCCGGCTCCACTGCGTCGGGGTCGTCCATCACCAGCGCGAGACTCTCCGTCCCGTCCGGGACCCCTTCCCATTCGAGCGGCGGATTGACGTTCCGGTTCGTGTACCCGAATCGATCGGGGATCGGCCCCCCGTCCACGAATTCGGGACTCTCGAGCGTGAATCCGGACATTGGGTATCGTCGCGGGCAACCGCGACAGGTGTATGTATACTGTCCACCCCTGTAGCAATTATCCAAATCAGGTTGAATCCTCTCCTCTGGGTCCGCAATCCCCGATTTCGATCTCGAGTCTCGTCCTTCATCCCCGATTTCCAGCCTCGATTCAATCCTCGACCACAAAGCCTCTCGAGGGAAGAATGCGCGAGGGACAACCGGACTTATAGTTTAAGGTCGGACATCCACGGGTATGTGGTCCGTCGAAAACGGGTAAACGGGAAACCGGGAACGGGGGAATGGGGATGGGGGAGAGACCGGGAGTGTGCCGTTTACCCACGGAGGGTGCGACCCTCCACCTGAGTCCACCGTGGTGGGTTTCTTAAAACATTGGGGTCTCTCCCAATCCTCTGGAACGGTATTCCGCCTGCGGCGGCGGGTTGGGGGGAAAACCTGTCGGCAGAAACACCGTTAATTTATCATTAACCGCCGATACACGGGGTGCCGGAGTGGCGAAACGTCGCTCTTATCCGCCACTCCGACCTGGGTTCGATCGAGTGATGGCAGAAACCATCAAACCGGGTCCTGGACCCTCCGGGACCACCCTCCGAACGGTAGGTGGGGCAACCGTGGCAGTCGCCTTGACGGTCGCAGCCGCCTCCCTCCTCCGCGGCGACCTGGTCACTGCCGGGGCCGTCCTGTTGTACCTCCCCGTCGGATACCTCCTCTTCCGTATCGGCGGGAACGCCGAGCAGTAGGACGGA
>JBDGRH010000071.1:0-7637 GCA_042218225.1 Halodesulfurarchaeum sp. | reverse complement strand
CTCACCCCGGGCCGGACGGGCAATCTGAGTGTCAGATCTGGTGACCGGGTTGCCATCACCCCCACGGGCGTCCCATATGCGGAGATCACTCCCGACACCGTGCCCGTCATCGACCTCGACGGAACCCGCCTGATGGGTGACCTCGAACCGTCGAGCGAGGTCCCGATGCACCGCGGGATCTACGCGGGTATCGAGGCGGGGATCGACGCCGGGGCGATCGTGCACGTCCATTCGCCATACGCGACGACGCTCTCCGTGCTCCGCCAGCCGGTTCCCCCGGTGCATTATATGCTTGCACTCGCCGGGTCCACGGTTCCCGTCGCGGAGTATGCGACGTATGGCACTCAGGAGCTGGCGGCGAACGTCGTCGCGCAGCTCGAGGAGGCCGAGACGAGTGCCTGTCTCCTGGCGAATCACGGCCTGGTGGCGCTCGGGGAGGATGCGGAGGCTGCCATCGAGACCGCCCGGGCCGTCGAGTCCACGGCCAGGGTGTACGTGCAGGCCGCGGGGATCGGCGAGCCGGTCCGGCTCTCCGAGGCGGAGATGGAGCGGGTGGCTGAGCGGTTCGAATCGTACGGACAATCCGACCAAGCGTAACGGGGAGTGGATCGCAGAGCGCGCATGTAGAAGGCGCCTCGCCTCGCATCGCCTCGCATCGTATCCGCTGGCGAGTCGAACCGCCATTTCACCCGCCGGGGAACTGAAATTTGATGACTCGGGGGACCAAACATCCGCGCATGCGAACGATCGAATGGGACCACGACCGGGACTGCATCCGGATGGTGGACCAGACGAAGCTGCCAGGGGAGTACACCACCTCCCTGGCCGAGACGGTCGACGACCTGGTCGAGAGCATCGAGATCCTCCGGGTCCGGGGTGCGCCGGCGCTGGGCGCTGCCGGCGCGTACGGCGTCGCCCTCTCCGCCCACCGCCGGGATGCGTCCGCGGTCGAGACGCTCCTCGCCGGCATCGAGGAGGACGCCGAGCGGATCGCCACCGCTCGTCCGACCGCCGTGAACCTCTCGCGGGGCGTCGAGGAGGCGCGGGAGGCGGCCGAGCGTGGGAGCACCCCTGCGGAGGTCCGGGAGCGAGCACTCGATGCCGCGGAGGACCTCGCGGATCGCGACGTCGAGCGCAACAAGCGAATCGGCGAGCACGGGGCTGCGCTCTTGTCCGAGGGAGACACCGTCATGACCCACTGCAACGCCGGGGCCCTGGCAACAGTCGACTGGGGGACGGCCCTCGGCGTGATTTACTCGGCCCACGAGGCGGGGAACCCGGTGGACGTCATCGCGAACGAAACCCGCCCGCTCAACCAAGGGTCTCGCATCACGACAGTGGAGCTACTCGAGCACGACGTGGAGACCACGCTCATCCCGGACAACGCGAGCGGGTTGGCGATGCAGGAGGGCCGGGTCGATGCGGTCGTCGTGGGCGCGGACCGGGTCGTTCTGGATGGGGGCGACACGTTCGGCGACCAGGGGGTCGTCTTCAACAAGATCGGGACGTACAAGCACGCCGTCCTGGCGGACCGCCACGATATCCCGTTCATCGTCGCGGCGCCCCGCTCGACCATCGACGAATCGCGCAGTGCGGACGAGGTCGAGATCGAGGAGCGCGACGGCGACGAGCTCCGGTACATCTACGGGACGCAGAACGCCCCCGAGGACGTTGCCGTATATAATCCGGCCTTCGACGCCACGCCGATGTCCCTCGTCGATTGGCTGGTGACGGAGGAGGGGGCGTTCCAGCCCCCGCTCGACGAGCGCGAGGTCCTGGGCGCGGTGGAGTTCCAGGCCTGAGGAGCGCTGTCCAGTGCAGGTGAACTGGGGGAGAGGGTGCTGATCCGGCGTCGATCATCACTGGGCAGAGAGGTGGCCGAACGCTCTCCCTGCCAGCGCAGCGGGAAAACGGTATCGGCTGACGGATATCCAGCGGCGCGGATCGGCCGATATCTCAATCAGCCGGTGACGCAGAACCTCCGGCGTGAAGGCGACAATCAAATATATTCCGGTGAACCGTCTCCGCACACATCGAAAATTTGAGTCGCCTCGCGGGTATATATACCTATTCTAAATTTTGGGTACCCGCTTTTCCCGCTCCAGTTCCTATTATTAATTTGAAACGAGGGCATGTCACTCCACCAGCGCCAGCCATCCACTGGCCCCATCGAGGGGGCGGACGTGCCGGTCTCGATGGGGGCGCGAGACCTCCTGGATGATCCGCCGGGCTTCGCCACCCGTATCGCCCCCGAGGCGGAGCGGTACGTGAAGGTGACAGCGAGCGTCTGTCCGGAGTGTGCCGCCCAGAAGCGATACGAGGCCATGCGCGCGCCGATGGTCGTCTACGAGGAGGCCGGAGAGATCCGCCTGGCCACGGCGTGCAACGAGCACGGCGTGACCCGGGACGTCTACTGGAGTGACGCTGCGATGTTCGAGCGCGCCCGGGAGTGGGCCGACTGGGAGGACCACCTCGACACCGCCCACGTCACGCCCGAGGGCGGTGTTACCTGTCCGCTGGACTGTGGGCTCTGTCCGCTGCACCGCTCGCACACCGGGCTTGGCAACATCACGGTCACGAATCGCTGCGATCGCTCGTGCTGGTACTGCTTCTTCTATGCCCGGGAGGACGACCCGCTCTTCGAGCCGACCGTCGAGGAGATCCGGGAGTTGGTCCGACAGATGACCGCGGAGGAGCCCATCGGGAACAACGCCGTCCAGATCACCGGCGGCGAGCCCACCCTCCGGGACGACCTTGAAGACGTCGTGCGCGCGGTCAATGCCGAGGTCGATCACATCCAGCTCAATACGCATAGCGGGGTCCTGGCTGGCGACGTGGAGCGGGCGCGTGCACTCCGCGACGCCGGCGTGAACACCATCTACACCAGCTTCGACGGCGTCACGCCGGACACGAATCCAAAGAACTACTGGTCGATCCCGGAGGCCATCCGGACCTATCGCGAGGCGGATCTGGCTACCGTCCTCGTCCCCACCGTGATCGGCGGGTACAACGACGACGAGCTCGGGGACATGGTCCGGTTCGCGGCCGCCAACCACGCGTCGATCCGCGGACTCAACTTCCAGCCGGTCTCGATCGTCGGCCGGATGCCCGACGAAAAGCGCCGCGAGCAGCGCGTGACCATCCCGGATATCATCCACGGGGTGGAGGCACAGACCGACGGCGCCATCCCCGCCGAGGCCTGGCATCCCATCCCCTCGGTCCTGCCCATCAGCGCGTTCTCCGAGATCTGGAACGGGCAGCCGCTCTACGAGCTCTCGAATCACTTCGCCTGCGGGATGGCGACGTATGTATACGTGGACGGCGACGAACTCGTCCCCATCACGGACTTCTTCGAGGTCGGCCCGTTCCTCCAGGCCCTCTCGGAGATCGCCGACCGCTTCGATGCCCCGCTGGGGCGGCTCGAGAAGGCCCGCGTGGGGGCGCGGCTCGCCTGGGAGCTCTACCAGGCGGTCGATCGGGAGGCCGAGCCCGACGACGTGCACATCGGCCGGTGGTTGCTGGAGGGGCTCACGTCCGGGACCTACGAGGGTCTTGTCGATTTCCACGTCAACTCCCTCTTCCTGGGCATCATGCACTTCATGGACCCCTACAACTACGACGTGGACCGGGTGCGCCGGTGTGACATCCACTACAGCATGCCGGACGGTCGGGTCATCCCCTTCTGCGCCTACAACGTCTTCCCGGGGCGGTACCGGGACGCCATCCACGAGGAGCACTCCATCACCGCCGAGGAGTGGGCGGACCGGGACTACACCTCGCTCACCGACGACACCCGGCCCGACCGCACCCGCCTCAGGACGGAGATGGTGACGGGACGCGACGAGGACGAGGCGTTCCTCCGCGAGGGGCCGGGCATCTACGGCTACGACGTGAAGCACCGCCGCGATCTCGACGAGGCGGAACGGGAATCGATCCGGGAGACATACCGTCGGAGCATCGAGGAGCTGGAGCCAGTCTGAGTGGGTGATGGCCCCGAGCCACACGACTTGGTTCCGAACTGTCCGGCTCACCCCACTTCTAGGTCTCTCGCGACGACCACCGAATCTTCCGCTCCGACTCCTCCAGGCACTCCGACTCCTCCAGCCACTCGTCCGACCAGGCCCATGGCCGCGCCCACCATCGTCCTGACCGCCGACCGCTCCCTGATGAGCCACTTCCGGGGCAATTACATCCTGGGCTTTCTCTCCTGTGCACCCACCGACATCGTTCCCGACGTCGTATACGACCGGCTGTTCGCCCCGCCGGTGGGCGCGAACCTGGACGGCACCGCCGAGACCGCCCCGTTAGGCCTCCGTCGGGTCGAAAGTGGGCTGCTGTCCGGGGAGCGATTCGACGTGGGTGACGTGGCCATCGCGCACCCGGAACACATCCAGGACGTTGTCGGTCTCGGGACAGACGTTGTGGGTATCACGGCGATGGATCCACTGGGAATGGGCCCGGTGACCTCCTCGTTCACCCACGGGACAGATCGGACCCCGATGAACGCCGTGAAGTTCGAAGCTCTCCTCGAGGAGGTTCGGGCAACTCCGGGGGACCAAACGGTGGTCGTGGGCGGCGGTGGGGCCTGGCAGGTCGACACGCCCGAGCACCGTGCCCGCTTCGGCATCGACCACGTGGTCCAGGGCGAGGTGGGCCACCGGGCGGGCGAGGTATTCGAGCGTATTCTAGAAGGGGAGGCCCAGCCCACGATTACGCCCGAACGCCCCGCGTCCATGGCGGACGTGCCGGAGATCCGCGGGCCGACCGTGAACGCACTTCTCGAGGGGATGCGCGGCTGTGGCCGGAGCTGTGCGTTCTGCGGGCCGGACATGCGCCGGACCATGTACGCGGACGTGGACCGCCTCGAGCGCGAAGCGCGGGTGAACGCCGCCCACGGCTTCGATCACCTCTGGCTCCACGGCGAGGACATCCTCCTCTACGAGTTCGACGGGCGCTTCGAGCCGAATCGGGCCGCCGTCTCGGCGCTCTTCGAGACGCTGCGGGCCATCGACGGGATCGACATGGTCGGGACCACGCACGTGAGTCTCCCCGCGGTCGTGGCCGCGCCCGAACTGGTCGGGGACATCGCCCGGATCAACGAGTACGGGCCCAATCGGTGGGGTGGCGTCCAGCCGGGCATCGAGACGGCCAGTCCGCGACTCATCGAGAAGCACATGTCGGCCAAACCCCTCCCATTCGAACCGGCGGAGTGGCCGAGGGTCGTCGAGGAGGGGATGCGGATCCTCAACGAGCACTACATCTACCCCGCGGCGACGCTCATCGTGGGCCTCCCCGGGGAGACACCGGAGGACGTCCGACGCACCATCGACCTGGTCGACCGCCTCGACGACACGGACTCGATCCTCGCCCCGCTGATGTTCATGGACTACGAGTCCGAGGACACGATGGCCGCGCGGGAGATGACCGAGCCGCAATGGGAGCTCTTCTATCGCTGCTGGGCGCACAACGTCGCGGAGTTCGAGAGCAAGGCCTGGAAAGCCACGCAGGGGTGGAACCCGATATCGCGGGTCGTCTCGCAAGTCCTCGCGTGGCTCGGGAGTCGAGGGATCCTCCGGGCGCTGAAACGGGTCGAGCCCACTCCGGGCTGACGGTCGAATGGAGAGGATTGCCGGCAAGTGGGGTCGTTGGCCGGTCATTGTAATGGGGGTCAGCAAAGGGGGATTGTGGACAGCCCAGGGCGGTACGCATGACGATCGCATTGACGACCCCTGGGTGGGATCCTTTCGGCAGTTCCCAGCCCCCCAACCGGGCGAACCCGGGAACCTTTTTTATAGCCGGGGCGGCGATTCCAGAGCACTCCCCGATGGTCTCCAGCCTGCCCTCGATCCCAGGGATCGATCTCTCCCGCCGGAACCGCCTCATCGTCTATTACCTCGTCGGGATCGGGGTGGTCGTCCTCCTGTACACCGTCCTCTACAACCTCGGGATGGCTGCCTTCGAGGGTCGTCAGCAGTCCATCTTCCACTCCTTCCAGGTCGTCGTGGAGACGATGACGACCACGGGATATGGGGCCGACTCGCCGTGGAAGTCCCCGGCGATGAACGTCTTCGTCGTCTTCATGCAGCTCTCCGGGATCGGCCTCGGCTTCTTCACCCTCCGGGTGATCATCATCCCGCTTTTCACCGGTGCCGAGGTCGACCTCGACAGTCGGCTCTCCCCGAAGCGCGATCACGTCATCATCTGTGAATACGGTCGCGACTCGGCCGTGTTGCTCGACGAACTCCGGGAGTTGGGCATCGACTACGTGCTCATCTCCTCCTCCGAGGAGCACGCCAAAGACCTCTCGGACGACGGCTACGCCGCCATCGACGGGTCGCCCCAGGACAGCGAGACGTTCCGACGGGCCAGCATCGATACCGCCAGGGCCGTGCTGACCGACGCCGGGGACGCCAACGTCAACACCATCCTCACGGTCCGCTCGATGCGCCCGGACGTCGAGGTCATCGCCCTCACCGACGAGATCGAGCAGCGCGAGGTGCTCCTGGAGACGGGAGCGGATACCGTCCTCTCACCGCACCAGGTGCTCGGTCGGCGGCTCGCCGAGAAGGCGGCCACGTCGTTCAGCACCGAGCTCACCGACACGATCGAGCTGGGCGAGAACCTCCAGGTGATGGAGATCCCCGTCCAGCACGGCAGCGAGCTGATCGGCAACCGCGTCCGGGATACCCGTATCCGGGAGCGGACCGGCGCACACATCATCGGGGCCTGGGTGGACGGGGAGTTACAACTCCCGCCGGATCCCGACTCGATGATCCGCCAGAACACCGTCCTCCTCGTTTCCGGAAATCGCGCGGCGCTGGAGGAGCTGAGCGAGTACACCCGGCCCGCGCGGTCGTTCCGGCGATACGACCGGATCGTCATCGCCGGGTATGGCGAGGTCGGGCGAGCGGCGCGGTCGGTGCTGGCGGATGAGGGCATCGATGTCGTCACCATCGATCTCGAACCGGGGGAGGGTGTCGACGTCGTCGGTGACGCGGGCGAGCAGTCAGTCCTACGGGAGGCGGGGATCGAAGACGCCGGCGCGATCATCGTCGCCCTCCCGGACGATTCGGCGGCCCTGTTGGCCGTTGTCCACGCCCGCGCGCTGAACGACGACATCGAGATCCTGGTCCGGATGAGCGATACGGACGCCACGCGGAAGGCGCTGAGTGCCGGCGCGGATTACGTCCTGTCCGTCCCGCGCGTCAGTGCCCGGATGGTCGCCAAGGAGTTGCGCGGGGAGGACGTATTGGCCCCGGCCAGTCAGATCCGATTGGTCCGGGTGCCGGCGAGTCCGTTTGCCGGCTCGACGCTAGCTGAGGCAGATATCTCCGGGGAGACCGGCTGTCGGGTGATCGCCATCGAGGACGAATCCGGGCTGTCCGCGACGGTGGATCCGGACAGGCGGCTTTCCGGCGACGAACGGATGGTGATCGTCGGGACCGACGATGCCGTCCAGCGGTTCCTCCGTCGGTTCGATGTCTCGCCGGCTGGTGGTTCGTAACGTTGTCTTGGTCGATTGTCTTCTCGGGGGGTTTCTGGAGTATTATATAATATGGGTTGAGCGTATACGATCTGGACGCCCTTCCCCTGTATTGTACAGAGTCTTTGCAAACCAGACCGCCGAAAGCCCCCGG
>JBDGRH010000090.1:0-7673 GCA_042218225.1 Halodesulfurarchaeum sp. | reverse complement strand
CACTAGTAATGTCGGCCGGTGAGGATTCCGAATCCCTGGCGGATCGAAAGGGCGAGGCCGGCTCGGGGAACCCCGGCGACGTAAGGACCGCAGACGAGGGGTGAGCGCAGCGAACCCCGAGTTGAGGACCGCAACGAGCCGCGGGACCCGAGCCGGCCGAGGGCTTTCAACTCGGGGCGGTTTCGCTTCCAGCGTTCCCTACTGCAGTCGGCCGAGGGCGTTCAACTCGGGGCGGTTTCACTTCCAGCGTTCCCTACTGCAGCCGGCCGAGGGCTTTCAACTCGGGGCGGTAGCGGCAAATGCGTTCTCTGCAGCCAGCCGAGGACTTTCACCTCGTAGCGATCAATGAGATGAGCGCAACTGACGAGTGGCTGTTTGGTCCCCCTTTCTAAACGGTCCCGACAGGCGGTCCGGAGTGTTGGCTGTATCCATCGAAACGCACTGTCGGAGGGTGTATCCCCACGCCTCCCTCAAACCGCCGGACCGGACATGTCAGGACCGGGGCAACCTTAAGTGACGGCTCCGCGTACCGCCGGGCATGAGCGAGTCCGGGGACGAGCCGGAGGACGAGGAGTACGGGGTGGTCCTGGACATCCTCCCGCACGGCCGGAGCGACGCCGACGAGCCCCAGTACCGGCGGTCGCCGGTGGCCTACGCGGTGGGCGAGGAGACCTTCCGGCTGTACGAGCTCACGGTCGCCGAGGAGGCGGACATCTCCATCGACGACCGCATCCGCATCCGCCCGTCCTTCGACGAGGGCATCAACCGGGGCCGGCAGGTCGACTACGACGCCCTCTCCGACGGGGCGCGATCCGAGCTCGACTACGTGGTCGAGGAGATCATCGAGGCCAACGAGGAGCGTTTCGTCGACTTCTACAATGACGCCCAGCCCGTCACTCTCCGCCTCCACCAGCTCAACCTCCTCCCCGGGATCGGCGATACCCTCCGGGACAACATCCTCGACGAGCGAAAGCGCCGTCCGTTCCGGGACTTCGTCGACCTCGAGGAGCGGGTCTCCGGACTTCACGACCCGAAGGGCGTCATCGAGGAGCGGATCTTCCAGGAGCTCCGCGAGGACGAGGACCTGAAATACCGGCTCTTCGTGCAGTCCTGAGATCGACCGGGCAACCAACCACGGTTTGGTCCGACCTCTCAAGCGTTCCCGTGGATCGTCCGATCCACTCCTCCAGTATTCCCGCGTTCCCGAGGATCGTCCAGACCCTCGTGGCCCATCCCAGACTCGGCTCGTAAGCGGTTTACCCGCGTGTGGGGTAGTGGACACCGATGACCGACACGCGGGACCCGGACGAGCTGATCCGGCGGGCGGGCCGGGGGGACCCCGACCGGGATCAGCACTTCCTGATCGACGATCGGGTCCTCTCCCGCATCCCGACGTACGCGGAGCAGTTCGACCGCTCGCACGTGCTCGAGATCGGTCCCGGCACCGGCGCGCTGACGGTCAGGTTGCTCGACGTCGCCGAGCGGGTGACGGCCATCGAGCGCGATCCCGCCCTCGTTTCGTTCCTCCGGACGGAGTTCGCGGAGGCAATCGAATCCGGGCGCCTGGCGGTGATCCAGGGTGACGCCGTCGAGACCGAGCTGCCCTCCTTTACGGTCTGCATCTCGAATCTCCCCTATGGGGCCTCCTCGCCGCTCGCGTTCCGCGTGCTCCGAACGCACCGACCGGCGGTCCTGATGTTCCAGCGGGAGGTGGCCGAGCGGATGGCAGCCGAGCCGGGAACCTCCGCGTACGGCCGCCTCTCCGTCGCGGCACAGCACTTCGCGGACGTCGAGATCGTCGAGCCGGTCCCGCGGACCGCGTTCGATCCCGAACCGGCTGTCGAGAGCGCCATCGTCCGGCTGACTCCCCGGGAGCCCACGTACTCGGTCCCCGACGAGGCGGCGTTCCTCGCCCTTCTCAAGGCACTCTTCACCCAGCGCCGCAAGACGCTCCGCAACGCGGTCCGGAACACCACGCACCTCTCGGGGATCGACGAGCCGGACCGGGTCCTCTCGGCTTTGCCGGCGGACCTCCGCTCCAAGCGACCGGACGCGCTCACGCCCGCGGAGTTCGCGGAGATCGCGGTCGTGGCGGCCCGCGTGGACCATGACTGACCTCGCCGAGCGCCGGGGGATGGAGACGGAGGTGTACCGGCCCGCCGAGGATTCTGCGCTCCTTCTCGACGCGGCCCTGAACCAGGTCGAGCCCGACGACCTGGTGCTGGAGGTGGGGACCGGCTCCGGGTTCGTGGCCGTGAAGCTCGCCGGGGAGACCGGGGCCACCGTGCTGGGCTCGGACGTGAATCCCCACGCCTGCCGGGCCGCCCGTGATCGCGGTGTGGACGTCGTCCGGGCCGACCTCGTCTCCCCGTTCTCCGCCGGGGTGTTCGACGTGGTTCTGTTCAATCCACCGTATCTCCCGGCGGACGACCGGGCGGCGCGGGACGACTGGATGGAGGAGGCCCTTACGGGCGGGGAGTCGGGTCGGGCGGTGATCGAGCCATTCGTCGACACGGTCCGTCGGGTCCTTGCACCCGAGGGAACTGTCCTGCTCCTCGTCAGCACGCTGAGCGACATCGGGGCCGTCGAGAACCGGGCGATTCGGGAGGGGTTCCGGGTCGAGACCGTGGCCAGCGAGTCATTCCCCTTCGAGACCATCGAGGTGTTGGCCCTGGAGCCGTCCGAGCGGGAATAGCCGCGCCGCTCCGCATTGGTTTGCGTTCCCGGTAAGTCCACTCCCCGAGTCTGTCGACCCCCGAGTGTCGTGTCTACTTGTGGGGGCTACCAGCCTGGGGTGATGACCGCTGCCGACCGCGGTCCCAGGTCCGCCATAGTCGACGCCCGATATATTATTATAATGCATATTTCGGGAAGGAAAATATTAAACGCGCGTTTTGCCTACCCCGATGCACATGGATCTCGTGGCCACGACACCCGGCCTTTTCCCGCTCCCGGACGACGCCAAGGAGGCGCTCGCGGATCGGAAGGGCCACCAGAAAGGAGACATGATCTCCGGCGACGAGGGCGCCGAGGTCGCGTCGATCTACGACGACGTCCGGGCGGAGCTGGTAAAGACGCAGACGGCGGCCGGCCTCGACAGGGTCGTCGAGGGCCAGGCGCGATGGGACGACATGCTCGCCCACCCGCTCTGCGTGCACGACGCCGTCGAGACCGGGGGCATCGTCCGGTACTACGACAACAACAACTTCTACCGGGACCCCATCGTCCGCGGCGATCTCACCCCCGACGGCGATATGGCAGCGGATCTGGACGCGGCCGCCTCGGTCGCGCAGCAGGACGGGGCCGCGCTCCAGGCAGTGATCCCGGGCCCATACTCCCTCTTCGACCTGGCGACGGACGAGCACTACGGCGACGACCGGGAGTTCCTCTCCGCGCTGGCGGACTTCCTGGCGGCGGAGGTTGCAGACCTCCCGGAACCGGTCGAGACGGCATTCGTCCTGGAACCCTCACTGGTGACCACGCCGCCCTCCGAGGGGCTTGACGAGGCCGCGAGCGAGGCCATCGATACGGTCGTCGGCGCACTCGCCGCGGATTCGGTTGTTCACACGTACTGGGGTGCACTCGAGGAGCGCGTCCACGCCCACCTGCTAGACGCGGACCTCGACGCTATCGGCTACGACTTCGTCAGCGCCCACGAGGCGAACCGCTCGCTGATCGCGGAGTACGGGACGGCCGATGACGTCGCCATGGGGGTCGTGGACGGCCAGAACACGCTCGTCGAGACGCCGGAGACCGTCCTGGAGCGGGTGGAGTGGGTGGTCGAGAACACCCCGCCAGCGCAGGACTTCGGGACGGTCTATCTCGGTCCCAATACCGAGCTCTTCTACCTCCCGGTGAACCGCTTCGAGGAGAAGCTCGAGACGCTCGCTGCGGCCGCGGAGATGGGGGTGGACACATGACCGACACGCGCTCTCAGTTCCGCCCGCCGGACCACCCGACCGAGCACTTCCTGCTCACCACGGTCGTGGGGAGCTACCCGAAGCCCAAGTGGCACGACCGCGCCCGGGAGCTGTTCGAGGACGAGGACGCGGACTTCGACGAGGGGGCCTGGGAGGAAGCCAAGGACGACGCCGCCCGCCTCATCACGGCGGAGCACGAGCGGGCCGGCCTCGACGTGGTCACGGACGGGGAGATGCGGCGCAACGAGATGGTGGAGTACTTCGCCCACCGGATCGACGGGTACGAGTTCAACGGCCCGGTGAAGGTGTGGGGACACAACTACTTCGATAAACCCTCCGTGATCGAGGAGGTGGCCTACGACGAGCCCTGGCTCGTCGACGAGTTCACCTTCACGAACGAGGTGGCCGACCGACCGGTGAAAGTCCCCATCACCGGCCCGTACACGCTGGCCTCCTGGAGCTTCAACGAGGTGTACGAGGACGACGAGGCCCTGGCGGCCGACCTGGCCGACCTGGTGAACCTGGAGATCGAGAAGCTCGTCGATGCGGGGGCCCGCTACATCCAGATCGACGAGCCCGCCCTGGCGACCACCCCAGACGACCACGCCATCGTCGGGGACTCCCTCGAGCGCATCGCGGCCGACGTCCCGGACGACGTCCGCCTCGGCCTCCACGTCTGCTATGGGGATTACTCGCGCATCTACCCGGAGATGCTGGAGTTCCCCGTGGACGAGCTCGACCTCGAGCTCGCCAACGGGGACTTCGAGCAGATCGAGGTCTTCACCGAGCCGGCGTTCAGCAAGGATCTCGCCATGGGCGTGGTGGACGTCCACGACGCGACCGTCGAGTCGGTCGCGGAGATCCGCGAGAACATCGAGCGGGCCTTCGAGATCGTTCCTCCGGACCAGCTCACGGTGAGCCCCGACTGCGGGCTCAAGCTCCTTCCCCGGGAGATCGCCTCCGAGAAGATGGCCAATCTCGTCGAGGCGACGCGCGAGGTGGAGGCGGCCCTCGACGCCGGCGAGATCGATGCGCCGTACGTCTGATTGAGATCTGTCCGTCTCATCGCCGGTCCGAACGCGTGCCCTCCGGGATCGAATCTCGGTACCCGCTACCCGGCACTCGCTACCAGCTGCCAGCAACCCGCTACCAGCTGCCAGCAACCCGCCACTCGCGACCAGCTACCCGCTACCAACAACCCGCCACTCGCGACCAGCTACCCGCTACCCACTCTCCGCTCTGACGTCCTCGGCAACGCGTTTGATGGTCTCGTATTCCTCCTCGCTGTACCCGATGAAACGGACGTCCTCGAGCGTCTCCGGGTCGTACTCCTGTATCGTCTCGGCGATGATCCGGGCCCCGTCCTCGAGGTCGAAGCCCGCCACCCCACACCCCAGCGCCGGGATGACGAGCGATCGACAGCCGAGCTCCTCCGCCTCCTCGAGCGTGTTCCGCGTCGCGTCCCGGATGGATTCGGCCGTGGCCTGGCCGTCCCCGTAGTGGGGCATCGCCGCGGCGTGGATGACGTACTCCGCGTCGAGGTCGTAGGCACCGGTCACCGCCACCTCGCCGAGGTCCACCGGTCCCTTCTTCATCGCCTCCTCGTTGATCTCCGAGCCGGCGCCCCGTCGGAGTGCGCCTGCCACCCCGGATCCCATCCGGAGGCTCGTCCCGGCGGCGTTCACCAGGCAGTCTGCGGACTGCGCCGCGATGTCGCCCTGGATCACCTCGAAGTCCATATCCGAGTGTCCGCTGTGGCGCACTATTAGAGATTGGGTCGGTTCGATGGCGGCCGACAGCACCTGGGCCCAATCTCGGTTGGTCCCACCCTCAGGGATCATCTGCGTTCTCCTGCCTGCGAAGGCTTCCTCGATGTCGAAGGGGCGGGTACGGAGGGGGTCCGCAGCTGAACCGGAGCGGTGCTTGGTCCCGCGCCAGCGCTGAAATGGAGCAGTGCTCGGCACCCTTCCAGAGCTGCAACCAGGTGGTGCTCGGTACCGGTCCAGTCCACGCGGCGCACTCGTGGGAAACGGTGCATTGAGTCGTGGGAAACGGCGCATTTAGAATATAAATCTCGAGACCGCTCCAGTGGCGGTTTGTTAGCCACAACGACTGAAAAGATGGGACGCCTTTGCCCGATCGTGTCCTTCGTGTCCTTCGAGGCTGCCCTTCGAACCGCGCTCACCGACCCACAGCTCCTGCTCGCCTGGGCGATCGTGGATCTCGTCTCCCTCACCCTCCTCGGGTGGGATCTCCGGCGGAACAACCGGGCCATCGCCCCCCTGATGAAATTCGTGAGGGCGCTCACCGTCCTGTACTCGGGGCCGATCGGACTCGCCGTCTACTGGTATGCCGGCCGCCGCCAGATCGCTCAGGACTCCATCTGGCGGAAAGGGTTTCGCTCGGTGGCCCACTGCTACTCGGGATGTGGGGCCGGGGAGGTCGTGGGCATCACGCTTGCCGCGGGAATCCTGGCCCTGGGGACCGCACCGGTGATCGTCATCACCTTCGGGTTCGCGTACCTGTTCGGCTACGCCCTCACCGTCGGCCCGCTGATGCAGGAGGGCGTCGGGCTCCGGGAGGCGGTTCTGGACGCCCTGTACAGTGAGACCCCGAGCATCACCGTGATGGAGATCGTCGCCATCGGGACCGACGTCTGGCTGGCGGCCGACGCGCACATGGGCCAGGTCCTGTTCTGGTCGAGTCTCGTCTTCTCGCTCTCCCTCGGGTTCGTCGCTGCCTACCCGGTGAACCTCTGGCTCATCAGCCGGGGCGTGAAAGCCGGGATGCAGAACCCGGCCGAGCTGGACCCGCAGGTCTGACGGGGCTTTATCGCGGCGCCGTTCCTCGGTCTCGATATGAGCACCCTCCGGGGTGGCAGGCTCGATCCGGTTTTCGGGACGCCGGCCGACACCAGAGCCTGGTACGACCGGGCGAGTCGGCTGTACGCCCTCCTGGTCGAGGACCTGGAGTTTCCGCCGACGCGACGGGCCATCGACCTGCTCGACATCCAGGATGACGACCGGGTGCTCGACGTGGGGTGTGGCGCTGGGAGGGCCGTCGTGGAGATCGCCCAGGAACTCGGCGTCGAGGGACAGGTCCTCGGGATCGATTTCGCCCCGGGGATGTGCCGTGAGACGCGTCGGGCAATCAGCCAGGCCGGGGTCGGGGACCGTGCCGGGATCGTGTGCGGGGACGGGACGGTTCTTCCCGTTCCGGAGAGTACGGTCGATGCGATCATTTCGAGTTTCGTTCTCGATCTGCTGTCCCCGGCCGACATCGAGGCCGCCGTCACGGAGATGGCGCGGGCGGTCCGGCCGGATGGGCGGATCGCGGTGGTCTCCCTCGCCGACTCGGACGCCCTCACGACCAGACTGTATCGAGGTCTCAGGAACCTGTTTCCGACGCAGCTGGACTGCCGCCCGATTCCGGTCGATGCCAGTCTCGAGGCCGGCGGCCTGTCGGTGGTGCACGACGAGCGATACTCCCTTCACGGACTTCCGGTTTCCATCGCGATTGCTCGACCTTGACTGCGTGTTGATAGGGGTGGGTTACGAGGACTACGGGACGATCACGTTTCCCGGCGAAGATTCCCTGCAGTAACAAATGACACGGAATCGTTGCGGGTTGGACGAACTTGATGATCTGCGCCAGTGGTCACAACCGTGCCAATCACGAGTTGAAAGCCCTCGGCCGGCTGCAATAGACAAGGTAGACCGTACCGCCCCGAGTTGAACGCCCTCGGCCGGCTGC
>JBDGRH010000103.1:4387-7706 GCA_042218225.1 Halodesulfurarchaeum sp. | reverse complement strand
AGACGAGTCGCAGCCCGCGCAGGCGAGCGCAGCGAGCCGAGCAGGACCGTCTCGGCGCGGTTCAAATCCGGTCCCACGCATCCGCTGAAACGCACACCGACGAGGGACACCCTTCGATATTCCAAACCACAGTCAACAGGGAGGACAGACCCACCAACCACCCACACACCCACCCGGCGAATCGCAGCCAAACCAAACCAATCCACACCACACCCACACCCACCAAACCACACCCGAAAATATAATTGAAATATTATGTTTCTCTTGTTATCCCCCACCACACCCCCATCACGTGAGTATCATCGATGAGAAACGACCCCGTGCTCTCTTAACCATCCGGGGTGGAGTCGCGCGTAACGACCAACCCCCCAACCATGTCAACTACCGACCAAACGAGCCTCCTCCAGCGGTACGAGCGCCTCCTGTGGGGCGTCATGGACCGACTGGGCGTGACGCGATCGGTCGAGCGGAAGATGTTGACCGCGACACTGCTCCAGTTCGGCGCCATCGTGACCATCTTCGTCCTGGGCGTGGTCCTGCTGGGGGTCGATGCCTTCGTGCGGATGTTTTCCCCGGCCGAGATGGCGGCCTTCGGGGTCGTCTTCGTCCTCGCGGTGGCGGCACTCCTCAATACCTTGCTCATCCTCCAGCGCGACTTCGTGACGCCGATCAAGCGGATGCAGGAGGCAGCGGAGCACATCGCCGCCGGTGACCTCGATTCGGGGGTCCCGGAGACCGACCAGACCGACGAGATCGGCGAGCTGGCTCACTCGTTCGCGGAGATGCACGGCTATCTCGAGACGGTGGCCGCCCAGGCCGACGCCCTCAGCCGGGAGGAGTTCGACGCGGACGTCCTCGACCAGGAGGTCCCCGGCGATTTCGGGGACGCTCTCTCCACGATGGAGGAAACACTCCGGACCCGCATCGAGACGCTCGAGACCAAGCGGGCGGAGATCGAGGCGCGGAACGAGGAGCTCACCACCGCGGCCGAGGCGTACACGCAGGTCCTCTCCGCCGTCGCGGACGGCGACCTGACCAGGCGCCTCGAGGCGGACGTAGAGCACGAGGCGATGGCGGAGATCGGGCTGGCGGTCAACGACATGCTCGCGGAGTTCGAGGGCATGATCGCAGATCTGCTCGAGTTCGCGGGCCGCGTCGCCACGGAGAGCCAGGAGGTCCGGACGAGCGCGGAGGAGGTGAAGACGGCCAGCGAGGACATCAGCCAGTCCGTCCAGGAGATCTCCGCGGGGGTCGATCAGGAGAGCCGCCGACTTGACGAGGTGACCGACGAGGCCGAGAACCTCTCGGCAACCATCGAGGAGATCACCGCCTCGGCCGAGAACGTGGCCGAGCTGACGGCCCGGACGGCGGACGTCGGCTCCTCCGGCCAGGAGGCCGCGGAGGACGCCATCGACGAGATGGGGGCGATCCGCGAGCGGACCCGCTCGGCCGTGGAGGCGGTCGACCAGCTCAACGACTCCCTCGCCGAGATCGGCGACATCACCGACGTCATCCTCGACATCGCGGACCAGACGAACATCCTCGCCCTCAACGCCGGGATCGAAGCGGCCCGTGTCGATTCGGGGGGCGACGGGTTCGCGGTCGTCGCGGAGGAGGTCAAGTCGCTCGCCGCGGAGACCAAGGAGTCCGCAGAGGACATCGAGGCCCTCATCGATGAGGTCCAGGATCGCTCCGCGCGCACCGTCTCCGAGATGGAGGAGATGGCGACCCGCGTGGAGGCGGGCACCGAGACGGTGGAGGCAGCGACCGAGGCGTTCGAGCGGATGGCCGAGAACGTGGCCGACATCGACGCGGCGATCACGGAGGTCAACCAGGCCACGGCGGAGCAGGCGGAGTCCACCCAGGACGTGGTGGCCATGATCGAGGACATCGCGGCCATCAGCGACCAGACGGCCGCCGAGTCCCAGACCGTGGCGGCCGCCGCCGAGGAACAGGCCGCGACGCTCAACGGAGTCGCGGAGAACACGGCCCGCCTGGCGGAGAGCGCCACCGAGCTGGAGTCCGAGCTCGGGACCTTCGAGGTCGAATCGGCCGTCGGAGCTCCAGGAAGCGAAGGGACGCCTGAAGGAACGCGGATGGCAGGAGACGGGGGGTCCCGGGACGCCTCCGGATTCGAGTTCGGGCAGCACGGCGAGGGCGGTGGAGGACACGAGGCCAGCGAACGCGACCATATCGAGGAGACGGCTACGGATCCGTGACAGGCCACCTGGACAGGGCTCGAGTGCCAGGGGAGCGTGAACCAGGCAGGATTGCCCGTCGATATGTCGGTGACCCAGGTCCTGGTCCGGATAGCCGATTTTGAATCAGCCAGGAGAGTCCTCGAAGGTCTCGGAGGTCGCGGAGGTCTCGGAGGTCTCGAAGGGTCTACCGATATCTCGCTTTCTCTCCCGCTCACTCTCTAGAGAGTGGAACAGGCCCCGGTGGAATCAGACTCGACGCCCCCCTCGTTTCTGAAACTGATGTGTCGGAGCAGCCACTGAGAGAAGGCACGGATCCAAAGAACGCGGACGTCCGCCGGCGGAGAGATATCGGCCGCCGGCGGCACGGGCGTTCGGCGCTCCCGAAATGCTCGGGGGTGGCAGGTGGGCAACTCCGCCGGACGACCCCGAAGGACCGCCGACGGAGTATTTATCATTATTTTTCGGTATGTATAAAGCTCTTATGTCAGCGGCGGCGAGGGCCGCTGACGGGTATTCTCGGTGGGTAATCGGCGGTCGGGGATGGCAGAGCGGGACAGGTCTGGTCCCTGTCTGCGGGAACCTCCGATGGCTCGATAACTGGTCGATCTCCCGTCCACCCCGACGAGCCGGGGGGCCGACAAGCGCGATATTGAAATGCTGGGGTCCAATACTGACGGGTATGCCGAAATACTCGACCGGTGGGGCGGGTGGCGGCGAGGGGGCCGGCACCTGCGAGCTCTGTGGCGCCGCCACCGACGACCTCCGGACCGCCACCGTGGCAGGGGCCACCCTCTCCGTGTGCCCGGACTGTTCGACCCACGGGGAGGAGGCCGACCGGGGAGAGGGAGGCTCGGAGGGGGGTGGCGGCGCGCCCGATTCCGGAGAGGACCGACGCAAGCGGGCCGCACAGAACGTCGCCAGGGCCTACAGCGTGACCTCCGGTGATTCGTCCCACTGGGAGGAGCACGGGACGAACTACGACGAGGACCAGCTTCCCTACCTCGTCCCCGACTACGGCGAGCGCGTCCTCCGGGCGCGACAGGACGCGGGCTTCCAGCGCGAGGAGCTGGCCCAGGAGCTCGGGATCGACGAGAACGACCTCCTGGCCGTCGAGCAGG
>JBDGRH010000103.1:0-4377 GCA_042218225.1 Halodesulfurarchaeum sp. | reverse complement strand
CAGGGCCGTGCCACCCAGGCGTCGGTGGGTGGCTCGGTCATCCGCGCGCTCGAGGAGCGACTCGGGATCGACCTCGTCGACGAGTGAGTCCCCGTTCGGGACCGCCTCCCTTTTTGCCCGGGCCGCCGTTTCCGTATCCAAATGGCGCATTCGAAGGGGCCGACCGAACCCTCCGTGACGAGCTTCGAAGCGACCGTCAGCCGGCTCGATGGCCGGGAGGTCGTCCTGTCCGAGACATACTTCTATCCCGAGGGAGGGGGGCAACCCGCGGATCGGGGCACCATCGGGGGCATCCCGGTGACACACGTGTCCTCGAGGGACGGGGAGGTTGTCCACCACCTGGAAGCGGACCCGAAAACGCTCGATACCGGGGAGGCGATCGCGGAGGGGACCACCGTCTCCGCCGCCATCGACGAGGCGTTCCGGACGTACGCGATGCGGGCGCACACCGCGAGTCACACCATCTACGGGGCGGGCCGCCGGCTCTTCGACGACATCGGGTACGGGGGCTTCGACATCGACGAGGAGAAGGTCCGGGTGGACTTCGAGACCGGGACCGACATCGACGACGACGTGCTGGTCGAGCTCGAGCGGCTCACGAACCGGACCGTCTGGGACTCGCGGCCGGTGAGCTGGGAGGAGGTCCCGAAAGAGGAGGCGCTCGACCGCGAGGAGATCGCGTTCAACGCCGCCACCGAGGAGGGGGTGATGGACGACGCCGAGACGATCCGGGTGGTGACCATCGAGGGATGGGACGTGGCCGCCTGCGGTGGCACCCACGTCCGCAACACCAGGGAGATCGGGCCCGTCTCCGTCCTCGAGCGATCCAACCCGGGCGAAGGGCTCACCCGGGTGGAGTTCGCCGTCGGCCCGACCGCGATCGAGCGCCGGGCCATGGAGCACCGGGCCGCGATGGACGCCTCGCGGACGATCGGGACGAATATCGAGGGGCTCCCCGAGGCGGTCGAGCGGCTCACGAACGAGACCGACCGGCTCGAGGGGCGCGTGCAGGACCTGACCGCCGAGGTGCTCGCCGCCCGGCTGGAGGACCTGGATAGGTTCGAGGCCGCCGGTCACACGTGGGAGGTGGGGGCCGTCGAGGGGTTCGAGGCGAATGCGGTCGGTGAGCAGATCAAAGAGCGGGTCGGGAACCCGGCAGACGCCATCGCCGCCGTGGGGGCGGACCAGCGCCCGTACATCGTGGTCGCCACGAGCGGGGATATCGATGCCGGCAAGGTGGTCGCATCGGTCACTGACGAGTTCGGTGGGGGTGGCGGCGGGAGCCCGAATTTCGCCCAGGGGGGCGGGCTCGACGCCGACCCGGACGAGGTGCTCGCGTTCGTCCGGGACTGGGCGACGCGGTAAGTCCCGGACCCCTCCCGGAGGGGCATCTTTTTTCCCCGCCTCGCCGAATCCATCCGGCATGGAACTCGACGCCGAGCAGCGAGCCATCCGCGAGACCGTCCGCGAGGTCGCCGAGGAGGAGATCCGACCGGTGGCAGCCGAGGCCGACCGCGAGCAGCGGTTCCCGGAGGACGTCTGGGACACCCTCGCCGAGCTCGGCATGACCGCGATGACGGTCCCCGAGGAATACGGCGGGCTCGACCTCGACACCGTCTCCTACAGTATCGTCAACGAGGAGCTCGCCTACGGGGCGCTCGCGATATCGACAGCCCTCTCGGTGCACGGGCTCGCCACCTCCTGCATCGCGCAGTTCGGTGACGAGTCGATCAAATCCGAGTGGCTCCCCGACATGGCCGAGGGGCGACCGGTCGGAGCTTTCGCCCTCTCGGAGCCCGACGCGGGCTCGAATCCCGCCGAGATGACCACCGAGGCCCGCCCCGACGGGGATGAATACGTGATCGACGGGAAGAAACAGTGGATCACCAACGGGGAGCGAAGCGGGGTCGTCATCCTCTTCGCGAAGACGGACCGGAGCGATCCGGATACGGTTACGCAGTTCCTCGTCCCGAAGGACCTGTCGGGACTGACGGTTGGAAAGAAGGAGGACAAGATGGGGCTCCGGGCGAGCGATACCACGAGCCTGCTCTTCGATGACGTCCGGATCCCCGCCGAGTACCGGCTGACAGAGGTGGGCCGGGGGCTCTCGGCCGCTCTCGAGATACTCAACGGGGGGCGGATCGGCGTGGCCTCGCAGGCCGTCGGACTCGCGCAGGCGGCCCTCGACGATGCGAAGACCTACGCCCAGGACCGAGAGCAGTTCGGGGAGCCCATCGCCGAGAAGCAGGCGGTCCGGCACATGCTCGCGGACATGCGGACGGACATCGCAGCGGCGAGGGAGTTGACCCGCGAGGCCGCCAGGCGAGCGGACGCGGGCGAGGACTACCGGGAGTTCGCCAGCATCGCGAAGTACTTCGCGACCGAGGCGGCGGTGTCGGTGGCGGAGGACGCGGTCCAGCTCCACGGGGGATACGGATATACAAAGGAGTTCGACGTCGAGCGCTATTACCGCGACGCCAAGGTGACCACCATCTACGAGGGGACGAGCCAGATCCAGAAGGACATCATCGCCCGCCAGCTCCTCGGGTGAGCCGCCGTGACCGGTGAAACCGGTGGGGAACACGGTGAGGAGGACCAGTGGTGGCGCGGAGGAGAGTGGTGGCGCGGAGGGGAGTGGTGGCGCGGAGGAGAGTGGTGGAAACCATTCGATGCCATCGTCTTCGACCTCGACGGCACCCTTGTTCGGCTAGGGGTGGACTGGGAGCAAGTCGACGAGGAACTCGCACAGCTGCTCGACCGCGCGGGGGTCGATCCCGGGGTGCACGAGCACTGGGAGCAGCTCGATGCGGCCCAGGAGGCCGGAGTGGGCGAGGAGGCCGAGTCCATCATCGCCGAGCACGAGCTCGCCGGGGCCGAGAACTCACGCCGACTGCCACTCGCAGACCGGCTCGCGGATATCGATCGGCCTGTCGGGGTCGTCTCCCTGAATGCGGAGGCGGCTGTCACGCGGGCACTCGAGGTCCACGGGCTCCTCGATGGGGTGGACGTGGTCGTGGGTCGAGACAGCGGACCGGAGCGGAAGCCAGCCCCTGATCCCCTCCTTGCCGCACTGGAGGCGATGGGGGTGGCGCCCGACGATGCGCTGTTCGTCGGCGATTCCGCCGGTGACGAGGAGGCCGCCCGGCGGGCGGGCCTGTCCTTCAAATGGGTCTAGAGGGAGCCGATGAGGTGGTGAGGGAACGGTACCAGGGGCTTCCCTCAGGCCCGGTATTGCCGCTCATATAGATAGAGGAGCACCGCGAGCACGAGCCAGAGAACGGAGCCGACCTGCACGGCGAAGGTGGCCATCTCCCGCCACGTGTCCAGGGAAACGGTGAATGAGAGGAGCACGACCGCGGGTACCCCGAGGACCAGGGCGAGGAGGAAGGTCATCTGCATCACCCACCCGTGATCGACGCCCGAATCGCGCCGGCTGGCGGGAGAACCCGTCACGAGCGATCGTTCACGGTGGATCGTGAAACGTGCTCCGCTCCGAGGCCGGGTCGGTTGGGTTTATCAGGGATGGCGGGTGAGTGTCCACCATGCCCACCGTCCAGGACGTGCGCGAGCAGGCCGGCGAGGAGCCCATCACGATGCTCACCGCCTACGACGCCCCCACCGCCGAGATCGTCGACCGGGCGGGCATCGATATCATCCTCGTGGGTGACAGCATGGGCAACGCGGTGCTCGGCCACGACTCGACGCTGCCCGTGACGCTGGATGAGATGCAAAGCCACACGGCGGCGGTCGCCCGCGCCGTCGAGGACGCGCTCGTCGTGGCTGACATGCCATTTCTCACATTCGGGACGGACCGCCAGACGAGCCTGGAGAACTGCGGGCGGATGCTCAAGGAGGCCGACGCCGACGCCGTCAAGCTGGAGAGCGGGCCACACACGGTCGAGCTGACGGACGACCTCACCGATCTCGGCATCCCCGTGATGGCCCACCTGGGGTTGACCCCACAGCACGTCAACCAGCTCGGGGGATACAGTCGTCAAGGAACGACCGAGGACGCCGCGAGGAAGATGCTCGAGGTCGCCAGGGACCACCAGGAGGCCGGGGCGTTCTCGCTGGTGCTGGAGCATGTCCCCTCGAACGTCGCCGGCCAGATCACCGAGGGGCTCGACATCCCGACGATCGGCATCGGGGCCGGCCCGGAGACGGACGGCCAGGTCCTCGTCATCACGGACGTGTTCGGGCTGGAGGAGCGCTCGCCACCCTTCTCCAAGCAGTTCGGGGAGGTCCGCGCGGAGATGGAATCGGCCGTCGAGGACTACCGCGCGGCGGTGGAGGCGGGGGAGTTCCCCGGACCCGAGCACGCCCAGGAGGCCGAGGATATCGGAGACATCCGCTAATCCCCGACCGGCTGTTCTCGGG
>JBDGRH010000145.1:0-7726 GCA_042218225.1 Halodesulfurarchaeum sp. | reverse complement strand
CCCCAGGATACTTCCCAGCACCGGCGGCGTCCCTGTATTTCACTTTCACCCAGCCATCGGGACCCTTTTAAGGGCAAAGGCGGAATCTCCGGGCATCAGATGTCGGACTTCCAGTCGACACTCGGCGAGGGCGAGGGGATCGCGGAGGAGCTGGCCGCGACCCAGCGCGAGATCTCCATCGCCGAGTTCTTCGAGAAGAACAAGCACATGCTGGGCTTCGACAGCGAAGCCCGGGCGCTGGTCACGGCCGTGAAGGAGGGGGTCGATAACTCACTCGACGCGGCCGAGGAGGCCGGGATCCTTCCGGATATCTACGTGGAGATCAAGCAATCCGGTGACTACTACCGGGTGATCATCGAGGACAACGGTCCGGGGATCACCCGGGAGGAGGTCCCGAAGGTCTTCGGCAAGCTTTTGTACGGCTCCCGGTTCCACCGGCGGGAGCAGGCACGAGGCCAGCAGGGCATCGGGATCTCCGCGGCCGTCCTCTACGCCCAGCTCACGAGCGGGAAGCCCGCGAGGATCACGACCAGGACCCAGTCCAGCGCGGAGGCCCGGTACTTCGAGCTCGTCATCGACACGGACGAGAACGAGCCGGAGATCCGGACCGCCGAGTCGACCACCTGGGATCGGGGCCACGGCACCAGGATCGAGCTCGAGATGGAGGCCAACATGCGGGCCCGGTCGCGCCTCCACGATTACATCAGTCACGCGGCCATCGTCAACCCGCACGCCCGCCTCGAGCTGCGCGAGCCCGACGCGCACCTCAAGTTCGAGCGCGTGGAGAACGCCGAACTGCCGGCGGAGACGGAGGAGATCCGCCCCCATCCCCACGGCGTCGAGCTGGGGACGCTCCTCAAGATGCTCCAGACCACGGATTCGCACTCGGTCCGGGGGTTCCTCCAGGAGGAGTTCACGCGTGTGGGCCGGAAGACCGCCGACCAGATCCAGGACGCCTTCCGGGATCGCCATTACGGCCGGGAGCTGCGGTGGCACCCGCCGAAGGCTCACGACGACGTGGACCTCCGGCGGGCGGTGGTCGAGGCCATCTCCAACAAGGGTGCCGAGGCCGAGCGGGCGTTCGGCGACCGACTCGGGGGGATCGTCGAGGAGCAGGCCCCGCTCTCGTACACCGAACTCCAGGCGGCCGTGGACGACGTCGCCGAGACGGTGGCGGAGGAGACCGGCACCACCTTCGGCGACACGGTCCGGGAGAACATCCTCGGAGCCGCGTGGGAGGCGGTGACGGCGGATCGGGCGTCCGAACTGTACGAGCACGTGGACGCGGTGACCACCTCGCGGAAGGACGACGCCACGGTCCGCGGCATGGCCGAGCGCCTCGCCGAGCGGCTCGAGGACGTCCCCCGAGACCGACTGACGGAGGGAGAGCTCGGGACCGCCGTCGACAAGGCGGCCGATCTGACGGAGGAGATGGACGATGCCACCATCGGCGAGACGGCCCGGGAGAACATCGTCGACCGGCTGTGGTCGCGGATGGGACGGGTGGACGAACCGGTCCCGAAGACCCGCCACCTGGCGGACGACCGCGACGCGGCCGGACACCTCCTCGATGCCATGAACGCCGTGAGCGTGATGGCGCCACCCACGAGCTGTCTGTCGCCCATCACGGCCGAGCAGGTCGAGGCCGGGCTCCGGAAGGAGTTCGACGCCGAGTTCTTCGCGGCCGCCACCCGCGACGCGGAGGTGCACAGCGGCGACCCCTTCATCGTGGAGGCCGGGATCGCCTACGGCGGCTCGCTTGAGGACGACGGGCCCGGCGAGCTCCTGCGGTTCGCGAATCGGGTTCCCCTGGTCTACCAGCGGGGCGCGTGTGCCATCACGGACGTGGTGAAGTCAATCGGGTGGCGGAACTACGGGCTCGACCAGCCGGGTGGAAACGGTATCCCGCAGGGGCCGATCGTCATCATGGTCCACGTCGCCTCGACGAACGTGCCCTTCACCAGCGAGTCCAAGGACGCCCTGGCCAACATCCCCGCGATCGAGGACGAGATCGAGCTGGCGGTCCGGGAGGCCGCCCGCGATCTGAAGTCCTATCTCAACAAGCGCCGGTCGATGCAGAAGCGCCGCGAGAAGCAGAACGTGATCGCGGACATCCTGCCGAAGATGGCCGCGAAGGTCTCGGACATGACCGATCGCGAGCAGGTGGACGTGGAGGACTCCCTCGCCCGCATCATGAATAATGTATTGATCGAGCGGGAGGTCGAGGGCGAGACCGTCCGGCTGGTGGTCGAGAACCACGACACGAACCGGGCCGATCTCGAGATCACCGACATCGTCTCGACGGAGCCGGCCGACCTCACGGCGGGCGACAGCCTGGAGATGGACGGGGAGTGGTTCGTGAAGTGGAATCCCACCGTGGGGAGTGGCGAGGAGGCCACCCTCGAGTACACGGTGGACGGGAGCGACGCGACCTTCGATATCGACGTGAAGGGCGTCGAATCGGCCAAACTCACGGTGGAAGCATGAGCGACGCAGCCGCCAGATCCAAACTCATCGACCTCGCCGCACAGTTCTACGACCAGTTCGCCGACGGGGAGATCCCGCGGATGGAGGTGCCAACGCGTTCGAAGTCCAACATCGTCTTCGACGAGGACGCCGGCGTGTGGGTGTACGGCGACCGGACGAGCGTCCGGAGTGCGAACAGCGTCCGTGGGGCCAGGAAGCTCCTCAAGGCGGTGTACACCATCGAGTTCCTCGCCCAGCAGCTCGACGAGGACCGCTCCTCGACCCTCCGGGAACTGTACTACCTGAGCGAGTCCTGGGACGAGGACGAGGCCAAGTTCACGGGCCAGAGCGAGTCCGATAAGCTCATCGAGGACCTCGAGATCGTCTCCGGCGTCAAGCGGGAGGACTTCCACATGCGCCCCGAGGAGTCGGGCGCGACGGTCCTTGGGCCACTCTTCCTCCGCGAGCAGACGCGCCGCGGCGAACGGGAGATCCACTGCCAGGAGGACGTCGGCGAAGGGGGCTACCAGATCCCGAACAACCCGGACACCATCGAGTTCCTCGACCACGACGCCGACTTCGTGCTCGCCGTGGAGACCGGCGGCATGCGCGACCGCCTCGTGGAGAACGGCTTCGACGAGGAGTACAACGCCATCGTGGTCCATTTGAAGGGGCAGCCGGCGCGGGCCACGCGCCGCCTCACGAAGCGCCTGCACGACGAGCTGGACCTCCCCGTCGTGGTCTTCACTGACGGTGATCCCTGGTCGTATCGGATCTACGGGTCTGTCTCGTATGGGTCCATCAAGAGTGCCCACCTCTCGGAGTACCTCGCCACGCCCGAGGCGCAGTTCGTCGGCATCCGGCCGGCGGACATCGTCGAATACGAGCTGCCCACCGACCCGCTCTCGGATTCGGACGTGAATGCGCTCGAGAGCGAGCTCGAGGACCCGCGGTTCCAGACGGACTTCTGGGAGGAGCAGATCGAGCTCCAGCTCGACATCGAGAAGAAGGCCGAGCAGCAGGCACTCGCCTCGCGCGGGCTGGATTTCGTCACGGACACCTATCTCCCCTCCCGCCTGGACGAGATGGGCGTCGCCTGAAGCGGGTTCCGGGTTCGGCCGTCCCAGCTGGCTTCTCGCCGCCTTTTTGTACCCCGACTCTCGAAGGCACGCCCATGTCGGGGCCCGATCTGGGCGAGGCGGTGCACGATGTGCTGTCCGTCGACCCGGAGGAGTTCCAGGCGCAGGTGCGCCGGGACGCCGAGGTCATCCGCTCGGAGGTGGACGAGGGGACCTTCGACAACCCCCAGGCCATCGTTGGGCTGGAGTACGAGTTCTACGGTGTTGCCGACGACGGGGCGCTGGCCCGGATCCCGCGTCGTCTCCTCAGCTACATCGGGTTCGAGAAGGAGCTGGGACTGCACAACGCGGAGATGCAGACCCACCCCGACCCGCTCAACGATGAGGGGGTCCGTGCCCAGGAGGCGAGCGTCAGCTCACGGATCGATGCGGCGGCGAAGCCGATGGACGCCGAGGGGCTGCACCTGGTCAGCGACGCGATGTGGACAATCCCCCCGGACGGCGAGAGCGCGACCGAGTACCTCACGGGGAGCGTGGAGAAGCGGGGCATCCTCCTGGCGACGAACATGTCGGACGCGGCCCGGTACCACGCGATGGCGAACACGAACCGCCCGTCAGGCATGCAGATCGACGCGCCACACGTCTCCCTCCAGGCGGACACCGTGATGCCCGAGAGCCTCATCACCTCCATCCAGCCCCACTATCAGGTCGCACAGGCGGCAGACATCCCGGAGTACTTCCGGTATGCGATCCGCGTCGCCCCGTTCCTTCTGGCGCTGGGCGTGAACTCTCCCTTCTTTCCCCCGGACCTGTATGACGATGCCGACCCCCTCACCATCCTCGATGACGGCTGGATGGAGCACCGCATCCGGGTGTTCGAGACGGTCCTCAACGTCCCGGGACGGGAGGGGAAGGTCCGCTTCCCCCGGGACGTGGGGACGGTGGAGGAGGCGATCGAGCGGATCGCCGAAGACGACGTCCTCGTCCCGATGGCCGCCGAGGAGACGGGGCGGTTCGACGACACGTTCGCACACTTCCGACGGAAGCACGGGACCTTCTGGCGGTGGGTGCGTCCCGTCTTCGATGGCGAGTCGCGGACCAACGCGAACGCCCGCATCGAGTTCCGTCCGATCCCGGCCCAGCCGACGGTCCGTGACAGTGTGGCGTTCCAGGCGGCGTTCGCCGGACTGCTGGAGGAGATGCGCCAGTACGAGCACCCCCTGTACGAGCAGGAGTGGGAAACCGCTAAGGAGAACTTCTATGCCGCGATGCGTGATGGACTGAACGCCGAGCTCGAGTACATCGCCGCGGACGGCGAGGACATCACCGACCGGACGAAGGTCTACACGGACCTCTTCGAGCAGGCCCAGTCGGGGCTCAGACGACGGGGCCTCTCCGGCGACGCGGCGGCGCGCTATCTCTGGCCGCTCCGGCGGCGGGCGCGCAACGGCGTCACGCCGGCCTCCTGGAAGCGCAACCGCGTCCGGAGCGAGCTGAGCGACGGGGCGGACCTGGAGTCGGCCATCCAGGGGATGCAGATCGAGTACTTCCGTCGGCAGCGACGGACGCTCCTCGATGGGACCTTCGTGGACTGGATCGACCGGGAGGATCGACTGAGCGCGGGTTGACGGCCAGCGTCAGTTACAGGATCTCCTCGAAGTCGGTGTACCCGACGATCTCCACGTCCTCTCTCGTGACCTTTGTAATGTGGATGCCGTCGCCGCTGGCCGTGTCGCGCTCGGTCGCGGACTGGACGGCCTGGGCGGCCACCGTGACCCCCTCGTCCATCGAGAGGTCGTCGCGGTACTCCTGCTCGAGGACACCCAGCGCGTAGGGCATCCCGCTCCCCTGGGCGGAGTACTCATCGGAGAGGGAGCTTCCGGAGGGGTCGAGGCTGTACACGTGGGGCCCCTCGTCGTCCACCCCGGCGAGGAGCGGGACCACGATGAAGAAGGGACCGCCCCGGAGGAACTGACTCCCGATGGTCGCCAGGGCGCTGATGGACATGTACTCGCCCCGGCGCGCCTCGTAGAGGTTGGCCTCGGCGCGGAGGGAGCGGATGAAGGCCTGGGCACCCCCGACCGACCCGGAGATGGTGAGGGCGGCGTTCGGCTGGATCTCCTCGACCTTCTGGACGTTCTTGTTCGAGACGATCCGGCCACCGAGACTGGCCCGCATGTCCGAGGCCATCACGACGCCGTCATCGGTGGTGACGCCGACGATGGTGGTCCCGGTCTTCGTCCCGTTCTCGACCTCCGAGGGGGAGACGTGACTTTCCGGCAGGGGGCCGACCGACGGCTCGTATGGGTTCCCGAGTGAATCCTCGACGTCGGGTAGGGAGTGGGAGAACGGGGCGTCCTCGTGTGGGTTGAACATTACCGCCTGCTACTGCGGGGCGACAGATAAAAGCACTCTTTCCGGGGGTTGCGTCGGTGCACGATGGTGTCTTCTCGGGAATGGGTTGGTGGGATCTCTCGGATCATATAACCCGGCCATCTGGTGAGTGGAGCCGTCCGGATCCCCTCGCTGCTCTATCCGTGTCTGTGGCTGTGGCCGAGAAGGGGTGAATGACCGGATCCGAGGCGGTGGCCGAGAAGGGGTGAATGACCGGATCCGAGGCGGTGGCCGAGAACGGTGGATCGATCAGATCACGCGACTGACTGGTAGGCGTTCTCCGTCCGCTCGATGAGCCGGTGGACCGGGATGGTGATTCCCGCCTGCCGGGCGAGCAGTGCGACCGGGAGCAGCGCGATCCCCAGCACGAGCGTCGATTGGTACGCGGCCAACAGGCCGAGTCTGGTGAGCCGATCGATCATCGGGTGTGCTCTCCGGGTCAGACAGCACCGTATATAAGCCTTTCTTCCGGGCCCATCCCCGGACCCCGACGCCCTGGTGCGATCCAAGGAGACTTGTTCTGGAGACCACCCTCACTTGGAAATGGGCGTAGGACCGCGTATGCGGCGGTTTTCCAACGCGGCCCCCACTCATACCTTATACGGATTATCACCTGAAGGTGCGCGGAGTGTGACCCGGGACCGGATGCGAATGGGGCGTGAAACCATCTCACAGGGGCGGTCCCAACCGCAACTAACGTTTCCCCCCGGGTCCTTCGGGACGTATGACCAATTTCGTCGTGGCGATGGAGGCGGCCTGGCTGGTGCGGGACGTGGACAACACGGACGACGCCATCGGCGTGGCCGTGAGCGAGGCGGGGAAGCGACTCAACGAATCGGATCTGGAGTACGTCGAGGTGCAACCGGGGGTCACGACCTGCCCGGCCTGCGGCGAGCCCCTCGACGCGGCGTTCCTCGCCGCGGATACCGCCCTCGTGGGGCTGGAGCTCGAGATGACCATCTTCAACGCCGAGTCCGACGAGCACGCCTCGCGCATCGCGAAGAGCGAGGTGGGCGGCGCGCTCAGGGACGTGCCGCTCTCGGTCGTCGAGGTCGTGGAGGCCGAGGAGAACGAGGACGGCGCGTCGGCGGGTCCCTGAGGAGGAACCGAGCTCCTATTCGGTCGGTCGTCCGTTCCCCGCAGAGTGATATTTCGGGGACCGAAGGGGGGTGTACCTCGTCGCAGGGTCGGATCGCCGAGCCGCTCCCGAACCTTTATCAATAACTCCGAGTTATATCCGCGCATGCACCTCCCGACCCCGAAGGACCTCCGGGAGCGGCGGACGGCGCTCGATCTGACCCAGAGCGAGCTCGCGGACCGGGCGGGCGTCTCCCAGCCCCTCATCGCCAGGATCGAGGGTGGCGACGTGGACCCGCGGCTCTCGACGCTCCGGCGCATCGTCGAGGCGCTCGACGAGGCCGAGGGGGACGTGGTCCGGGCGGTCGACCTGATGCACGAGGCGGTAGTGAGCGTCGATCCGGAGGACCCGGTCTCGCTCGCGGTCGACCGGATGCAGGAGGAGGGCTACTCCCAGCTGCCGGTTCTCAGCGACGGCGCACCGGTGGGCTCCATCAGCGATTCCGACGTCGTGAGTGCGGGCGCGGACGTCGGGCAGCGACCGGTCCGGGAGGTCATGAGCGAGAGCTTTCCGACGGTCTCCAGCGACGCCACGCTCGAGGAGATCAGCAGCCTCCTGGACCACTACAAGGCTGTCCTGGTGACCGAGGAGGGCGAGACGCTCGGCATCATCACGCAGGCCGACGTGGCGGCGCACGTGAGTTGACGGG
>JBDGRH010000053.1:0-7808 GCA_042218225.1 Halodesulfurarchaeum sp. | reverse complement strand
CCGATACCGGCCGGGAGTTTCTTGTGTTCCTTCCCCTACATTCACGTAGGTGATGGCTCGATCCGAGCCCGTTCAGTGTCCCATCTGTGGGTGGACCGGGGAGAAGGCGGATCTCGTCCGGGAGGGGTCCACACTGGCGTGTCCGATCTGTCAGGAGACCCTCGCCGGGGAGTGATTCAGATATCGAAGACGTCGAGCCCGGTGCTGTGATCGAGATGGTGGGTTAACGTGGTCTCCCCTCGGAGCACGACGATCTCGAACGTGCCGGAGACGCGAGCACCGGAACAATGTCCACCACGCGCGCCGAAGGCCCGGTCGGCGACTTGGATGTGTGCGTGGATCTTATCCGGCCCGATGTTCCCCAGGAAGCTCGTCACCTCGAGTTGCTCCTCGACGGTCTCCTCTTTGTAGTCCTCCTGGTCGACGTCGTAGTGCCCGAGGGTAACGCGATCGACCGCACCGATCCCCGTGAAGAATCCTCCCGTCACCTCCGCCTCCTCCCGGAGCGTCTCCAGGGACTCGATCACGTTCTCACCGGGGTCGAGCCGTGCCACGATCTTGTCGCCCTCGTCCACGTAATCCATGTGTCGGGTTTGGGGGCCGACCGGCTTGAAAGTGGCTGTCGGCCGGTCTCTGGACTGCCCTGCTCGAACGTGACAGTGACCCGGTCCCTCGGCCGATGAGTTGCCACCCACCGAGAACTATTTGTACTGCGCCCCGGTCGGTACCGCCGTCCATGAACTTGGGGCGGGTTCTCTACGTCTCGGCGCGCTTCTACGTGTTGTTACTTTTCGTCCTGGGCATCGTGACGACACTGGGGGTGGCCCTCAGGATCTCACCGGCCCTCGCCCCTCTCGGCGCGCTCTGGTTTGTTGCCGCGATCGTGGGTCTCGCACTCCTCTTCGTCGCCGTCCAGGTCTACCGGGAACTCGCTCGTCTGTAGGCGTTCACGGGGCACCTTCGTTCTAGGACCTCACCTGTCCGCTCGTTCAGTGCATATTATTCGTCTCGTCGACGGGGTTCGCTCATTCCAGGTCGAGGACGATGCCGCCAATGACACCCAACAGCATCGCCCCGTCAGGGTCCGCCTCGAGGCTGTCGATGGCGTCATCCCCCAATAGCGCGAGCGTGTCGAAGTAACCGCCGACCCACCGCGATTCGTCTACCGGGTCCCCCTCGTCCTCGTCGAAGAGCCGCCAGCACCGATCCCGCCCGTCCTCCTCGGTCACTGACCGTCGTCGCTCCCGCTCCTCGGATATTCGACCCTCGACGATGGCCTCGTAGCCCGACTCGACCATGGATTCCTGGAAATCCACCATCCCGTACCCGAGGATCCGCAGGTGGCGGAGGAGCTGCTCCTCCGTCAGCTCGATATCCGGGTACAGCTGCCAGAGGGAGAATTCCGAGAGGGAATCGAGCAAGGTGGGCTGGATGAGGAGTGGAGCGACATACGCGGAGGCCAGATACATTGATTCGGCGAGCCAGTCGGGGGTGGATTCAGGGGTCTCGGAGCAGATACTGGCCACCGTCTCATTCGGGAGGTAAAGCGTCGTGATGGTGTCACCCTCGGGAAGGGCCTCACGGTCTGTCGCGTCCGCCGCTGCGGGGGCGATACCGACGTTTCGGTAGCGGTGTTTTCGCTGCAGCCAGCTCCACGTCTTCTCGGTCGGGGGATCATCGGGATCGTACAGGACGACTGCCCTGATGTTCCGAAGCAGTGCGACGTACCGCGGGAGGCTGACCTCGGCTGTCATCGTGAGTCTCCGGAGCGGATGCTATATGTTCACAAATAGCGCCGGTCTGGTAAATCATGGTCCCGTATCCGGAGGGTCGAGGTCGTGTCGGTGTGTATCCGGCCAAGGGTGTCGACGCTATCGGACGCCCGACCTCCCGCAGGTCCACCGGGAGGAGGATTTAGATGCATTAGATTTAATAATTAGACACATCAAAACTTCCCCTATCGGATGTCGAGCGACGTGATGGAGGACTATCTCAAGGTCATCTTCCGGCTCGAGCGAGAGGAGGGTGCGCCGGTCTCGACCTCCCAGATCGCCGACGACATGGACGTCACGCCGCCCACCGTCACGAGCATGATGTCGAAGCTGGCGGAGCGTGGGCTCGTCACCCGCGAGAAGTACAAGGGGGTGGAGCTTACCGAGGAAGGGGAAGCCATTGCCCTGGAAACTATCCGCCACCACCGCCTCCTCGAGGCCTACCTCACGGAGCATCTCGATTACGAGTGGTCCGAAGTCCACGAGGAGGCGGACGTCCTGGAGCATCACATAAGCGAGGTGTTCGAGCAACGGATCGCCGACGTTCTGGACGATCCACCCGTCGATCCCCATGGCGACCCTATCCCCGGGCCAGACCTCGAACCGTTCCCCGACGACGAGACGGCCCCACTCTCGTCCTTCGAGGCAGGCGACCGACTCGTGGTCGCCAGAGTGAGTGACAGGGATCGGGGCGAGCTCAAGTTCCTCTCCGAGTCGGGGGTCGAACCGGGAACGAGCATCGTCATCGAGAGAGTCACCCCGGTCGGCATGTATCGGATCGCGGTCGGGGACCGGACCTGTCACCTTCCCGAGTCGGTGGCCGAGACGATACGTGTCCGGCGGGAATCGGAGGCGACGGACGCCGATCCACCGGAGGTGCCGGGACGATGAGCGCGGGATGGACGGAGATCTTCCTGATCGCCATGATCGCCCAGCTGGCCGTGCTCCCGGGTGAGAAGGTCCAGTTCATCATCGCGGGCCTCTCGACGCGATATGACCCACGGATCGTGGTCGCAGCGGCCGGAAGCGCCTTCGCCGGGTGGACCGCGATCGAGCTCCTGGTTGGAGAGGCACTCAAAGGGGCCCTCCCGGGGTTCTACCTGGATGCCTTCACCGGCGGGCTCTTCCTCCTCTTCGCAGTCCTCCTCATCCGGTCGGCTCCGGAGGGGACGGGTGCCGAGACGGACGGAGGGATCCTCGACGCCGGCGAGTTGACCCCCACGGTGATGGGATACGAGGTCCCCAACTACCTCGGTGGCTTCCTGCCCATCTTCGCGATGATGGCCGCCGGCGAGTTCGGCGATAAGACCCAGCTGGTGACCATCGGCCTGGCGGTGCAGTACGGTGCTCACCCGGCCATCTGGGTCGGCGAGATGGCGGCCATCATCCCGGTGAGCATCGCAAACGCGTTCCTCTTTCACCGGTTCTCTCGCCGCTTCGACGTCCGGAAGGCGCATCTCGCGGGAGCCGCCCTGTTCGCCTTCTTCGGGGTGGATACCATCCTCTCACTGCTGACGGGCTTCTCGATCTGGGAGACGGCCATCTCCAGGCTCACGACCGCGATTCTGACCCTTTTCTAGGTCGTGCCGACGACCGGCAGGGTGGAGGAAATCGGCCCACTCGATCAGGTCCGGGGGACGATCTCCACGAGTGATTCGTTCCCACAGACCGCACAGCTGTCCGTGTATCCCGCGTGGACGTTGTTGCAGCTGGCACACCGATAGAGCCGAAACTCGGGAGGCATGACCGATGTTCTGGTGGGAGAGGAGAAGTAAGTACTGGGCACCGGGCGGCGGTCTCGGCCTCGGCTTCCGCCACGCTGCTGTGGAATCGGAAAGAGAGAGAAATCGAAATGTGTGCGATGGGCCGGTCGGGGGGCGCCGGCAACACGCCGGCGCGCCAGTGTTCGGCACATCCCCCGTCCGGCGTCCCGGGTGGCACCCGGGGCTTCCCCGGCTGCGAGCCGGGTGGCGGGTCGATTCGACCCGCCTCCACTGTCCATGTCAGCCGGTCAGCGTAGGTAAGCGTATCGAATCATTGTCGCGATGGCTCGGTCTCTCGGGCACCGGCCGTGCATCAGCGCCGAAAATTCACGCTCGAGATCTCGTCAGATATCCGCCCAACCCCCCTCAATCTCTGGAACGTCCCCTCCGAGTTCGAAGAGGCGTCGCATCTCCTGGTCGCTCAGCGAGAAATCGAACACCTGTCGGTTCTCGTATCGGTGGTCTCGCGTCGCCGCTTTCGGGATGGCGACCACCCGCGGTTGCTGG
Organism: Halodesulfurarchaeum sp.; assembly: GCA_042218225.1. Classification (GTDB taxonomy): domain Archaea; phylum Halobacteriota; class Halobacteria; order Halobacteriales; family Halobacteriaceae; genus Halodesulfurarchaeum. The sequence continues at coordinate 3,766 of JBDGRH010000053.1, read as the reverse complement.
ATCAACCACCTGAGTGCGACCTGGGCGGGCGACGTTCCGTATCGCTCGCCGATACGCTCGAGGAGGTCATTGTCGAGCACGTCTCCCTTGGCCAGGGGACTATAGGCCGTCACGAGGAAGTCCTCATCCCGGGCAAGCGAGAGCAACTCGTTCACGTTCCGCCCGGGATGATACCGGACCTGATTTGTCACGATCGGTGTCTGCGATGCCCGGATCGCCCCCCGGACCTGCGCGGGAGAGAAGTTGCTCACCCCGATGTGCCGGACCAGTCCGTCCCGCTGCAGCTCGTTCATGGCCCCGACTGTCTCCTCGATCGGGACGGACTCGTTCGGCCAGTGGATGAGAAGGAGGTCCACGGAGTCCACGTCGAGTTCCTCGACCGCGGATCGACCCACGTCGAGGACGCGGTCCCGTTCGAGGTTCGTCTTCCACACCTTCGTGGTCAGAAAGATGTCCTCCCGGGCGACCGACGCGGCGTCGATCCCCTCTCCGACTGCCCGGTGGTTGTCGTAGAACTCAGCGGTATCGACGTGTCGATACCCCATCTCGAGGGCATCCCGTACGGCCGTCGCGCATTCATCGCCATACAACTGGTACGTCCCGAACCCGAGAACCGGGACCGTCGCCTCACCTGCGGACCGAGTGTGCATGTCCGCATCGTCTCGTGACCGCCTGAAAGAATCATCGTTCGAGCGGCCTGGTGTGTACGGGAGTCGATTGAGAGTCGCCACCACCGATAATGATTCCTGGGCTCTGGGACCGGTCCGTCCCCTCGGTTCTTTGTCTCGGGACGAAGATTTACACATACACAAAGGCACGGCTGTCCATCACCGAGGCGAGTGATGGAGCGATACGGCCGTGGGCTACCCTTACCACCCTTCCGCGGGCTCGGGTTCCTCGGATTCGGCGACCTCTTCCGGCGCCACCTCGACCTGGAAAACTCGCTCGCGGGGGACGTACGTCAGGGTCCCTTCCTCCTCGTCAAGCAGGATCCAGTGGCCGCTCTCGTCGTCGAAGTTGAGCTCCGGCGGTTGTTCGGTGACGACCTGCCCGTCGGGCTCCTCGAACTGTATTCGAGCCATGCGTCCCACCCTTGGGGGGACGTCGTCGAAAACGTATCGACCGACCGCCAATACACCCTTTTAAAATTGCGTGTCATTCCCACGCAGTGGGTATCGGGGGAAGGCTCCTCTCCCGGTGTCGCGAATCTCCACTCGATGGCCGAGCGGAAACCGATGCGAACGGTGGATCATACCCCACCGGACGGCGAGGAGCCGAACGCCGTCTGGCTGCGGGGGATCCGACGACGAGATTGATCCCGGGGTGGCAGGTGGGCACCTGACCCGACCCGGCGAGGAGGGGATGCTCAGCCGAGATCCAGTTCGCCGTGCGTGCCCACGTGGGCCTTGAGCCCGCCGTCCTCGAGGATCTGCATCATGACGGGCGGAAGTGGATCGACCGACACGTCAAGGTCCTTGGTCACGTCTTTGATGACCCCGGCCTTCAGGTCCACCTCGAGCTCATCACCTTCGTCGAACTGGGAGGTGTCACAGGTGATGATCGGGAGGCCCACGTTCACGGCATTCCGGTAGAAGATCCGGGCCACCGACTCGGCGATGACCGCGGAGACGCCGACCCGCTCGATGATGGCCGGCGCGTGTTCCCGCGATGACCCCTGTCCGAAGTTCTCCCCGCCGACGACGAAGTCCCCTGGCTCCATGACCTCCATGAATGCCGCATCGGTGCTCGCAAGCTGTGCGTCCTCCAGCGTGTGCTCCGCGAGCCTGTCCAGGTCCGAACGGAGGTCGAAGTACCGGCCAGGCGCGATGAGGTCGGTGGAGACACCGTCGCCGGTCTTCCAGACGCTCCCGGTCAGGTTCGAGAGGTCTCGTTCGATCTCCTTGCCACGCTCGACCTTCGCGGCCAGGTCGTCCGCGGTCTGACTCATGCGGGTAGCACCTCCCGCGGGTCGGCGATTTCACCCTCAATTGCGCTCGCGGCGACCGTCGCGGGGCTGCCGAGATAGACGTCGGCCTCGGGGTTCCCGAACCGGCCCTTGAAGTTCCGGTTGTTCGCGCCGATGGCGTTCTCGCCATCAGCCAGCGCACCCTGATGGCCGCCGTAGCAGATGCCACAGCCGGGCGTATTGATCGCCGCGCCCGCTTCGTTGAATACGTCCAGGATGCCTTCCTCCATTGCGCGCTCGTAAACGCCCCGCGACGCTGGATTGACGATGAGGCGGACATGCTCAGCCAGCTCGTAGTCGTTCGCCTCGATGAGGGAGGCGGCGATCTCGAGGTCCTCGAACCGCGCATTCGTACACGAACCGAGGAACGCCTGGTGGATTTCGACGTCCTGCACCCGCTCGTGGCTGACCGGCACGACGTTGTCGACCTGGTGGGGATATGCGACCTGGGGCTCGAGATCGGTCGCGTCGTACTCGTACTCCGCATCGTAGGTCGCTCCTTCGTCCGGCTCGAGAGGCTGCCAGTCGTCATCGCGTCCCCGTTCGGACAGGAACGCCCTCGTCGTGTCGTCGGACGGGAAGATACCGGCCTTGGCCCCCGCCTCGACCACCATATTCGAGATCGTCATCCGCTCGTCGATGCGGAGGGATTCGGCGAGCGGGCCCACGAACTCCATCGAGCGGTAGTTTTCGCCGTCCGCACCCCGGTCACCGATGATCTTCAGGATGAGGTCCTTGGCGTAGACCCCGTCCTGGAAGGAGCCGGTGAGCCGGAAGCGGTCCGTGGGTGGGACGCGCATCCACGTTTCGCCGGTGGCGAGCGCGACGCCCACGTCCGTGCTCCCCATGCCGGTCGCGAGGGCTCCGAGTGCCCCTCCGGTCACCGTATGGGAGTCGGCCCCGACGAGGATATCTCCCGGGGCGGTATAGTCGAACGTCATCACCTGGTGACAGATTCCATCACCGACGTCGCTCAGGTTCGCGCCCACGTTGTCCACGAAATCTCGGAGAAGCGCGTGCTCGTTCGCCATCTCCGCATTCATCGGCGGCGATTGGTGGTCGAGGAAGACCACCGTCCCCTCGGGGATGGCACACTGCTCCATGTCGATGTCCCGGAGCTCCCGGACCGTGAGGGGGCCGGTTCCATCCTGGAGCAGGGCCTTATCGACGTCGACCGTGACGGTGTCGCCCGGCTCGACCGGTTCGCCGGCGTGCGATTCCATGATCTGCTGCGTCATTGTCTGACCCATCTGTGTCTCACCTCTGTGATTTCCGGTGATGTCCGCCGACCGTGCCCACCGCTCCTGATCGATCGGGCGGGTGGACGTCGGAGCGGACCTGCCGCTAACGTGCCAGGGGCTTGCGCCCCGAGGGTAACGAGTGGTTACCCACGATTTGAGGGTGAATTAAAGTACCGCGGATGGCCTCGAAGCGGTTCCCCCGTGTATATATGGCGAACCCGGAGACGGATGCATCGGTTATCCGTCATCGATCGTTCCCGACTGGTGCCTGATGACGTGATGGATCGCGCTCGATCGTATCGATACTGCCCGAGCGAGGGGATTGGGTAACCAGGCCTCGGCATATCGGCGGCACATTCATCATGCTGGACGATTAATGGGTCATTAATGGGGTACCTGGGGGACCGGGGACAGTCCGAGACGCTCGGTGTTGCACTCCTTCTGGGGTTGACCATCATCAGCGTGGGTGCCCTTGCGATGTTCGGGGGGACGGCAGCGGACGCCGCAGAGGAGCGGATGGGGATCCAGAGTGCGGAGCATGCCATGAGTCAGTTCGACT
>JBDGRH010000035.1:0-7880 GCA_042218225.1 Halodesulfurarchaeum sp. | reverse complement strand
ATTCCGTTGCTACTCTGGCGATACCCCAACTTCCTGCTGGGCAATCGAACGTGTGGATGTCCTTTCCACCGCGTCACCGGAGACCGAGGAGACGGTGCGAGATCACGGGAATGTCGACCTCCGGAAAACGTGACTCCCTTGAACCTGCAAGACCACGTGCAAGCTCGTTCCCCTGCCCATCTTCCTGGTTGCACATCGCCGCAACCACAGGACTTCCCCCCAATCAACTACAGGACTTGCCCACCAATCAACCACAGGCCTTTCAGACCGATCGACCCCGCCCAGATGCCGATATGATGATGGACCAGGCAGTGCATCAACCCAGAACCAATCTCTCACACGAGAGCGGTCGGTTTATCCCGACTCCTGACCGAGAGGCGGGCATGAAGGTCTCCTCGAGACACCACCTGCGGAGCGACGAGGTGGACCAGCTAGCCGAGACGCTCCGGGAGCACCTCGGCGTGGAGCTCACGGGGGACACCATCGAGATGGTGGAGCTCTCGGACGTGGAGTACGATGTCATCCTGGTGGATGGCGAGCCCCTCGCCTGGTATCCCGAACCGGGCGAGCCCTTCCTCACGGTGAAGGGGGCAAACGTCACGAACCCGACCGAGCACCTCGTCACCGTGGACACCGGGGCCATCTCCTTCGTCAGCGATGGCGCCGACGTGATGCGCCCGGGAATCACGGATGCGGACCCGGACATCGAAGAGGGGGACTTGGTGGTCGTCGTGGAGGAGTCCCACGGCAAGGCGCTCGCCATCGGCCGGGCGCTCACCGACGGCCCGGACCTCTTGGGGGAGGAGGGAAAGGTGGTCCGCTCGCTCCATCACGTGGGCGACGACCTGTTCGAGTTCGATATCTGAGCTGGTTCACCTGGCGGTTGACCGGCGCCACGTTCACCTTCTCACCCCGTTCGAGGCCGGTATGCCGCCCGTGGGACGCCTGACCGCCGGGAGGGAAACATTATTTGCTCGCCGGCGGATTCCTTCCCCTATGGGATTCATGGATCGTATCCTCGGGGGCAAGGAGAAGACCACCGAGGATTACGTGGAGCTCGACCTCGACGACGTGGCGGCGGAGGCGGAGGCACGGATGCAGGTCCACATCGCCGAGATCGACGGACAGGAGGACGTCATCGCCATCAAGGACGCGGTCTACGATGGCGGGATCGTGATCGCCGACATCACCCGCCTCCGGACCGAGGACCGGACGACGGAACACGTCATCGACGAGCTCCGCCAGACGGCGAAGGAGGTGGGCGGAGACATCGTCCAGAAGGGTGACGATCAGCTGATTGTCACGCCTGGCGGGGTGGCCATCAGTCGCGAGAAGCTCAATCGGTAGTCGCTGCGACACGGGCTCCGCACAGGGCGGATACCGGTTCGTCTCTTCTCGACTCCCTCGGTCAGACCTCTTCTAGAACCCGTCTCGCCTCGCCTCTTCTCGACTCGATCAGACCTCGTCTGGGACCTCGTCCGTCTTCTCCACCGAGCGCTTCATCGAATCGCGCCGGGACTTGGCGTCGCGTCCGGTGGCCTCGAGCAGGAATTCATTCTTCTTGTCCACCGCATCCGCGGCCGCCTCCGCCTCGCCGGCCGCGATGACCTCCTCGGCGTCGCGCTCCTCGAAATGGACCGCGAGCTTGTCCTTTTTCGACCCGTAGGAGGACCGGCCGACGAGGATGCGCTCGAAGACGGGGTTGGTCGGCTCCTCGACCACGTACATCTCGACACCGTCTACCTCCTCGGTGCCGGTGATGGGCCCGAAGTACTCCTCGACGGTCCCCCGGAGGTCCGGAACCCGCTCGTCGAGGTACTCCCCGCGGCGCATCTTGTACTCCTTCATGGGTTCGGGAAGCGGCCCGACGGGTAAAACCTCTTCGTCACCGGATTCGGTCCGGGGTCTCCGGCCCTCGATGGGGCTCATGGCTCTTCATTCGCCGCTTGTTTCTCGCCCCTCGCTGCCCGCAGCTCGCCCCCGCCTCCCGGTGCTCACTCCGCCTCGCTCAGATAGCCGCCGTGGCACTCCGGGCAGATATCGCCCGCCCGGAGCGAGGAGTCTGCGGCCCGGACCGCATACCCACACTCCGGACAGGTGAACGTCACGTCGAGGTCGCCGTCCGGCGGTCCGGTCGTGTCGATCGACCCCGCACTCGTGATTCCGGATCGGGGATCGAGCTCGTCTCCGCCATCTCGATCGCGGTTACCCCTTCCCTCCACGTCCTCGTGGAACTGGAATCCACTCTCCTCCGGGGACTCGCCCTGGCCTTGCTCGGCGGGTGGCCGGGATGCCTCTTCCCACGAACCGTCCCAGGCATCCTCCCCCGGGGCGGACGACTCTGGCCCCGCAGACCCTGTCTCAGCCTCTTCTTGCCGGGTCTCCCGTCGGTCAGCCGAATCGCCGTCGTCGCTTTGGGGTGGGGACGCGTCGAACATGTTGCCGGCGTCGACGACGTCCCGACGACTGCTGTCCGCGGACCGGTCGACCTCCCCCTCGATGTCGTCCGTCAGGATGATGGCGTCGTCCTCGGGCTCGTCATCCTCGTCCCGCGTAGGCGGTTCGGCCGTGTCCGCCGCTTCACCCGATTGCTCGTCATCTCCTGTCTCCCTTTTACTATCGCGCTCATCGGGCGATTCGTCCGACTCGCCTCCGCCCTGATCGATCATCTCCACCGACTCGTCAGTCGGGTCGACGGCGGAATCACCGGGCGATCCGCCGGTTTCATCCGCGGACGAACCCTCCGCGGACTCCACGAAAGCCGAGACGTCGACGTCCTCTCCGTCCGCGGAATCGCCCGCGGATGGGCTATCCGGTTCCGGACGCCGCTCCGGCTCCCGCTCCGCGGCCGGCTCCCCGGGTCCAGAAGGTTCCTCGGTGCCTGGACCGTCCGTATCCGCCCCACGCTCCACGCGTCGGACCTCGGTGTTCTCGCTTACGACCTGCTCGGTTCCGCATCGCCGACACTCGCGGACCTCCCGGACGGTGGTCACGACCTCTTGCCCTCGCTCCTCGCGGTCCCGCTCGGTGATTGAATCGCCGAAGTCGTGCCCGAGGAGCGAACACCTGAGCCCCATTTGCGCAGGGATTTCCGGCGCATCCGCAAAAGGCTACCGCTCGGTCAGACGCACCGCTTTCGGAACGATGCACGGCTGGCTCGAGCGCGGGATTGGGCCATGCCATTTCCCATCTTTACGATCACCCATCGGCACCGCAAACCTTCTCCACCTCCTCCTTCTCCACCTCCTCCTTCTCCACCTCCTCCTTCTCCACCTCCTTCATGCCTCCTCGGGGACACGGCTAAGGAGCACCCCGTTGTAGCGCCCGGGTATGACACTGCGCCGGGAGTATCGCTCCCGCGACGACACCGAGGTGGCGGTCCTCGAGGCCCTCGTCGACCGCCAGGACGAGGGCATGACGGTCTTCGAGCTGCGCTCCCGCGTCGGCGCCGACATCGACGAGCTCGAGACGGCACTCGCCTCCCTCAAGGAGGACGGGTTGATCTCCGCGGAGGAGGTCGGCGAGCGGACGCTCATCACCGTCGACTCCGGGGTGGTGACCGAGGAGACCCCCGAGAACTCCAGGGGGTTCATCGAGGTCCTCCGGGAGAAGCTGGGCTTTTGACCGCCGATTCAGCGTCCGGAGACTGATTCGTAGCTCCTGCGGGACCCACAGGGGTTTTCGGAGCCGCCCCTCACCGGAAGAGGGCTCTGAGCTGGTCCCGGGAGAGAAGCGAACTCGGTCTGTCCATGTGCACGCCGATCTCGCCCGAGAGCAGCCAGAGGCCCGCCCGCTGGACCGGGGTGGGCAGGGAGTACGCCTGCCGGATCAGCGAGCCGAGCCGGATCTCGGTCCCGAGTGCCTCGCGCCATCCGCGCTCGTAGTCCTGGAGGGTCCCTGGGTCGCGTGGGTCGACGGTGTTTGCTGCGATCTCCGCGGCCTGGAGTCCGTACAGGATGCCGCCGCCGGTGAACGGCTTCGTCTGGGCCGCCGCATCACCGAGCAGGAGGCTCCGGTCGCTCGTCGTCCGGGCCGGGGGACCGATCGGGATGGCCCCGGCGAATCGGCTCTCCGGTTCCGCGCCGTACGCCGCGAGCAGATCGTCTAGCTTCCCCGTCACGTCCACCTCTGGGGGTGCGGCGAGGCCGTATTCGACCCCTGCCTGGCCGCGCGGGATCCGCCAGGCGAAGAAGGTCGGGACGACGAGATGGACGTCCACGAAGTCGCCCTCGTCGGGCGTTCCGGTGTGGACGAGTACCCCCCGGAGGAGCTCGCGTGGCTCCGGGAACTCCAGCTCCCGCCTGACGGTGGATTGGGCCCCGTCCGCCCCCACCAGGATCCGGGCCTCGACGGTCTCGGTCCCGTCCGGGCCCGTGACCCCGAGTCGCACCCGGTCTGTCTCCTCCGAGATCCAGGTCACCGTGTGCTCCGGCTGGACGCTCGCGCCTGCCTCCGCCGCGAGTTCCGCGAGGCGGCGGTCGAGCCCGACCCGGTCGATGACGTTCGAGATGGGGCGCTCTTTATAGAAGGGGTAGGGGGTGGCGTCCGGACCGCCCAGCCGGAACCGCGCACCCCGGATCTCGTTCTGGCGGAGTGTCGCCGCCGCGCCGTCGGGGAGGAACTCCCAGATGTCGAGGCTCACGTGCCCGGAACAGGCGAGCGGGTGGCCGACTTCCCCCCGCTCGAAGCCGACCACGTCGAACCCCGCCCCCGCCGCTCGCCTGGCGAAGTGTGCGCCGGGCGGCCCCATCCCCACGACGGCGAAGTCGTGCATCGATACCCGGTACCCCCTCCAGCGGGAAAACCTCTTCCGCTCCGGCGAGGAGCATCGTCCCGTTGCGGGTCTGGAAACCGAGTCCCCGTTGTAAAGGAGTCACGGACCCGTGGGGGGAGGGATCGAGGAGGTCGCGCTGTTGGGAGGGATGCTGTCGGGGGTAGTCCCGCCGTGGCTTCACCCAGTGCACCGACAGCGCGGATTTTCGCCCGTCAATACGAGTAGCTCCGCTCGGCGAGCACGAATCGGCCGTCGTCCGCCTTCGATAGTGGCGCGTACCTTTCCGCGTCGATCTTCGAGAGGTACGCCCGGAAGTCTGCGCGGAACCCCTCCGGCGGATCCGTCCACAGACAGGCGGCGTATGCGACGAGCGATTCCGCTTTCACTTCCACCCCTTCATCGGACGAGTCGTTCGTCAGCCCGTAGAATGCCGAGGCACACAGCTCCCGCATCAGAGTGCGGTGGTCCCGACAGTACATACAGCCGCGGGAGGCGGGCTGGAACTGGACGCCCCGCTCCGCGTGGCGGTCACACTCCACCCGCTCGAGGTCGCCGATGGCCCGCATCTCCACGTCGAAACCCGGTTCGTCCCCCATCTCCACGAGGAAGTACCCGCCGAACCGCCCTCTCCCCATCTCCGGCTCCGTCACCTGGAGGAACGCTGCGTTCAGCCGCCGGTCCTTGTATCGACCGCGATGGGTGTTCCCACAGAAGTGCGCCCGCCCCTCGAAGTGGTCTATCAGGGACCACTTCTCCATGTGCGTGACGAGGATGTCCTCCGGGGTTACTGCGGCCGGATTGTTCGTGAACCGGTGCTCGCCCACGGTGAGATGTCCGTCCGATGGGATCTCCGTTCCCACGTCGAGCGATTCGTCCAGGTCTCCGAAGTAGTCCTGTCCCCACACCCACAGTAAACCGTCCTCCGTCTCCGCTTCGATATCGGCCAGGATGGGCGCAACCTCCCGTAACTGCGCCATCCCGTGGGCCTTTGCAGTCTCCTCGTCCACCCCGGTCTTGGCCCGGCGCCAGGCGCTCGTGAAGTCCCCGACGTGGATCGCGAGGTCGATGGACTCCCCCCGGATGTCCTCGTGGACCCGTCGGAGGGACTCCGTATCGCCGTGGTTGTCCCCCATGACGAGGAATCGGTCGGTCATTGGTCCGGATTGTGTGCCACGGGACTAGAACGTGCAGGGAATCCGTCCCTCTCCAACCTCCGGGGGGTCGGATCAGGGCGCACCCGGGTGACCGTCCAGTCCACCCCCGCCCATCCACCTGCTTGTCGTTCTCTTCACGACCCTCCACAGTGTCACTCGTCGATTGTTCCCCCACCGAGATAATACTCGATGGAGTCCCGGGTGGAATCTGCGACCTTCACGAACTCGACGACCCGATCCCCATCGACGGTACGCTCGACGGTGATATCGACGGTCACCCCCTGTTCCTCGAGGTGGTCGAGGAGGGCGTCCACCGACGCTGGCGAAGCCCTGACTGTATGCCGCTCGCCGACCTTGTCTCCGGCCTGGACGTCCCGGATGGTTTCGACCATCGGCTCGAGGATGGCTTCCCCGAGGTCGTGTGCGCGCTCTCGGAGCGCGTCTCCCTCCTCCTCGAACTCGACGGCCTGGAAGGCCTCGCGGATCAGGCGGGAGAAGACGAAGTCCCGCCCGTAATCGAAGGGCAGCGAGAAGGCGAACGCGAGGTCCCGGCGATGCTGGGAGTGGGTGGTGTATTTGAGCGCATCGCGCCCATCCATGGAACGCATCACGACCCCCTCTCGCTCGCGGTCGTCGAGATGGTGAATAGCGGTCCGGACCGCTTCCACCGCCTCAGACGGCTCGTGGGTCCCGAACAGCTCGGGTTGTGGAAAGCCGAACGAGTCCGCCACCTCCCGCCGACGATCGACGGGCATGGGGGTCCCTCGCTCCTGGTTCCGGATGTCGAATACCCGGAGGCCGATATCGTCGATCTCCGGATACTCGTGAGCCGTGTACGGGTTCTCTGGGCCGACGAACTCCGCACAGAGCATCCGCTCTGGGAACTCCTCGAAGAAGGCATCCAGGTCGAGGCGCTCGCGGGCCAGCTGGGTCGAGTACGGACAGATCAGGCCGCTCCTCGTGAACGCCAGGGGCTCCCCCACGTCGGCGATCCGGACGTTATATCCGTTCAGCTTCTCCGAGATGCTCACCTGGCCGTCGAAGAACGCCGGGATCCCCGTCTCCAGCACCAGCGTTCGGGGGATGCTCGGAAACCCGCGAACCGCGGTGTCCTCGATGAGGACCGTTCCCCGTTCGATGCCCCGGCGGGCCGCGTCGAGATATCGGTATTCTCGCCCACGGAACGTGTCCCTGCTGAAGTGCTCGAGGACCGCGGAGACCTCGTCTGCGTTCACCCCCAGGAGTTCGGATTCGTCCATGTGAAAATCTACTCGCCGTGCAGCCTAAAGTGACACACGGGGTGGGGAACCGGTGGGTTCGATGCGGAGTGGAGAGGGGGAGGGAGTAGGTTACTATGTGACGACCTGGAAGCCATCTCTTTAAGGGTTCAGGAAGAACACCCGGCAATGTCGGAATCGGACCTCCCGCTGAAGCAGCGCTTCGTCCTCGACACCTCGGTGTTCATCACCGACGAGATCCGCGAAGAAGACGAGGATATCGAGGACGCGCTGCACCGGTTTCTCGAGCTCATCGCAGACGCGAAGCTCGAACTCGGGATCTCCTGTTACATGCCCCCCTCCATCCACGAGGAGCTCACGACCATGCTGGAGGACCGGGACGTGGACGAGGAGCTCTTCTCGAAGCTCAACACCTGGATCATCCGGAAGAACCCCGCCCACTTCGAGGTCATGGTCCCCGCGGAGATCGTCTACGAGTTCGTCCAGGAGATGTCCGACCGCGTCGACCGCGGGCTCCGGATCTCCGAGAGCGCGGTCAGGGAGGCCCAGGAGGTCGAGGACCAACCCCTCGAGGAGCACGAGCACAAGACCCAGACCGATCAGGTGATCGCCGACCTCCGGAACAAGTACCGGCGGACCCTCCGGCAGGGGATCCTCGACTCGCGGGAGGACTTCGACCTCCTCATCCTCGCCCGGGAGCTCGAGGCGGGGGTC
>JBDGRH010000049.1:0-7884 GCA_042218225.1 Halodesulfurarchaeum sp. | reverse complement strand
ATGGAGGCGGCCGCGGCCGCGGGGCTCCCGACCACGGCCACGATCATGTACGGGCACGTGGAGAACGAGATGCACCGGGTCCTGCATCTCGACCGCGTCCGGGCCCTCCAGGATCGGACCGGGAACATCACCGAGTTCGTGCCGCTCTCGTTCGTGCACGAGGAGACCGCCCTCGCGGAGCGGGGGATGGTCGACGGGGGAGCCACGACGGCCGAGGACGAACTCATGATCGCCGTCTCCAGGCTCTATCTCGACAACGTCGAGCACATCCAGTCCTCGTGGGTCAAGTACGGTGACGAGTTGGGCGTCCGGATGCTCGAGGCCGGCGCCGACGACTTCATGGGGACCATCCTCTCCGAGGAGATCACGAAGCGGGCGGGCGGCGATCACGGGGAGTTCCGCTCCGTGGCGGACTACGTGGAGCTTGTCGGGACCCTCGACCGACCACTGGTCGAGCGCTCCACGGACTATCGCCGGCGGCGACGTGTGGACCCGACCGAGGCCCCGCTCGGTCCGACGTTGGGCCCACGGGCGGATGGAACTCCCCTTGTAAATGGGGGCGGAAGCGGGAGCGATCCAGGGAGGGGCGGCGGAGATGGGGACGGCGAGCGAACCGGCTCGGCCATCGCGGATGACTGAGATCGCATCCGCCGACACCACGATGGAACGACAGAATCGGTGGTAACCCCGGGCCCATGATGAGCACCACCCACGCGGCGATGGGACTCGCGGCCGCCTCGATCCTGACGGTCGTGGCTCCCGAGCTCGCCGTCGTGGCTGGACTGGCTGCCGTGGCGGGTGGCGTGTTTCCCGACCTCGACCTCGTCCTCCAGCACCGGAAGTCCCTCCACCACCCCGAGCTCTACCCGGTACTCGCGGCGCTCGCAGCTGTCCCTGCTCTGCTCCGTCCCGGTCCCCTCCTGGTCGCCGTGGCGTGGTTTTTCGGCGGGGCGGCCCTGCACTCGCTGACCGACGTCCTGGGTGGTGGGCTCGGATTGCGGCCGTGGGAGAGCGATGACGAGCGCGGCATCTACCTCCACACCCGAGCGCGCTGGGTGCCGCCCCGGCGGTGGGTCCGCTACGACGGTGCCCCCGAGGACCTCCTCGTGGCCGTCGCGTTCTCCATCCCGCCCTACCTCGCATTCGGACCCCAGGTGCGAAAGCTGATCCTGGCGGGTCTCGGCGCCTCCCTCGGCTACGTCCTCCTCCGGAAACGGCTCGTGGACGTCTACGAGCGGTTCGCCGGCTGTAGTGAGTAAGGGGGACCCGAGCGGGTGGAGTCCGGATGGGTGAGACCCGAGCGGGTGGAGTCCATATCCACTCGTCCTGGGGTTCGGTCGCCCGACGACCCAGCTCCCCGGTGCTCAAACTTTAAATTGGATGACCCGACCATCCCGGTCCGTGACCTGACCCTTCGCCCGGGACAGCACGCGGGTGCGCGGCCACCTGTTCCGGGTTCGGGCCTCCATTGGCTTCTGGGGCCGGCCGCCTGTTCGCCACTGCCACTGCGTGACTGGTCGTCACCGAACGTTGGGGACTGGTCGTCACCGAACGCTGGGGACTGGTCGTCACCGAACGCTGGGGACTGGTCGTCACCGAACGCTGGGTGATTTCTGCCCCGGATAGTGGGGTGCCCGTCGCCATCCCACCCGTCTCCGAACCCACCGCCCGATTCGACGACCCTCGACGATCCTCTCCGGCGGTCACACCCGGGGGCCGCCCGCGTCCCCCACGACGGCCCGATACCGCTCCCCGATGGATGTGTCTCCGTAGAGGACCCGGCCCACTGGCTCCGGGAGCCACTGATTCGAGAAGCCGGTATCCGGGAGGAACCGCTCGTAGACCGGGAGCCGCTCGGAGAGCGGCAGGTCTGCGGCCGCGGCGATGCGCTCGAGCTCCCGCACGGCAGGCCAATCGTAGTCCGGGTTCACGTGGTCCTGGGTGACCGGCGAGACGCCACCGAGGTCCGAGACGCCGGCGTCGATGAGGTCCTCGACGGGTGCCAGGTTCGGCGGAGCCTGGACCGCGACCTCGGCCGGCAGGGCTTCCCGGGCCATGGCCACGACCCGGCGCAGGGTTTCCGTCGATGGTGATCCCCCGTCCCAGCGCTCGTTGGGCGAGACGGGCTGGACGATGACCTCCTGGATGTGTCCGTCGCGCTCGTGGAGGCGGCGAATCGCGAGCAGGCTCTCCGCCCGGTCGCGCCAGTCCTCGCCGATGCCGACGAGGATGCCCGTCGTGAACGGGATTGCGTGCTCCCCTGCCGCCCGGATCGTGGCCAGCCGCTGCCCCGGGGATTTCCCCCGTGGACCGGCGTGCGCACGGACCTCGGCGGTCGTCTCCAGCATCACCCCCATGCTGGCCATGACGTCGGCCACGGTCCCCATCTGCTCGGGGGTCTGGTCGCCGGGGTTCGCATGCGGGAGAAGGCCCTCCTCCAGGGCGATCTCGCTGGCCTCGCGGAGGTACGCGTGGATGGAGTCGTGGCCCCATTCCGCCAGTTGGGCGTAAATCTCGTCGTACCGGTCGTCGGGATCGTCGCCGAAGGTGAAGAGGGCCTCGGTGCAACCAGCGGCCCGCCCGCGTCGGACCACCTCCCGGATCTCGGACGGGGACATGAGCGATGCATGTCCCGGGGGGTCGTAGAAGGTACAGTAGGTGCAGGTGTACCGGCAGGCGGTCGTGAGCGGGAGGAAGACGTTCCTGGCGAAGGTGAGCTCGTCCGGGGCCGCGACGTCCCCCGGCGTGACGGAGAGCAGGCTGTCGATCTCGGCGTCGTCGATCTGGATGTCGACGCCGTGGGATGCGGCCCCGGGAATCACGGTGCTGGATTCCCCCTCCCCGGAGAAAACAGTTGTCCTCGCGGGACACCTCCCAGCTGGGGGAGTTCCGGCGGGGCGGATCCACTCCCACCACGCCCGCGTATCAGGAGGCCTCCATTCCCCCGCGGTACTGCTCCCGATTGAGGAATACGAAGGCGACGTATCCCAGCGCCACCCCGAGGAATGTGGGGACGGTCTGACCGCCGATTACCGGGACGCCTGCCCGACCGAGGACCCGCGCCGCCAGACAGGCCAGGCCGCCAACCACGCCGGCCGCCGCGAGGGTCCCGACGAGCCAGCCGGTCCGCTCGTCGAAGTCCCCGGTCGTGAGGTTGCTCCCGATGGGAGTGAAGACGTCCGCCGCCGAGATGGCGACCGATACCGCGGCCGCCAGGGACACGACGACGGCATCGGCCCGGGAGAACCCCAGCGCCTCCAGGCCGAGTTGCGCGATGATCGCCAGGCCGAGCGCGAGGACCCCGAGCAGGGCCAACCAGAAGAAGAAGCGGCCGATCCACCCATAGCGCATGCGCAGGCTTCCGGCCGGGGAGCGCTTAGGGATTCGGGTTGCAGGGAACGACCAGCTACGATTCCACGTCCCGGGTCACCCGGGGGCGCCCGCCATCAGTTTGGATCTCGAAGCCGGCCTCTTCCAGCCACTCGACCGTCCGGCCGGTCCCGTGGACCAGCACCTCCAGGAGGTCCGCCGGCTCGTCCACGTCCACGGCGAGGCGAAAGGAGTCGACGACCGCTGTGGTGAGGTCCCGCTCACGGGCGATGGCGAGGTGGTCGACGAACGAGGTCCCGTGGTAGTCAACGTCGAATGTCGGATCGCGCACGACGAGCGCATTCGTCCCGCCCCCGAGTCCGGGGGCGATGACCACGTCTCCGTCGGTCTCGACCAGCCGGGACACCTGTGGCCGTTCGAGAAGCGCGAGATCCGCCATCACGACGGCGAGGGGGGTCGCCCGCTCGATCTCCTCCCCGATAAGCGGAGTGAGCGGGCGCGGATCCACCCGGACGGGAACTTCGAGATCCACCGGCTCGGTGGCGATGACTGTCGGCTCCAGGCCCGCCCCCTGGACGGCATCGATGACGTCCTGGAGGAGCAACGACGCGACCGTGGCCCGCTCGTCGGCGTCGAGAACGGGGGAGAGCCGCGTCTTGGGGTCGGTTGCGTCGAACGGGATGACGGTCCGCATGGGACCTACCCGAGCTTGTCGTAGGATTCGCGCTGCTGGAGGTACCAGTACACGACGCCGGCGATCACGAGCAATACGACCACGCCCGCTCCGACGAGAAGCAGGGTGTTGGTCCGCTGACTCGACTGGAGGGCGTTCCGGGCCTTGCTCTCCGCCCGCTCCGCGTTCTGTCTCGCCTGCTGGAACTTCCCGGCCTGGTAGAAGCTGATCGCGTCCTCGAGGTCGGCCCGTGCATCACTCACGGAGAGTCCGGCTGCCTCGGCCTTCTGGATCGCCTGGCTGGCGGCGTCGATGGCCTGGCGGGCTGACTGGCTGGCGGCGGTGTAGGGTCGGACGGTATAGTTCTGCAGCACGCTGCTTGCCCCGCCCGGCTGGGTCTGGCGGAAGGTGGCATACGTTATCTGCTGGGCCGGATCGTAGCTCCAGTTCGAGACCTGAGGGGTCGTCCCGACGAGCCGCACCTCAACCCGGACCACGCCGGTCTCGGCCCGCAGCTGGTACTGGAAGGAGCTCCCGGTGAACGTCTGCTCGTTCACCTGGTTGCCCGCATTGTCGTAGGTCGTGATCTGCCAGTTCACCTGCGTGAGGTCCGTCTCCCCCACCAGAGTCCACTGCTCGTACGACGAGAAGGGGTCCGTCAGCGTGAACGTCGTGGTCTGCTTCTCCCCCACCCGGACCGTCTCCGGCACGTTCTCGCCGCTCACGGAGACGGCAGCGGCGGGGACAGCGACCACCGCCACCAGCACGAGGAGGGCCAGGGCGAGTTCAGAAGAGCGGCTCGAGCTCATCTTCGTCGTCTTCGACCAGCTCTTGCAAAGCCGCTTCGCTTTCCGCTCGGATCTCCTCGATGTTGTCCTGGGCCTCGACGGCCTTGCCCTGGAGCTCCTTGATCCGGGGGACGTTCGTCACGCCAGAGAGGAGGACGACGGAGGCCACCTTTTCGGAGGAGGGGACCGGATAGTCCCCGCCCCGGACCTCCATGCTCCCGGTCTGCTCCTCGAGCCACTTGCGTCCCCGCTCGATGCCCTTGCGGTTGAGGTAACCGGGCGGCCCGGCCACGACCAGCAGGGCACGCTCCGCACCCTCGATCTCGCAGGGGAGGGTCAACCGACCGAGCGCCGACTTCCGGACCAGGCTGGTGATGCGGTTGGTCGTGTTGGCCGTGTCCTCCGGCTCGGAGTCGTCGTTCCGGAACCGCGAGAGGAGACCGTCCGAGGATTCGGCCTGGACGGTCTCGGCGGCGTAGCCGACGGTCGAGACGCCACCGCCGGCGAGCGTGTTGATGATCTCGCTGGAGTCCACGACGCTCTCCCCGACGTCGGCGGAGGTGTCGACCTCCCCCGCGCCGAAGAGGATCCCGAAGCGGGTGACGATCTCCTCGTTGATCTCGTCGTAGCCCCCGCGAACCGACTCGCCGGACTTCCGCCAGGCATCGTTGTCGAAGACGAGGAGGTTGTCGACCTCGTGGACGAAGGTCTGGAAGGACCGAGCCGCATTGAGGGTATAGATACCGCCCTCGTCCTTCCCGGGGAGGATCCCCATGCCGTAGACCGGCTCCGTGTAGATTCGCTTCAGGTGTTTCGCGAGGACCGGTGCGCCCCCACTCCCGGTGCCGCCCCCCAGTGCCGCGATGATGAGGAAGGCGTCGACCTCGTGGACCGGGATGTTGTCGATGGCACCCTGTACCTCGTCGATGTCCTCCTCGGCGATCTCGGCGCCCAGCTCGTTGTCGGCGCCGACGCCGTGGCCCTTCACCCGGGATTGCCCGATGAGGACCCGGTTGTCCTCCGGCACGTTCTCGAGACCCATGAGGTCGGCTTTGGCGGTGTTGACCGCAACAGCGGCGCGAACGATCCCCGAGCCCGTGTTCCGGTCGTACTCGAGGAACGCATCGAGGATCTTCCCGCCCGCCTGGCCGAACCCGATCATTGCCAGTTTCATGCTGCAGTGTGCTCTGTCCTATTATATGGTCGGAAGCCGGCTATAAGCCTTTTGTTGATGTGTGCGTGACATATCCGATTTTCCACCATGATGTCTGACACCCGTCTGTCGGGAATACCCGCGCGGGAGGCCCGCAGTCCACGACGAATGGTGACCAAACGGACCTATCAAGAAAGGCCCAGGTATGTCGAGAGCGTCGTGAGGTCCGCCGGTGACTGCCCGAAGGCGTCGAGATCACCGTCGTCGGTCGTATTGTCGAACCGGAGGGACCGGTACTGGTCCCGGCCGAACGGAACGAACGGGAGTGGGTCCGCGAGGGTCATCCCGATCCCCGCAAGTGACATCGGAACCGAGAGGACGGCGGTCGAGCGCCCCTCCGCCCGGTAGACCAGCCGCGCGATTGCCGCCAGGGTGAGCTCCTCGGGCCCACCGATCTCATACACCTGCCCCCGGTGGGCGTCGTCCTCGACCGCATCCGCGACCAGCGGGACCAGGTCGCCGACCCAGATGGGCTGGAACCGTGTCTTCCCGCCGCCCGGAAGCAGGGTAACGTACGGCGTGGTGAGGGCCTTGGTGAAGCGGATGAACTCCCCGCCCTCGCCGAAGACGACGGACGGCCGGAAGATGGTCCAGGGGACCGACCCGTCCCTGACGATGGCCTCGGCCTCCCCCTTCGCCCTGATGTAGGCGGTCTGCCCGGCCGGATCCGCACCGAGCGCGCTCATCTGCACGACGGCGTCCAGGTCATTGGCCGCTGCAGCCTCCACCACATTCCGCGTTCCCCCGACGTGGACCCGCTCGTGCATCTCGTCCCCGCCCGAGGGCTTGAACAGGGGGGAGAGCGCAACGAGGTTCACCACCACGTCCTGTCCCGAGAGCGCCCGCTCCATGGCCTCCCCGTCCGTGACGTCACCGACGGCGGCGCTGATCTCCTCGGGAAGTTCCTCGCCGCGAGGCGATCTGGAGAGGGCGGTCACGTCGTGCCCCCGGTCGGCGAGCTCGCGACAGAGGTGCGTCCCGATGAAGCCCGTTCCGCCCGTGACCAGGACTCGCATACCACACCTAACCGGCGGGCGACCAATAACCCTACCGCGAGCGACGAGGGTCGCCGCTACCGAGACCGGGGTGCGCGCCGTCCCTCGGAAGGGCTTTGTGACGGGTGATACAACTCGGGAACATGCTCGTCACGCTGGAGGGGCTGGACGGGAGCGGGAAGACCTCCGTGTGGGAACGACTGCAGGCGGGCCGCTCCGACGGGTACACGTTCACCAAAGAGCCGACCCCGACCTGGTACGGCGATGCCGTCCGGCGGTCCATCGAGACGCCCGAGGCGGATCCGCTGGCGGAACTCTTCCTCTTCACGGCCGACCACGCCGCACACCTCCAGGACACGATCCGGCCCGCCCTCGAGCGGGGCGAGGTCGTCCTCTCGGACCGGTACGCCGACTCGCGATACGCCTACCAGGGGGCGGCTATCGAGGGACGGATCCCCGATCCGGTCAGCTACGTCCAGGAGGTCCATCGCCCCTTCACCAGGGACCCCGACCTCACGATCTATCTCGATGTCGATCCCCAGACGGGTGCGACCAGGAGCGGCGCGACGAACAAGCTCGAGCAGATCGACTTCCTCGAGCGGGTCCAGGAGATCTACGAGGAGCTGCTCGCCGCCGACCCCGAGCGCTTCGTTCGGGTGGACGGAAACCAGGAGCTCGCGGTGGTGGAGGCGGACGTCGAGGAGATCCTCGAGGAACGGGTCGACGGGTGGGAACCGGTCGATGAGACGGCCGGTGGCGAGGATGGCTGATTGGGGAAGAAAGACGACGGGGAAGGAGAAAGGGGAGGAGAATGGGGTGGAGAAGGAGAAGGGGAAGGAGGAGAAGGACAAGAAGGACAAGGAGGAGAAGGACAAGAAGGACAAG
>JBDGRH010000225.1:0-7892 GCA_042218225.1 Halodesulfurarchaeum sp. | reverse complement strand
GTCTCCGCCGCAATCAACTTCTACTCCTAGTTCCCGTCGCCCATCCGCGTGAAGAGCTCCTTCATGAGCTTCGACTCGGCCGAGGAGAGCCGCGTGGAGAGCGCCGACTTGGAGATGCCGATCTCCCCGGCGAGGTCCTGGAGATTCGTGTCGGTGGCCTCGTCGTAGTAGCCCTTGGCGACGGCCAAATCCACCGCCTCGCGCTCCTTCTCCGTGAGAATGGAGACGTCACAGAGAAGCGGCGTGTCGCGGCCGGTCTCCTCGTAGTCCTCGAGGGAGATCAGCCGCTTGACCTTCACGTCGAATGACTGCTCGCGCATGTCCGAGACGAGGCTCGAGAGCATCGTCCGCTGGGGCGGGAAGGTCATGATGGTGAGTGACCCCCCTTTCGCCTCGGTGATGTGGGGGACGCAGTCGTACCGGCCAAAGATGGAGCCCACACATTCCTCGTCGATGGATTTCTCCACGTGGTGGACCTCGAGCTCGTCGCCCTCGACGACCACGTCCGCCCGACACAGCCCGTCGACCTGTCGAACGTAGATGTCCCTTGCCGACTCGTCGACCTGGGCGAGCGGACACTCGCCGTCCATATCGATCTCGAGGACGGCACACAGTGGGCGCTTCGAGGTGGTCGATCGCTCCCGGGAGCGCGCTTCGGCCGTGCCGCAGATCCGGGTCATCGACTGTCACCTCCCCTGCTGCCCCCTGCCCGCGAGGTCTCCTTCCCCGGGCGCTGGGCGGCCAAATCGAAAGCGGGCTGCCCGGAGGACCCGACCCCCGAGATCCGCCGACGCGATTCGCTCATGGTGTCCCCTGCCAGCCGGAGGTTCGCAGTTTCCCCACAAGGTTCTATCGCCGATTCCTACGTCCTGAATGGAAACCCAAATCCCTCCATCCCGACCCCACGATCGTACCCTGACCGGGCGTTTTCGGGAACTGGTAATCGGGGAGTACTGTTAATCTCGCCGGTGGCGGACGCATATGTATGGGTCACGGACTGTTCTACATGCCGTCCGTCCACTGGGGCCTCCAGATCGCGATCTACCTGTTCCTCGGTGGGCTGGCGGGTGGGTCGTACATCACCGGGTACGTGGCCGACCTCCTGAGCACCCGGACCGAGCTCCCGGAGGAGTACCTCGCCAGGCGCGAGACCGCGCGATGGGGGATGTACGTAAGCGTAGTCTCCATCGGCGTGGGTGGGATCGCGCTGGTGTTGCACCTGGGTCAGCCGCTCAGGGCCTTTTACTTCCCCCTCACCTTCGACAACTACGGCTCCTGGATGGTCATCGGGACCTGGACCATCGTCATCTTCACGCTCTTCGCCGTGATCCAGGCGTTCTGGTACACGTTCGGGTCCGCGGTCGAGGGCGAGGCCGGGATGAGTCTCATCGCCCGTCGGATCCTCTCGCGGTGGATCCGCCTGGACCCGGGCGGTCCGGGCCGCTCGGGGATCGTCCGGATGCTCGACTGGATCGCGGACCTCACCAGGCCGCCGCGATGGCTCTGGCTGGGGTTCGGGGCGATCGGTGGCGGCCTGGCGGCGATCTTGATCGCCTATACGGCCCTGTTGCTCTCCGCCGTGACCACGGTCCCCCTGTGGAATCGCACCTTCTTGCCCCTCCTGTTCCTCATGAGTGGTATCTCCACCGGGATCGCGGCGGCCACGGGCCTCACCATCCTCTTCGAGGGGCTCTCGGAGACGGTCCACCAGTACAGCCTGGCGGACGACGCTCTCATCGTCATCGAGTTGCTCATCCTCGGCACGCTCCTCAGCACGCTCGAGCCGAGCGGCTTCTCCGGTCGCATCTCCCTGTACCTGGTGAACAACACCTACCAGCTCGTGTTCTGGGGTGGATTCGTGCTCATCGGCCTGATCACGCCGGTGGCGGCCTCGCTGGCCATGACGGCGCTCTGCTATCCGGACGGCCACGAGGCCCTCTCCGCGCGGATGCAGCGCGCCATCCACGTCGGCTTCCTTGGGAAGTACGCCCTGGTGCTGGGCGGCGGGTTCCTCATCCGCCTCCTCGTGCTGTTGCTGGCCGTCCAGCAGCCGTACATCCCGATCGACGTCCCCGGAATGTGAGTGCGCCAGAGGGCCACGTCGGCACTGACTGTGACCCCCCACTGGTATGGGAGATTCTCGCAGTGGTCGGCCGGATGCGGGTAGGCCACCCTGCCACGAGGGGGTGCGCAGCGCGGCCCGTGGAGAGATTGAAGGCGGGGCCCGTGGAGAGGTTGATAGGGCGCCCTCCCGTGGGCTGGCCAGCCCGTCACCTCAAAGGGAGACCTCTCCCCGAACCCGTGTCCTTTATATATTGGAATGGAACGAACCGACACACCGAAATACGGAGGTAGGGCCCGGGAATCGGCCCGATTGCGTGATTTGCACAACCCGAT
Source organism: Halodesulfurarchaeum sp. (assembly GCA_042218225.1). GTDB lineage: Archaea > Halobacteriota > Halobacteria > Halobacteriales > Halobacteriaceae > Halodesulfurarchaeum. Next base: position 5,495 of record JBDGRH010000225.1, on the reverse strand, counting down.
ACTCTCCCTCCCTTTTTATCCCCGCGCTCGCCCAATCTTCAACACGGTGACCGAGCCTTGCGAGAGGATCCCCACCCGCCCGCCCACGCCGGTGGAGCGGGCACGTCGAGCAGGCCCCGTCCTCGTGACCAGCGAGCACCGCATGACGCTCGCCGAGCGTCCCGGACGGGGCCGGACTCTGGGTCACCGACGACGCAACGCCATCGAATCAGGCAGGGACGGGTGGATGTGCCCCGTCTCACGGACCGACGTGCCATCGTGCCACCGCGAGGCGGACCATGAGTGACGGCTCTGGTATCTCGCGGCGAGACCTGCTCAAGGCGGGCGGCCTCGCGGCCGTGGGACTCGGCGTGAGCACCAGCGGGTGCCTCCAGGGGATCGAGAAGGAGATGGACGTATCGCGGGGCTCGCTCGCGACCCAGTGCTGGATCGGCAAGCAGGATTGCTCGCTTTTGGCGGGCAAGGCGGGGGGCCGGCTCATCAAGCTGAACGGACACCCGGACGATCCCCGGACGGAAGGGGGGGTCTGTCCGAAGGGACAGGCCCAGATCACCCAGGTGTACGAGCCGACCAGGGTGAAGCGCCCGCTCAAGCGGACGAACGAGAAGGGGACCCATGGCACCTGGAAGGAGGTCAGCTGGAACCAGGCCCTCGCGGAGATCGGCGACCAGCTGAACCAGGCCCTCAGCGACGATCCCCGTCGGGTCATCTTCCAGACGGGTCGGGAGAAAGCCCCGGTGTGGCACGCTGAGGGGTTCGTCGAGGCGATGGACGACTTCGCCGAGGAGCACGCCGGCCGCCGGGGCGTCCGATATTATACCAACGAGGGAGTGAGCTCGGGAGCCATCGAGCGGATGAACGAGCTCACCTTCGCCCAGTCGGGGGGCTTCGAGTCGGACTTCGAGCACTGCGAGTACCTCATCGCCTGGGGGACGGGGCTCGGGGTGAGTGGTGGGGCGCACATGTGCCAGATCACCTGGCCCCGCCAGATCGTCGAGGCGAAGGAGGACCACGACATGCGGGTGGTCGTCCTCGACCCCCAGCGGCGACCGAGCGGCGGGAACGTGGTCGACGAGTGGCTCCCGATCAAGCCAGGGACGGACCTGGCGTTCTTCAACGCGCTGAACCACGTCCTGGTGAGGGAGGGGTACCTCGACGAGACCTACCTCAAGACCGCGACGAACGCGCCCTGTCTGGTCGACCCGGAGACCGGCCACCTGCTCCGCTCGTCGAAGGCAGCGGACCCGGCCGAACAGTGGAAGTGGCCGGAGGGTGAGCTGGTCTACGATGCGGCGGCTGATGAGGTGGTCCCCCATATCAGGGCGGAGGACCCGGCTCTCGAGGGCCGCTACCAGGTCGAGGGCCGGGAGGTCGAACCCGCCTTCCAGCGCTTCCGGGATCACATCGCGCAGTACACCCCCGAGTGGGCGGCGGACGTCACCGGACTGTCCGCAGAGACGATCGAGCGGATCGCCCGCGAGTGGGGCGAGCACGCCCAGATCGGCCGGACGATGGAGCTCGACGGGTGGACCATCCCGGTCAGACCGGTGGCCACCCACGGGTTCCACGTGGGCCAGAACACCGAGATGGGGATGCCCACGGTCCACGCGGTCCAGCAGACGAACATGCTGGTCGGGGCGGTCGACGTCGTCGGATCAACCCGGCCGCGACGGGGTGGTGTCGCGGATCCCACCCCGCAACGGGGAACCTGGCGGGAGTACGCGTTCCACCCGGAGCGGCTCAAGGACCGCCCGGATGGCCCGGCCCTCGCCGGAACGCCCTATCATCCCATCTCCTCGGACGGGTACTCCATCGTGCCTCGGGTGCTGGCCGACGCGGACGCGTACGACCTCCCGGTGGACCCCTCGGAGATGCTCCTGTTCGTCCAGATGGCGAACCCCGTGATGAGCGCGCCGCAGACGGATGCGGTCATCGACGGGCTGAGCCAGCTCGGGACGGTCGTCGTCGTGGACCCCTTCCTCAGCGAGACCGCCGATATGGCTGCGGACTACGTCCTCCCGGCCGCGACCCTCGACAAGCTGGAGGGCCCCGGTCCCCATTCGAACTGGGACGGCTCCTCGACGGTCCGATCGCTCCGGGTGCCGGTGATGGAGCCGCTCTGGGAGAGCAAGCCGGATCCCGAGATCTACATCGAGCTCGCGAAGGCCGCCGAGCTCTCGAATCAGTACGTCACGGCGGTCAACCGGGGGCTCGGCCTCTCGCGCTTCGACCGCTTCCGCCCGCTCGAGTTCCTCGAGATGAGTGCGGACGAGTTCGTTCGCGAGGCCCTCGACCGGTGGGCCCGGAAGCGGGGTCGCTCGCTCTCGTACTTCACCGACCTCGGGCAGGTGGACGTCGAGGAGTGGGCCACGGACGATCCCCGACGGTATGCCTACCTGCGGACCGTCCCGCCGGAGTACGCCCCGTACGGGGTCAAGCACGCGTTCTACTCCGAGACGCTCCACCGTCTGGGGCAGGTGGTCCGGGAGGCCGGACTGGATCCGGGCGCGTACCCATACGTCGAGGACTACAACGCGTTCCCGACCTGGCGGAGCCCCACCATGACGGAGTCCCCCGAGCCCTACGACCTCACGCTGATCACGTACAAGCAGGCAGCGCACATGCACTCGCGGACGGCCAACAACCGGATGCTCAACGAGATCCGGCCATTGGCTCCCGTGAAGCTCAACCCCGAGACCGCGCGGGACATCGGGGTGACCGAGGGCGATCACGTGGTCGTCGAGACGCACGATGCGATGACGGGGGAGACCCACCAGGTCGAGGGCGAGGTCGCACTCGTTCGCGGGCTCCGACCGGATACCGTCGCGGTCGCCCACCATCACGGGAACTGGAACGAGGTGGCGGATGCCCTCGACGAGGGGCCGAACGTGAATGCCATCATCCCGAGTGGCCCGGGATACCTCGGGATCGACGGGAGCCAGTCCTTCCACGTGAAGGCGACAGTCGAACCGGCAGACGGAGGTGAGCACTGATGGTCCGGTACGGGATGGTCATCGACCTGGAGCGGTGCACCGGGTGTCGGGCATGCATGGAGGCCGACAAAGTCGAGAACAACACGCCCCGGGGGGTGTACTGGATGCACGTCTACCGGTACGAGGAGGGTCGGTATCCGGACGTCGAGCAGAAGTTCCTTCCGCTGCCCTGTCAGCACTGCCAGGACGCCCCCTGCACGAAGGTGTGTCCGACCCAGGCTCGCTTCACCCGGGAGGATGACGGGCTGGTCCTCACGGACTACGGCGAGTGTATCGGGTGTAACTACTGCTGGGTGGCCTGTCCGTACGGCGTCAACTATCTCCAGGAGCATCGCGAGCACGGCCAGTATATCCACCCGGAGGATGTCCCCGAGGAGAAGGCGGCCATGCCCCCCTGGCACAATCCCGAGTTCAACGAGCGGTACGCGCCCAACGAGACGGCGGTGGCCGGGGGCCTGCAACCCAACGGCGTGATGGGGAAGTGCACCTTCTGTGTCCACCGTCGTGGCGGCGGCGACCGGACGGCCTGCGAGGAGACCTGTCCGGTGGACGCCATCGTGTTCGGCGACCTCGACGACCCGGAGAGCGCGCCCAACCGACGCCTCCGGGAGAAATCGGACAGCCCGACCTTCCGGCTCCTGGAGGAGGTGGGAACGGACCCGAGCGTCATCTACATCGGGGAGCCACCGGACACGCCCGAGCAAGTCCGGGATCTCGCCTTCACCACCCAGGCACACCCGATCGAGGACAAGGCAGCATTCAAAGACCCCGAGACGGCCATGGAGGCCGAATCGGCGATCGACCCCTCACACACAAGCGAATGAGTGAACCCAGCACCACCACGCGAGCGGCGGGGGCCGAGCACCCCCTGGAGGCGGCGGTATTTCACCTTTTGGGCGACCTCCTGCTCGAACCGGCGGATGCGGACGACCTCGAGACGGTGTCGCGGTGGGCGGGTCGGTGGCTCGCAGACGACCCTCCCGAGGTGGTTGCCGGGGCCCTCCGACCCATGGCCTCGGTGGATCCGTCCGATGTCGACGACCTCAACGAGGCGTTCACGCGGCTGTTCCGGGGGATTACCGGGGATTCCCCGGATCCACCATACGAGTCTCTCTATCGGGACGGCGAGCTCCACGGCCGGAGAGGGGCTGCCGTCCGGGAGGCCTACAGAGAGTCCGGGATGGACGTCGGTCCGGATACCGGGGAGCTGGCCGACCACCTCGGCATGGAGCTTCACTTCCTCGGTGCGCTCCTCGCCGACGGGGAGGAGGCCGCGTTTCGGACCTTCGCACGCGAGCATCCCGTACGGTGGGTCGGGGAGCTGCAGGAGGCCGTGCTGGCCGCCGATCCGCCCCCATTCTACAGGGGGGTACTGGACCTCGTCGTCCTCGTCCTCGACGTCGCGGAGGGGGATACAGATGCCTGACGGACAGGACAGTCGCGGTGGTGTCGACGCAGGGTCTCACCCGGTCGCTCGCTCAGGGAGCGCCCCGTTGCCGCGAGGGCGACACCGGATCAACGGACACGAACACTCCCAACCGATGGCTACCGAACCATGATACGTGACGCACTCACCCCACGGGCACTCGGCGCGATACTGGTCGCGGCTCTCGGTCTGAGCGTCGCCCTCTCGGTGGGCGCGCCGGCCGCCGCAGCCGGTGACGCGGCGTTCGATGCACCGTCTCAGCAGGATGGCGTCCCCGACTGCACGCGGTGTCACTCCGGCGTGAAGGCACGCGGGTTGACACCCAAGCTGTGCGGGGAGTGTCACACGGACCGATTCCAGAAGTGGCGGGCGTCCGGTCACGCGGAGGCGCTCTCGACCGGCTCGCAACGGACACAGATCACCGGGCAGGACGAGTGTGCGCGCTGCCACGTGGAACGGAACATCAAAAAGCGCACGGATATCACCTTCCAGACCAAGTCCATCGAGCTGAAGGGAACCTACGAGCCGGTGACCTGCGAGGCCTGTCACTCACCGCCACGACTCGGGTGGTTCGCCCACTTCGGGAAGGGGAACGACTCGATCCCGCCGGAGGGGGTCGGCCCGCACGACAAGCTCGACGCGAACGTGAGCACGCCACAGATCGCCTGTCCGGCGTGTCACTCCAACGCCGTGGTCCTCACACTCGCGAACCGGTCCAAAATCAATCCGCACTCGACCCGCCTCAACGGGACGGTGACGGTGAACGACAGTGGCGGTCCACCCCGGACCCGGACGGCGACCCCGACGGCCACGCCGACGACCACTCCGGGATTCACGCTCCCCGCGACGGTACTTGCCTTCCTGCTCGCCATCGCGGCGGTCGGTCGTCGCCGGTGACGCCGCCAGGTGAGTGATCCGCGCTCGTGCTCTGTCTCCGGCGTTCACTCTCTCTTTGCTCCTCGCGGAGATTGGCCGGTGGGCACGGGGGACGGACGGGAGCAGCCGTGCCCGGGGATCAGTGCTGGAAGCTGTCTGGAGCGGCGAGGGTGGAGGTATTTCGAGTCCCAGGGACACAT
>JBDGRH010000184.1:4695-7897 GCA_042218225.1 Halodesulfurarchaeum sp. | reverse complement strand
CCCATCTGCCCGGCCCCGCGATGAGCCACTCCTCGGACCCCGCGATACTATCAACACCCTATATTTACAATACCAAACCGCTCCCTGACTCGCGGTTACGAATCCGAAGGAACAATCGAATAAATCATGGACTCTAGCGTTCGGATGGGATCATACCCATGCCAACCGATCCAGTCTGTGGAATGGACGTCGACGTCGACGAGGCCGCCGCGACCGCCGAGTATCGCGGAGACACCTACTACTTCTGTGCGGAGGGGTGCAAGGAGGCCTTCGAGTCGGATCCCGGCGAATACGTGTGACCCGTCCCTGAAGCCGCGGAGGTCATCCCGTCGGACCTCTCTCCCGGACCGACGCTGTCCGGAAGGGATGCCCTAATTGACCGAGTCTCCCCGCTGACCCGACGGCCTGGACCGCGTTCCCCCGCCCGACCGGGAGAGACGGCCACCTCACCGCTCCTCCTCGCCCGTGAACTCCTCGATGACGGACGCGGTGGCTCCCTCGCGCGAGAAGACGGTGACCAGGTCCCCCTCGTGGATGACCGTCTCGCCGCCCGGGGTGAGGACCGAATCGTCGCGCTCGATCGCCACGATGAGCACGTCCTCGCCGATGAGGCCCGCCTCGTCTGCGTCCTCCAGGGAGAGCTCGGCGATGGGGGCATCGGGCGTCACGGTGATCTCGAAGATCTCCGCGGTGCCCTCCAGGCTCATGAAGTCCTTGATGGAGGGACGCTGCATGGCCCGCACGAGGTACTGGGCGACCAGGCGCTGGGGGTTCTCGAGGACGTTCGCGCCGACCTTCCGGAAGAGGTTCATGTGCTCGTGGTTCTGGACGACGGACACGAGCGAGGGGATCCCGAGGTCCGTCGCGATCATGAGGACCATCATGTTGGTCGCGTCGGACTCCGTGGTCGCGATGATGGCGTCCGCCCGGTCCGCCCCCGCCTCCAGGAGGTTCTCTTTCACCGTCGCGTCGGTGTTCAACACCAGGCAGTCGAACTCGCGCCCGATCTCCTCCGCCCTGTCCGGGTCGCGCTCGAGGACGACGACCTCGTGGCGGGCACCCACCAGGATATCGATCACCTGCGAGCCGATCTGCCCGGCCCCGACCACGATGACGTACATACTCGAACGCGACACGCCAGCCGGCTAAGTCCTTCTGCTCTCGGCCTGTCCGGTGGCCTCCAGGGTCCGCCCCGCGGCGACGACCGTCGCGCCGAGGAAGGAGAGCAGGTAGGCGACGGCGAGTCCGACCGTGAGGGGCGTCCGACCGACGAACACGACCGACGCGATGAGGAGGGGGCCGGCCACCAGGAGCGCATCGAACCGACGGTCCCCCGGGCCCGCGTCCCGGATGAATCCCACTCCGGGGAGGCTCCCGAGCCCGGCGACCCTCCTGCGGAGGTCATCCAGTCTCATAGACACCCATCCCCCGGAAGATGCCACGCAGCAGCACCAGCACCGGGATGATCTCCAGTCGGCCGATCCACATGTTGAAGAGGAACATGCCCTTGGTCACCGCCGGCATCGAGGGACCGGTGATGCCCGTGGAGAGGCCGACGTTCCCCTGGGCGCTCGCCACCTCGAAGAGCACGTTCGCGAGGGTGTACCCCTCGCGGGCCATCGGCAGGGCGACCAGGAGGACGAGCGCCCCGGAAAAGAGGAACACGAGCCAGAGGAAGGTGACGATCGCGGCCTCCTCGACCTCCTGGGCGGCCTCCTCGTCCGTGAGCACGCGCCCGTCGATCCGGAGGTGCCGGACCGCGTTCCGGGGGTAGAAGATCCCGCGGATCCGGTAGGCGATCCCCCTGGTGAGGGTGATGGCCCGGATGAGCTTGATCCCGCCGACGGTCGACCCGGCCGCCGCCCCGACGACCATGCCGCCGGTGAGCACGAGCTGTGCCTCCGGCGACCAGTTCCCGAGCCCGACCGTGGTCGCCCCCACGGCCGTCTGGAAGCCCGTACAGGAGGCGGCGGAGACGAACTGGAAGAGGCCGTAGCGGAACGCCTCCGCGACCCCCGTATAGGTCCCGTTGGCGAGAAGGAGTGCCACCACGGCGAGCGACCCGAGCCCGAAGGAGCCGAACACCCATCGGGTCTGCGGGTCGGCGTACAGGTTCCGGAGGTCTCCCCGCAGGACGAGGTAGTGGATGGGGAAGGCGATGCTGCCCAGGATCATCACCGGGAGCAGCGCGAGGTCGATCCACACGCTGTCGTAGGAGGCGATGCTCAGGTCGGTCACGCTGAACCCGCCCGTCGCGAGCCCGGTCATGGCGTGGTTGATTGCGTCCCAGATGGGCATCCCGGCGACCCACAGGAGGAGGATGGACACGAACGTGAAAAGCAGGAAGATCCACCAGATCGTCCGCACGGTCGAGACGATGCTCGGGTGGATCTTCTCCGAGCGCGCCTCGCTCTCGTAGAGCGTCAGCGACCCGCTTCCCGGTCGGGCGAGGATGGCCGTCGTGAGCACGATGACGCCCACCCCGCCCACCCACTCCGTGAACGACCGCCACCACTGCAGCCCCCGGGGGAGGACGTCCTCGTGGACGGTCATCGTGAGCCCGGTCCCCGTGAACCCGCTCATGCTCTCGAAGAGGGCGTTCAAGGGGTTCCGAAAGGCGGCCAACGTGGCGGTATCGGCGCCCGACGGGACGGGCACGAACGGGAGGGCGGCCGGGACGGTCCACGCGGTGAGGAGGAACGGCAGCGACCCGAAGGCCGCCACGAGGAACCACCCGGACGCGGCGATGATCATGGCGTGGAGGCGGCCGGGTGTCCCGGCGTCCGCGAAGCGGACCGCAAGCCACCTGCCGACCCCGAGGGTCAGGGCACCCGAGAGGACGAAAGCTGGGATGGTGTAGTACTCGGCCCAGGCGAGCGGGACCAACACCGAGAGGAAGATCATGCCCGCCAGGGCCTGGAGCATCCGACCGAGGTCGCGAGCGACGGTTCCAAGGCTGTCTGCCATCTACCGGATCCCCCTCCTGGGGCGGACGATCGACGGTGTGCGGTGGGACGTCTCCCGGCTCCGGGCCTGCCCCCTCGTGGGTATTATATACTGTGATGCGCCCCGAGCAGCTGTCGGCATCCGCCAACCGATTCCGATTCCGGCACGGGTGCACCTCCCGACTCGGGCATGGGTGCACCTCTCGACTCGGGCACGGGAGCGCCCCTCGACTCGGGCACGGGTGCATCTCTCGGAC
>JBDGRH010000184.1:0-4595 GCA_042218225.1 Halodesulfurarchaeum sp. | reverse complement strand
CTCGACTCGGGCACGGGAGCGCCCCTCGACTCGGGCACGGGTGCATCTCTCGGACCTCCCGACGCTCCACAGTCGTCGGGCCCGCCCGGCCACTCCCGGGACGCCCGCTTCCCGGACGGCCGCGCGACTCCCAACCCCTCCAGTCGACCGACCTATCGAGTATTGCAGCACCGCTGCCGGTCCCATGATCGCCTCGATCACCCGTGTCCGCCGGTGAACCACCGCTTGATCCGCGAGGTGATCCCGAGATGTCGCTTCGTCATGATGACGGTGCTCTCCGATCGACGACCGACCGCCTCCGGGATGGTGCCGAACAGGAGCTGTTGGAAGAGCCCCTCGCGGGTGGCCCCGATGAGCGTCAGGTCGTACTCCTCCGTCAGCTCCACGATCGTGTCGACGACGTCCTCGCCCTCGACGACGGTTCGCTCCACCCGGTCGGCCGACTCGAAGACGGATGCAGCCGTGTCGATCTTCTCCGCGGCCGCGTCTCGCTCCGCCTCCGGGGCTCCCGGGGGAACGACGTGAACCACGCGAACCGTCGCGTCGTTCGCCCGGGCGATCGCCTCTGCCACCTCCGCTGCGAACTCGGCGTGGGGCCCGCCGGCGGTCGGGAGGAGGATGTCGTCGACGCCGTCGGTGGCCGGTCCCATGCGCTCGACGAGGACGTCACACCGGGCCCTGGTGACGATCTCGTCCACGTTGCTGCCGAACACGAAGTCCTGTCGCCGGGATCGACCCCGCCACCCGAGCAGGACCGCGTCCACGTCCTGGTGGTCGATGGTCTGCACGATGGCCTGGGCGACGTCGTGGCCGATGCGGATGGTCCCGCTGACCGGCACGTCGGCGGCCTCACCGATCTCCATGGCCCGGTCGAGGACCGCCCGCTCCTCGTCGACGAACTGTCGCCCCTCGGAGAGCGGGGTCTGCTGGGGCACCGTGACCACGGTCGTGACGACGATCTCCCCGTCGTTCGCCCGCGCGATGTCGATGGCCGTCCGCATCAGCTGGTCCACCGATCCGGGGTTGGCCACCGGAACGAGCAGCCGGTACTCGCGCTCGCTCGGTGCCTCCTCGGCGACGACCGTCGGGGCCTCCCGCTCGAGCTTCTCCGCCTCCTTCTGTCTGGCGTATCCGTAATAGAGGACGAGTCCCAGTCCCATCCAGATCGCCGTCGTGATCAGGGCCACTAAGCCGTGGTTGCTCGACCCGATCCCGAGGGCCTCGAGGCCGAGCGCCCGGATGAGAAACGGGGTCAGGATGAGCTGGAAGACGATCCCGATCAGTGGCGGCCACGGCATGTACGGGACCTCGTAGGTCCGGGGGAGGTCGGGATGGGTCTGGCGCATCCGGACGAGCGTCCAGTTGACCTGGACGAACAGGAGGATGAACATGATGTCCGCGGAGGCCGCCACCGCCTCGATCGGGAGGAGCACGGCCATGCCCGCGATGAGGATCGCCGAGAGGAGGATGGCCCAGTGGGGCGTGCGCTTCTCGGGGTGCACCCGGTCGAAGAACCCCGGGAGGGAGCGGTCGCGGCCCATGGCGAAGGAGACCCGCGAGGAGGAGTAGATGGTGGCGTTGAGCGCGCTCATCGTGGCCGTCAACCCCGCGATGAGGAGGAGTGGGACCCCGTAGGGAACGAACTGCCCCGCGGCTCTGATGATGCCCAGCTCCCCCATCTCGCCGAGGAGCTGCCAGGTGTACTCCGGCGTCTGGCCCGCGATCGGCTGTGCGAGCTCGATGGCCCGGGCGGTCACGTCGATGCCGCCGATGGCGGAGAAGGCGACCAGGACGTAGATGGGCACGACGATGGCGAGGGAGTAAAAGACCGCCTTCGGGATGTTCCGCCCGGGGTCGACCACCTCCTCCCCCGACTGGACGATGATCTCGTAGCCCTCGAAGGCGATGTAGGTGAAGCCCATCGCCCCGACGATACCGATGACCCCGTTCGGCATGAACGAGGGGTTCGAGAGGAACTTCTGGGGCCAGGTCGGGGTGGCGAAGGTGGCCATGATCCCGAAGACGACGAACACCCCGAGGATGAGGACCTTGATCGCGGTGACGACGATGCCCGCCTTCCCCGTCTCCTCCGCGCCCCGGTAATTGATATACGCGAAGGCGGCGATCATCAGGACGGCCAGGAGCTTCTCGACCATCAGCGGGGTGATGAATCCCAGGAGCGCCAGGTCGTGGGTGAGCGGCGTCCCGTAGATGATGAACTCGAGGAGGAAGGCCCCGAACGTCACGGCGTAAAGCGAGCAGGCGACTGCGTGGGCGAACCAGCTCATCCACCCCGCGTAGAACCCGTTCGGATCGACGAGTGCCTCCTTCACCCAGAGATAGCCCCCGCCCGCCTCGGGAAACGCGGCCCCGAGCTCCGCGTAGGACACGGCGGTGAACAGGGCCACGAACCCATTGAGGACGAAGGCCAGGATCAGCGCGGGACCCGCGATGCCAGCGGCGAATCCGGTCAGGGCGAAGACCCCGGCGCCGATCATGGCGCCGACGCCGATGAAGGTGATATCGAAGAGGCTCATGTCCCGCGAGAGCTCGGTCGTGACCTCGTCGCCAGAGGTCGGGTCGCCGCCGGGGCGGCCCTCCTCGGCCGGGCTGGCTTCGTCTGCCTGACTTGCCCGGTCCGCAGGGCCTGACTCGGTACCCGACTCGTGGCCTGCAGTCATGCGTTGGCACCTCCTGCAGTCATGCGTCAGCACCCCCTGCAATCATGCGTTAGCACCTCCTGCAGTCATGCGTCAGCACCCCCTGCAGGGGACAGACCGGCACGCCTCGTTGACGAGACGGACCCTCCCGCGTCCGTCATCGATGGATGCGCTCTCGACGGTTCCGGGGCACATCCGGCAATCGGGAACGTCATCGTGGCCTCCATCGTCGCGTTACAGCCACCGGTCGAGCCAGGAGGTATCCACGCCGGCCCGGTAGGTGGTCAAGACGGTGCTGTCCGCCCCCTCGCTGACCGCACTCGGGACCGTCCCGCGCACGAACTGCTTGAGCAGTCCCTCCCTGGGGGCGCCCATGACGGTGAGATCGAAGTCGGCCGCGTAGGTGATGATGGTCTCGGCGACGGAGTCCCCCTCGAGCAGCGTCCGCGAGACCCCCACGGAGTCCCGCGCCCGCTGGATTCCGGAGGCGAGGACCTGCTCGCCGACCCGGTCATCGGGCGCCGCGGCGACGTCCTCGACGTGCATGAGCTCCACCGTCGCGTCGTTCTGCCTGGCGAGGGCGACCGCCACGTCGATGGCCATCCCGGAGTGCGGTCCGGCGGCGATGGGCGCCAGGATGGAGTCGATGTCGTCGCTGGCCGCGAGCGCTCCGAGGCGCGAGACGGTGATGGTATCGCAGGTGTCGCTCACCGCCCGCTCTTCGAAGTCCCCCTCGAACAGCGACCTGATCCCGGACTCCGGGACGACCTCCTCGATGAGCGTCGTGATCCCCACCGACCCGACCATGTCGGCGATGATGGCGTCCCGGTGGTGGCCGATCCTGACGAGACTGTTCACCTCCTCGACACCCTCTCCGCAGGTCGTCTTCGCGGCCAGCGCGTGCTTGGCGGCTAGCCTGTCCCCGCGGAACTGGGGCTCCTGGGCCTCGAGGGGCGTCTGCTCGGGGACGGTCACCGGCGCGCCGATGAAGAGCTCGGCCCCGGCGTCGGCGGCGAGGTCGCAGACCAGCGGGAGGACGCTGCGGGGATGCTGCCCGTCGACTGTGAAGAGATACCGAGGGGGTCGCTGCCCGGACTCGTCCGCGGCGGCTCCAGCGCCGCTGGCGGACGCGGAGTCCGGCTCGTCCTGCGTCATGGCACCCCCTTTCTTTCGATCCAATATATAAATTCCGAAAAGACTATCGACTCGATAAAATCAGACACGATAATTTTGTTTTCGTTAATCATCCGGCCACTGGGGGCCTCGGCCGCCTGGTGCGGATCTGGAACGGGATCGGCGGTGCGGAAAGACGCATTCCGGCCCACACGACGAACGGACCGCAGATACTAGATAAAAGCTATTTGTTCTTCGTTCCAAGAGCTTACGTATGGACGATCGATTCGATGAGATCGACGAGCGGATCCTCTTCCATCTGGCACGCGAGGCCCGTCACACCTCCGGTCCGGACATCGCCGCGGAGGTCGACGTCTCGGCCCCGACGATCCGCAACCGGATCGCCCGGCTCGAGGACGCGGGGGTCATCCGTGGCTATCACGCCCACATCGACTACGAGGCCGTGGGTGGCCGGTTGACCTACCTGTTCACCTGTAGCACGCCCGACCTCGACCGGGAGCGCTTCGCCCAGCGGGTGCTCCGCGTCCCGGGGGTCATCCACGTGGGCGAGATCATGGCCGGCCGGGAGGACCTGCTCGTGACCGCCGTTGGGACGGACACGGACGACGTTACACGGATCGCGGAGGACCTCAAGGCCATGGGGGTGGACATCGAGGACGAAGACCTCGTCCACCGCGAGCACTTCCGGCCCTACGCTCCGTTCGGGCCGGACGGCGAACGGGTGTCCGCGCCGGTCCACGGCGTCGCCTCCCTCTCGGGGGACGCCAACGTCGTCGAGGTCACCGTCCCGGCGGACGCGCC
>JBDGRH010000190.1:6382-7914 GCA_042218225.1 Halodesulfurarchaeum sp. | reverse complement strand
CGGCATAGACGACCCGACCCTCGGTCGGGGGATCGAGGTGGAGGAGCGCCCGACCCGCCGTGGACTTCCCACACCCCGACTCGCCGACGAGCCCCAGGGTTTCACCCTCGTAGACCTCGAAGTCGACCCCGTCCACGGCCCTGACGCTGGGGATCTCCCCCGGGAGAAGCTGATCGAGGAGCCCCTCGGCCTGGGAGAAGTGCTTTTTCATCCCCTCCACCGAGAGCAACCGCTCCCCGATCTCGTGGCTGGTCACTGACACCCCTTCCTCGACGCCGTACTCGTCGGTATCGAAGTCCTCGAGGATGCACTTCGAGCGGTGGTTCGCCTCGCTCGGTCCGTGATGGAGGAAGGGGATCTCCCCCTCCGTGCACTCCTCGGTCACCCACGGACACCGGGGTGCGAAATAGCAGCCGTCGGGCATGTCGATCAGGTCGGGGACGTTGCCCGTGATGGGTGTCAGCCGCTCCTTGTCCTCGGTGGGGATCGACTCGAGCAGCGTGTAGGTGTACGGGTGAGAGGGGTTGTGGAAGATCTCGTCCACCGGTCCCTCCTCGACGATCTCGCCGGCGTACATCACCGCGACCCGGTCGGCGGTCTCCGCGATGACGCCCAGGTCGTGGGTGATCATCAGGACCGACATCCCCAGTTCCTCCTGGAGGTCGCCGATGAGGTCCAGGATCTGCGCCTGGATGGTGACGTCGAGCGCCGTGGTGGGCTCGTCGGCGATGAGGAGACGCGGCTGGCAGGCCAGGGCGATGGCGATGAGGACCCGCTGGCGCATCCCGCCGGAGAACTCGTGGGGATACTGGTCGAGCCGCGAGGTCGGCTCCGGTATGCCGACCTCCCCGAGCATCTCGACCGTCTCCTGGAGGACCTCCCGCTCGATGTCCCGTCCCCGGAGCTTGGGAAGGATCTCGCTCACCGCGTTGAACCAGGTGTCCGGCTGTCGACCACCGTACTGGTGGAGCCGGAGGCTCTCCGCCACCTGCTCTCCCACCGTCAAGGCGGGGTTGAGCGACGTCATCGGGTCCTGGAAGATCATCCCCATCGAACCGCCCCGGATGGCCCGCATGGCCGACTCCGGGGCCGCATTGAGATCCACGGTCCCGGCCTCGCGATCGACGAAGGTCTCGGCGTTCCCGAAGGAGGCCAAAAGCTCCTCGACGATGTCCGGGTCCCGAAGTGTGAGGTCCCCGGCCACGACCTCGCCCGGGTCCTCGATGAGCTGCATCGCGGAGAGCGCCGTGACGCTCTTCCCCGATCCGGACTCGCCCACGAGGCCGACGGTCTCCCCCTCGTGGATCGTGAGGTCGATCCCGTCCACCGCCTTCACGACCCCACGTTCCGTCCGGAACTGGGTCTTGAGCCCCGATAGCGAGAGTAGCTCGGTCACTGCATCGATGTGACCCCCGGCGAATGAAATACCTTGCGTTGGCGGTCGAAGGGGGCCGGGACTGGGTGGGGAACAGGGGCGGGGTCCGCCGAAAATCGAACATCGAGAGCCACGTGGGGCTCGGAGAGCGAGCCGA
>JBDGRH010000190.1:0-6372 GCA_042218225.1 Halodesulfurarchaeum sp. | reverse complement strand
GGGCTCGGGCTGGAGATGGGGCAGGTAGATTGAGGAGTGAGGCTGGAGCCTCGAATATCAGACATCGAGAACCGCGTCAATCTCGGAGAGCGAGCCGAGACGATGGAGAACCCTTATCCCTCGCGCCGGGCTGGGTCAGGCCATGACCGAGCCCGAGGATTCGACAGCGGGTCCCGAGGACGACCGGGTCGTCGATGAGCCGGCGGGGGAGACGGACCGTCCGCCGGAGGAACGCGAGGACCTCCCGCCCGAGGCGACGGCGGGTCCGAACGTCGAGGCCATGCAGGTCTGGGACCGGGTCGTGGCGGACATGGAGGTCACCGCCGAGGAGCTCGGGGAGGAGGGATGGGACACCCTCGAGCTCCACCCCGGCGACGTGACGGTGATCCAGGACGACCCCGAACCGGGCGTCGACGTCCTCCTCGCCGACAACGAGTTCGACGCGCTCCAGGGGTTCGTGGAGGGGGACGTCGACTTCGACGAGTACGAGGTCTTCCGCGCCGGTGGGGAGGACGTCGAGTACGCCCTGGTCGTGGCGAAGGACCGAACCCAGAAGGGGGCTATCCTGATCCCCCTGTATTATCAAGTGCGTGATCTCGCCGCGGCTCTCGAGCGCTCACCGGAGCAGATCGCCGTGTTCCTGCGGCGCCTCGACGACGAGACCTACCAGCTCTCTCTCGCCGAGCCCGACCTCCTCCTTCCGGAGGAGGCGGCGGGTGAGTAAC
Organism: Halodesulfurarchaeum sp.; assembly: GCA_042218225.1. Taxonomy (GTDB): domain Archaea; phylum Halobacteriota; class Halobacteria; order Halobacteriales; family Halobacteriaceae; genus Halodesulfurarchaeum. The sequence goes on along the minus strand of JBDGRH010000190.1, from coordinate 5,647 downwards.
CCACGGGGAGCGAGCGGATCTACTCCTCGCCGCCGATCTCGTGCCCGCAGTTCGGACAGGTCGTCCCCTCGTGGCGGAGCTGGTCGCTGGCCCGCCGGACCTCCCGCATGACCGAGGAGATGCGCTCCTCGCCCTCGAGCTCCTCGTCCACGGAGAGATCCACGCCCTCGACCTCCAGGAGGAACTTCGCCACCTCGGTGACCTCGTACATGACGTCGTCGAGCTCGTCGGCGCTGAAGAAGTCGCTCATGGCCCCGTACAGGAAGGTGGCCCCGGCCTTCCGGACCTTGGTCTCGAAGGAGGCCCGGGCCTGATTGACCGCCTGGGGCGTGTAGGTGTCCGTCATGAACGGGACGAGGTGGGGGAGGTTCTCCCCGATCTTCGTCATCTCGATGCCGGTCTCGGTGCGGAAGTCCGCACAGAGGCGGGCGATGGCCCACTCGCGGGCCGTGATGTACGTCCGCTCGCGGAGGAACTCGTTGACCCGCTCGTACTGCGCCCCGTCCACCTTCTTGAAGCGATCGTACCGCCGGACGTCCGCCGGGACATCCTCCCCGCCCGGTTCCCGCGGGGCCGCTTGCAGCTGGCGAAGGGCGGCCGCCGAAGCCTCGACACGGCGGTCCGGCGGGGCGACATCGACCAGCCCCCCGGGTCCCACCCTGCCCTCCGTTTCCGGTTCCTCGAGCGGGTCCTCCATCGGTCCTGTCTCCCGGGTCCCCCCTCTAACGGATCCGCCGGCCTGCTCGTCGGGTTCGTCGGGTTCGTCACCCCCCTCCGGATCCGCTCCCGGCGCCTCGTCCTCGGCCATGGGCGCTACTTTCCCGCCGGGGCGCAAAAGGATGACGGGCGAATCCGTCTCGGTGGCGGAGCTGGCTTCGGGGGCCAAAACCGATCACGGTAGCGGAGACGGGTGCGGGGGCCAAAACCGATCACGGTGGCGGAGACGGTGCGGGGGCTGAACCATCTCGGGTCCAAGCCACAACCGGCGGGCCGTCGAACGGGGTACTTATATTGTGTCGGGGCGAGCACGGAACCCCATGAGAGTCCTCTTGGGGATCGGCGGCGCGGACGACTCCCTCGACGCGCTCCACCAGACCGTCGAGCGGGCCAAGGACGCCGGCGACGAGCTCACGGTGGCCATCGTCAACAACCCGGAGTCCGAGCGGACGCAGGAGGAGATCGAGGAGATGGTCAATGCAGCCCTCGAGGAGGCCGAATACGAGGCGGAGGTGCGGACCGTGGAGGGCGATCCGGGCAGCCAGCTCGTGGAGGTGGCAGAGCGCGAGGGATTCGACAAGATCGTCCTCGGCGGGGGCCAGCAGAGCCCCATGGGAAAGATCCAGCTGGGCCCGATCGCGGAGTTCGTGCTCCTGAACTCCCACGTGACCGTCACGCTGGTCCGATGAGTGAGGATCGCCCGTATCCGGAGGAGGTCTCCGGACCCTTCCCGAGTCCCCCGCGTTCCGTCACCGATGGCGACGGCCGGGAGATCGAGATCGTGGCGTACGACGGGGATCGCGAGGCCCTGATCCGCATGTACGACGACTTCGACCCGGCGGACCGAGCGCAGGGGATCCCCCCGGTGGGTCGGGAGCGGATCGACGACTGGCTCGATCACCTCCTCGGGGAGGGCAGTTTCAACGTCGTCGCCGTGCACGAGGACCGGGTCGTCGGGCACGCGACGCTCGTGGGCGACGAGGAGGGGGCCTTCGAGCTCGCCATCTTCGTCCACCAGGACTACCAGGGGGCCGGTATCGGGACGGAGCTCCTCGAAGCCCTCCTGGGATACGGGGCGGAGAACGGCGTGGAGCGCGTCTGGCTGACCGTCGAGCGGTGGAATCGACCGGCCATCAACCTCTACAAGAAGGTGGGCTTCGAGACGAGCGACGCCCAGAGCTTCGAGCACGAGATGAGCATCCGGCTCAATCCCGAGGACTGACGCAGGCTCTCTCGGACCCGCCGGGGCGAACTTCTCACTACACCGAGAGGACCGGCTGACTGGCGTACAGGAGGACGTACTCGGCGGCCTTCTCGAGCACCTCGCCCTGTTCCCCGCCCTGTGCCTCCCGCGGGACCACGAGGAAGTCGGTATCGAGTTGCTCCGCGCAGTCGAGGATGACGCTGCCCGGGTGGATACGCTTGCGAACGGTGGAGAAGCCGTAGGCCATCGAGGACTCGACGGACAGGTCCTCGGGGGCGATGGCCCGCACGTCGTCGACGAAGGTGCGACTCTCCGCCGCGATGGCGTCCTCGTCGATGTCCCCGGCCTCCATCCCCCGCGCCACGGCCTCCCCCAGGACGTAGAGGACGTGGAGGTCCGCCGCGTAGCGCTCCGCGATCGAGACCGCCAGCTCGGCGGCGTCCATCGAGGCCTCGCTCCCGTCGACCGGGACGAGGACCTGGTCCACTTCCAGGGACATATGCGGGTACTCACCCCCTGGGACCAAAAGCCCTCCGTGAGCGGCCGCTGTGAACCGGCTCCGCGAGTGTTTAAGGCACCGGGCGAGGAACGAACACCCATGATCGAAACGCTCGTCATCGCCACCGACGGCTCGGAGAGCGTGACCCGGGCCATCGACGTGGCCCTGGACCTCGCCGACCGGTTCGACGCGGGGGTTCACGCCCTCTCCGTGGTGGACCAGGGCGAGGTCTCCTCCGCGCCCGAGGCGGTGAAGGCACAGCTCCGCGAGGCCCTCGAGGAGCAGGCGGAGGCGGCCCTTGCCGAGGTCGAAGCGGGCGCGGATCGGCCGGTCCAAACCGCCGTCAGGGAGGGACGCCCCGCGCCGGAGATCAGCAGATACGCCCGCGAGGTCGATGCCGACGTGGTCGCGACCGGGACCCGGGGTCGCCACGGCGAGAACCGCTTTCTCATCGGGAGCGTCGCCGAGCGGGTGGTCCGGACCTGTCCCGTCCCCGTCCTCACGGTCCGCCAGCTGGAGGCGAGCGAGGGGCAATCGGACGATACTTAGCCCGGCGCGCCGAGGACCGGGTATGGACGAACGGGTCATCGACGACGAGCGCCTCTCCCTGGAGCGGAAGTCCCTGCTCCCCGGGACCGGGTTCTTCGTCCCGGACGACGTGGAGGCGGACCGCCTCGAGCGGGCGGTCGCCGAGCGGGCGAGTGGGGCCGACGTCCTCGTCGTGGCCGATCCAGACGCGGACGGCCTCGCCTGCGTGGCGATCATCCGCGAGGTGTTCGGGGAGGGTGCACTGGTGCCGACCGGTCCCCACCAGCTGGTGGACGGGATCGAGCGGGCCGCGGAGTACGGCGAGCCCGGGGCGACGGTGTTCGTCTGCGACCTCTCGCCCGACGACCCGGAGGCCCTCGCGGACCCACTCGCCGAACTGGTCGCCGACGCGGACGCCGTCAGGTGGTTCGACCACCACCAGTGGACCGACGAGGCCAGGGCGGTCGTCGAGGGGGCGGGCGTCGAGCTGGAGGTTGGGGACTCGGAGGCCGAGTGCACGGCGGACGTGACCATCCGCTCGCTGGACGCCGCGGTCCCCGCCCACCTCGAGGAACTCGCGGCCGTCACCCGCGATCACGACCTCTGGATCAAAGAGGACGAGCGCTCGGACGACCTGGCCGATTACTCGGTCTGGGCCGACCCGGAGGAGTATCTGCGGGTCGTCCAGAACTACGGGGTGAATTTCCCGGATCCCGTCCGGGAGTACCTGACCGAGCGCCGGGTGGAGAAGGATCGCCTCATCGAGCGAGCGGTCGCCAGAGCCGAGATGAAGGAGATAGACGCCTGGACTGTCGGGGTCACGTATGGGCGCTGCTCGCAGAACGAGGTGGCCGAGGCCCTCCGGCAGCAGGGGGCCGACGCGGCCGTCATCGTCAAGCCGGCCGGAAGCGCAAGCATCAGAGGCAGCGAGGGATTCGAGCGGGCACACGAGGTCGCCAGACAGGTAAACGGGGGTGGCCACCCGCGTGCGGCGGGCTGCAAACCCCGCATCTACGACGACATGCTGGATTACGCCCACCACTGGACGACGCAGGGGAGCGTGGCGAAGCAGGTCATCCTCGACGCCTTCCGGGCCCTTCCCGAGGAACCCGTCGAGGAGTGACCCAGAGCGAGACGGGGCGTACTCCAAGCTGCGAGCGTGTGTTTTCCGTGCGCCCGACAATGGGATACCGGACCGAAACAGGAGTATTTTCTCGACTGAGAGAGCGCGCACGGAGACGGCGGAGGGCCGAAGACGGGGATGGGGCGATCTCTCGGCTGGGTGGTTCGTTACGGGATCGTCAGGCCTCCCGGAGCAGGCGCGCCTCGACGCAGACATCGGTGTATGGGAGACACACGTGTCCCGTCACGTCCGAGTCCTGCACTTCTCGCTCCAGGTGACGGGCGAGAAGCCGTGTTACCGACCACGTCGTGAACGCGGCGGCCACCACCAGCAGCGCCAGGACCGGGAACGCGACGGCCAGCATCCCCGCGGCGGGAAGTGCTGCGAGGCCGAGGGCGACAACGAGCGTGGGTGTCCAACGCACGGAACCTGGTGGATCATCGGCACTGTACGTGTGTCGGAACGGGTTCGGTCTCATCACACCTAGTGGATGGGGTGGCACCCACTTAATTATAATCTGAATGATATTTTTGTAAGGCGGTTTCCAAAAGCAGTTTTCTGTTGGCTGATAGAGAGGTTTGGCCGTTTGACTCCCACCCGGGGGCGGCCTCCCTCATACCGCCCGGCGGGGGTGTGATGCAGGACGGGTAGAGGGTGAGGGTCCCATCTGGTTCGCCCCTTCACCCCGGCTGCATCGAGACGGGCCTTCACACCGGCTGTCTCGAGACGGGGGCGTTTCGCGCAGGCGGCATCCGGGGTGGGCGGGTTCAATCGGTCCGCTCGTCGACCAGCCACTTGTCGCCGTACGCGGTCCCGCAGCGACACTGGGCATAGGCGTGGAGCACGTCACCCTGGGCGTAGAGCCCGCCCACCTCCTCGTTCCGTGCCTCCGCGAAGGAGAACACGAATCGGACCCCGTGGTCCTGTGGACCCTCCACGGCGTTCGGGCACTCGCCGTCGGTGAGATCCGGGTCGATGGTTCCGGGGGTATCCATGGCCGCACTCGCGAACACCATCGGATCCGTGCCAGTCAGTCGTTCGAAGACGGAGCGTCCGCGATCGCCCACAACGACGATGACCACCCCGTCGCCAGCGGGCTCTGCATACGGTTCCGCGAGCACGGTGTCGGGATTATCGAGCGTCCCGGGGGCGAGGTAGATCGCGACGTCGTCGAGTCGCTCCCCTGCGAGGTATTGGGCGAGTCGCGAGGTGGACATTCTAGAATGTGGCGGTCGGTCGGCTCGGCGCTACTCCTCGTCGTCTTCGGCAGTGTCCGCGTCTTCTTCGGCGGAGTCCTCGTCGTCCTGGGCTGTGTCTTCGTCTTCCTCGGTCGTTTCGTCGTCCTCGGCTTCCTCTTCGGCCTCTACCGGTTCTTCTTCGGCCGGTTCCTCGGCTTCCTCCTCGACCGGTTCCTCGGCTTCCTCTTCGGCCGCTTCCTCGGCTTCCTCCTCGGCCGCTTCCGGTTCTTCTTCGGCTTCCTCTTCCTCGGTGATTGGTTCTGCTGCCCCCTCAATCTCGACGTCGAGCTCGTCTGCTTCGACCTCGTCGAGCGCCACACCGGCGGCCTCGGGTCCGT
>JBDGRH010000002.1:1350-7928 GCA_042218225.1 Halodesulfurarchaeum sp. | reverse complement strand
GTCGCTCCGCTCCCCGTTCGACCGTTCGGAGACTCCCTCCGGTCGTCTCCAGCTCCCCGTTCGCTCGTTCGGCGGCGCCCTCGCTTCGCTCGGTTGCCGCCAGCTCGCTGCGGTCCTCGGCTCGACCCTCGCTCCGCTCGGGTCTCACCTGCGGTCCTTACGTCGCCCGCCTTCCCCGACCCGGCCTCGCCCTTTCGATCCGCCAGGGAACCGGAGGTCGATCAGCCGGTATTACTAGTGTGAAGAAGTCGATTTGGGCGGGAATCCGAAAGGGGCCGCGCTCTCGACGACGGCTGCCGACGCAAGGACCGGAGGCGACGACCGAGCGAAGCGAGGGAGGAGCCGAGGACCGCAGCGAGGCACCCGAGTCGAGAGCGCGGGGGCTTTCGGCGGTCTTGGTTTCTATGGTATTGATTACACTACTGTCGGCGTTCGTCGGACTGGTCTTCGGGCATTCGATTATGGCCGTTCGGCGGACGTTTCTCCAATGTCGACGGAGACGAGTGGGGCGGATCCCACGCAAATTTCGACCACCATCGCCACTGTCAGTGCCACCTCGCAACTCGATCCAGGTGGGCCAAAAACAACAACCTTCGAGACCGCATGACACAAATCGGATTCTGCGTTACCCAGGCGGTTATTGTCCTGGCACGCGGTTTCCCGCTATGGATCGACGCACATTTCTAGGAACTGCCGGCGGGGCGGTTGCCTGCTCCCTGTCGGGGTGTTCGAGTCCGATGACCACGACACAGTTGGATGACCCCACCGTTCGAACCGAAGACCGGGAGACACATCTCATCTATCGGACGGAGGACGGTCGGATCGCGGTCACGACGGTCCGATACGGGCCCGAAGCAGCTGCTGGACCGATCAAGATGCGGGTGTCAGTCTGGCACTCCCGGGAGACGACAGTGACCGATTTCCGGATGGTCGTCCGGAACCGCGACCCGCAGGCCCCACCGCCGGAGATGTACCTTTCGGCTCCGGGCGGCGAGTTGCCACCCGTTCACTTCGCGCGGTTCAGCGGCGGAGGGCGCGGGTTCACGATCCCGAACGTCGGCGAGATCGGTGAGGGGACGGTGACGCTGGATTGGTATCTGCGGTCCTTCGACGATACGGGGTCCATCGAGTTGGACGTCGACGTCGGGTACACGCTGGATGCCGGGCTGTTGCGGTCGTACGATGTGGAGGGGCGTGCTGTTCTGGACATTCCGCAGTAGGAGGATTGGGGAGGGGGGTTAGCGTGCGGAAGTGGGGCTGGCCACACTCTAGAGCTCTCGCTCGGCGCCGTCCGCGCCTCGCGAGAGGATGGAGTGGGGCTGGAGGGATTTGAACCCCCGATCGACTGATATCTCCGGTGTGCCTCAGCACTCCAGAGGGTCGTCACCGCGGGCGAGGGCCAGTCACCCGCTCGGTATACCAGTCTGGAGTGTCGTCTTCGGCGAACCTCTGGAGTCAGTCGCCATGCCTGGCTTGGCCACAGCCCCGCGGCTTCCCGTTATCGGGACCGGTAAATGGGCGTTACGGTTTTCGGGATGTCCTCTCTCCATCGCCCCGCAGACCTGGGCCCGGCCGGAACCGCTGTGATCACGATCCCACCGGAGGGTCGCTTCCCCGCGATAACCGATGAAACTATTCCCATGCCCTTGTTCCGGGTAGACAATGGGCGGAATCGAATTACGGGAGGGAACCCTCCACGTGGGTCGTGAGCCGAACACCCTGGACGGCCCTCTCACTCTCCCTGATTCTCTCCGAATTGGACATCCAGCACGTCTACGTTTCCGGATACGTCGTGATTCTGGCAGGGCGATCACGGGCGACAGCGGACATCGATGTAATTATCGAATCGCTCGATCGGGAAACCGCAGAAGCGCCGGGTGAAAGACTCGAACAGGAGGGTTTCTGGGGCCCCTCGATGCCGCTCGAGCGGATGTTCGAAGTTCTCGCCGATGGCGGGAATAGCTGGATCGCCAGAGGAGATGAGATGGTCCCGCATTTCGAGCTGAAATTCGCCTCGGACGAGTTCGATACAGCATCGCTCGACCATTCGATGCAGGCGAAAATGGGGGGACGGACGCTTCCAATCGGCCCACTCGAGCTTCAGATCGCTTACAAGCTCTATCTGGGGGGATAAAACGTCCTTCGAGGACGCATTCCACCTGTTCTCCCTGTTCGAGGAAACACTTCGCCGGCCGGAGCTCGAAACGTGGGTGGAACGATTGGGCGTCGAGGGCGAATATGAGCGACTCCAGCGGACCTGAGGACATGGACCGAAAGCACGAGCGGATCGACGAGGACCGCCTCGAGGCGGTAAGGCAGTGGGTAGCCTACATCGAGGAGCACCCGCCGGAGACCTGGGGCCCGCAGGTGAACCGGCTGGTGGATTCACAGATCCGCTCCGCGCGGGCATCTGACCTGAGTGTCGAAGCGTATCAACGGTTGGGGGGGACCGGACGAAGACGACGAAACTGCTCCGGGTCGCCGAAACGAAACGGCTCGCGAAACGGACAGCGGGTAGCAGGCCGGCGCGCAGCTCTCCGTTTTCTCCTTTTTGTCCTCCACCCACTCCTCCCACTCCTCTTCGTCCTCCTCCCACTCCTCCCACTCCTCCTACTCTTCCGCTTTTTCCTCCACGGCCGACCAATCGCAGTCCTGACATTTATAGCCGGTCACGAACGCGGTCACGTCCGGCATGAAGCCGACCGAGAGCACGGAACCGCCACACTCCGGGCACGCCCGGTCGGCGTCCTCGATCTCCGTGGCGTCCATCACGTCCTCCCCGGAGATCAGCTCGGCCAACGACGTCGGGGTCACCATCCGGCCCTGCACGACGCGGTTCTCGCTCATGTCCGGTCGGTTGGCGCTCGGGAAGATAAGGGTTGGTTTCAGGGAATGGGGCGTCCGTGAATGTCCGTCGGGAGCCGGCACCCGATCGGGGACGGCGCCAGCTTACAACCACGGCGCCCGGTCGTCCGTCTGCACGTCGCCGGGGTAATCGCGGACGGGATCGGTCGTCTCCACGTCGAGGTCGTCGACGCTGTCGTCACCGCCGTCGGGGGTGGCCTCGGGCTCGGCCTCCCCCTTCCCGATCGGACTGGGGGCGTCGCTCGGGTCGAAGGCCAGGAGGCCCGCGACGGCGAAGACTGGGAGCGGGGCCTCGCTCGGGACGACATTGACGATGGAGAGCGCAAGGGTTCCCAGCGCGATGGCGGTCCCGAAGCGGAACCGGTCGATGTCGACGTTGTCCTTGATGTACGGCCGGAGCCCGGCCACGCTCAACGCGAAGGCGACACCGACCAGGCCGGCCGCCGCGGCCCGGAGGATCAGTCCGGAGTCGGTCGTGACCGTGAACGTGAAGCTGCTGAACTCGATGCTGGCCACCGCACCGAGCCCGATGATGACGCTCGGGCGGGGGAGGTACTCCCCGATGGTCGCGCTCGCCGTCTTCGCGGCGATGGCGACGAGGACGAGCGCCGCGAAGCGCTCGAAGATGAACACGTCGATGACGCTCGCGATGGTGGGGGCCAAGGCCGCCTCGATGGCCGCGACGATGACGAGCGGCGTGCCCACCAGAAGGATGCTCCTGAACTGCGTCATCCGGTCCGTCTCCATCTCCACGAGGAGGACCGCCAGGGTGGCACTGCCACCGAAGACGAGGAGACCGACCTGCAGGATCCCGACCCACGTGGAAAGGGCGTCGGCGAGGACGAGCGCGGGGAAGATGCCGTCGACCAGCGGCAGGAGCATGACGGTTGCGAGGAGCTTCGTCGCTCCACCCACCTGTTGCTCCAGCCGAAGGGCGACCGGATGGCGTGAGCTGCTCATATCCTACGTGGCGTGGCCCTGACCGGGTGGGCGACGGTGGTACTCGCAGCGGTGCGGCTGCCAGGAATGGACTCGCGGGAGCCAGACCGCTGTCTCCGCCTGTTTCGCCCCTGTCGAGGTGAAGAATGTGAAGCGTCCGCCGGTCGCTGCGTGCGTCTCGCCGGCGATACGTTCGACAACGGGGCTGGCGGAACCCATGGGTGTCTCGAATGGTGTCGAGCGCATAAACATTGCGTGAGAAGGGGGCACAAATGGCGAACGGTCTGCAGGGGCGTTTATGGCGGTGGTGACGGTTTCGAGGTGTGGGCCGGATTTGCCGGTTGTTCTCCAGTGGAGGGGTGGGGTCGTTGCGGGGACATGGGTTGTGGGGCGTGCACGATGGACGATCGCGGGGGGACATGGTGCATAATCGCGCTGGGGTACAAGATACACGATGCGGGCGTACACGATGCACGATCGTGCATTATATAATGTGATTCTGGGCGCGCCTCGCAACGTTTTTGCATCCCCGGTGGCTGCGTACTACATGGCGAGGGATTCTCCGGACGCCGGTCCGTTCACCCAGAAGCTGCAGGTCCCCGAGGCGCTCACCTTCGACGACGTGCTCTTGCGCCCCGGGGAGAGCCGCGTCGAGCCCGACGAGGCGGACGTCAGCACGCGGGTCTCGACGAACGTCTCCCTGAGCATCCCGGTCCTCTCCGCGGCGATGGACACCGTCACCGAGGCGGAGATGGCCATCGGGATGGCCAAGGAGGGCGGCCTCGGCGTCCTCCACCGGAACATGCCGGTCGAGGACGCTGTCGCGGAGATCGAGCGGGTGAAGCGGGCAGACGAGCTCGTCATCCAGCGCGAGAACGTCGTCACCGCGTCGCCCGAGCAGACGGTCCGGTCCGTCGACGAGATGATGGAGGGCGAGGAGGTCAGTGGGGCGCCCGTGGTTGACGAGGACGATACGGTCCTCGGGATCATCTCCGGGACGGACATCCGTCCGTACCTCGAGGTCGGGGAGCACGACGAGGTCCGCGAGGCGATGACGGACGAGGTCATCACCGCGAGCCAGGACGTGACCGCCCGCGAGGCCCTCGAGCTCATGTACGAGCACAAGATCGAGCGGGTGCCCATCGTCGACGACGAGAACCGCCTGGTCGGACTGGTGACGATGCAGGGCATCCTCGAGCGGCGCGAGCACGAGTACGCGGTGCGGGACGACGAGGGGCGCCTCCGTGTCGGGGTGGCCGTCGGCCCGTTCGAGCACGACCGGGCCGAGGCGGTCGACGAGGCCGGGGCGGACGTCATCTTCATCGACACCGCCCACGCGCACAACATGAACGTGGTCGACAGCGCCCGGGAGATCAAAGCGGCCGTCGAGGCGGACGTGGTGGTGGGGAATATCGGCACCCGGGAGGCCGCCGCGGACATCGTCGACTTCGCCGACGGCCTCAAGGTTGGCATCGGGCCCGGGAGCATCTGCACCACGCGCGTCGTGACGGGTGCCGGGATGCCACAGATCTCGGCCGTGGCGCAGGTGGCGGACGTGGCCCGGAAGCACGACGTCCCGGTGATCGCCGACGGGGGCATCCGGTACTCGGGGGACGCCGCGAAGGCCATCGCCGCCGGGGCCGACGCGGTGATGCTGGGCTCGTACTTCGCCGGGACGGACGAGGCCCCCGGGCGGGTGATCACGATCCAGGGGAAGAAGTACAAGCAGTACCGCGGCATGGGGAGCGTCGGCGCCATGCAGTCCGGCGGCGGGGAGCGCTATCTGAAGGAGGAGCCCGAGGACGAGGAGTTCGTCCCCGAGGGCGTCGAAGCCGCGACGCCTTACAAGGGGACCCTGGCGAGCGAACTCCACCAGCTGGTCGGCGGCATCCAGTCGGGGATGGGGTACGTCGGGGCGGACACGATCGAGGGGTTCCAGTCCGGATCGGCCTTCGTCCGGGTGTCGCGGGCGGGGCAGCAGGAGGGCCACCCCCACGACGTGATGATCACGGACGAGGCCCCGAACTACAAGCCCCAGTCTGAGTAGTTAGCGTCCCTTGCCCTCGGTTTCGCAACGGGGGCTGCAGTACGGGCCGTTTGCGGCCGGGGCGCTCTCGTGGGCTTTGAAGTCGTTTCCACAGTTCGCGCAGGTGAATGTCTGGAAGGGCATGGGTGGGGTGGGTTGCTTGGGTGTGTTGTTGGGTGGGTTGTTGAGGTGTTTGGCTAAAATGGGTTTTGTGGAAGGGGGTGGGTGGGGGGTTATTCTGCCAGTTGGGAAGGGGCCAGGACGGGAATTCTTGGACTCGATACGATGTTGAAAGCCCCTGGCGGGCTCGACGGCTGCGACTCGGTGCGCTCCTCGCTCGCGTCTCGCTTTGCTCGACGCTCGCTGCGGTGCTTCCGTCGTCTCGCTCGCCGAGCCCGCCAGCCCCTTTCATTCCCGCCCGGGTTGTTGGTCCGGGGTGCGGATTTCGACGTGTCCGGGTCTTCCGACCGGATTCTATATTGAAGGAGGTTGTGGCCAGGATTAGTAGAATCGGGAGGAGAGGTGGAATCGATGACCGAGCGGCCGCTCCAAATGGCCAGGTCTTGTTTCGGGCATAATCAAAATGCGACTTCATCGGGTGGGAATTTCGAAAGGGGCCGGACGCTCCGGGAAGCACGGCGACGTAAGGACCACAGGGAGCGCCGAACCGGGTGAGGCGCGACCGAGGACCGCAGCGAGCAAGCGGCAACCGAGCGTAGCGACGGCGCCGCCGAACGAGCGAGCGGGG
>JBDGRH010000002.1:0-1340 GCA_042218225.1 Halodesulfurarchaeum sp. | reverse complement strand
CAGAGAGTCTCCGAACGGTCGAGCGGTGAACGAAGTGAGCCACGAGACAGAAGCGACCCGCGAGCCACGCGACCGGAGCGTCCGGGGGCTTTCGGGGGTCTGCATTCCTGAACTACCACATTCTAGAAATGCTCTGGAGTTTCCGACCATCGTACTATCATGACACAAACAATCTAGGCAAATCCCAGTCCCTCAACCTTCATATACGCACTCCCCGAGCGAGTGAACGTGAACCGAGACCTGGCGGCCGCCGGCGGGCTGATCGCCCAGGGCGGCGTCCTCGTCGGGTTCTATGCGGTCGAGTGGGTCGGCCCCGGCGAGACGGCGGCCCTCTCGACCGGCCCGTTCCTCCTCATCGCCGCCGCCATCGTCTACGCCGGGGCCTGGCTGATTCGCGACGGGACCTATCTCTCCCAGGCCGACCGGGTGCTGGCCTGGGCTCTGGGGGCTGGAATCGCCTTCGGGGCGGTCGGCGTGCTGGTTGTGCTCGAACACTGGCCGAATGGCGTCTTTCCAGGGATTCTCTCCCGGCCGGTCGTGGACATGTTCACCGCCGGTGGCCTGGCCGGGACGGCGGTTGGCCTCTACGACGTGCAGAGCCAGCGCCGGTTCGTGGCCCTTCAGGCCGAACGCGACCGCATCACGCGGTTCGCGGACAAGGCCGGGAGCCTCAACCGGTACGCGAAGGTCCTCAACCAGTCCACGCACCTGACCGAGGTGAGCGCCCTCTCCCTCGAGGTGGTGGACCTCCTCATCGAGAACCGCGCCGGGGCGTTCGTCCTCGTGGATTCGGCGGGGGCGGAGGTCATCGACTCGACGTTCGCGACGGATCCCGACGCCCTGCTCGAGATCGCCCGGGATATCGCAGACCGGGAGCCCCTGTCGGTCCTCCGGTGTCCGGACGAGATCGACTGTGAGATTCCCGAGGGGTTCCCTGCCTCGCAGGTCCTCGGGGTGGCCGTGCCGGCGGGGGCGGACGCTACCGCTGTCCTGATCGCGGTCCCGGAGGCGGCCGGGGAGTACACGGGTGAGGACATCGAGCTCCTCGAGCTGCTCTCCGCGCACCTCTCGACGGCGATTTCCGGGATCGATGGGTCGCGGGAGCAGCCGGCGGACTGGTGAGGGAGTGGTGACTGGACAGTTGTCTCCCGAGTTTTTTCGAAGGAGGTTCCAGGAGAGCCAATTACACTTGTTCTGGAAGGCGAGAGCCCACGGGAGCGAGAAATGGAATGAGCATACGATCGAGAGCGAGAGAACGAGAGAGGGAGCGAGCGTGAGGGCCAGAGATGCAGTACGACCCGGCGGACAGCTATCCGTTCGAAGTCGAGATTCGTTCGTCC
>JBDGRH010000315.1:0-7954 GCA_042218225.1 Halodesulfurarchaeum sp. | reverse complement strand
GAAAGGGCGAGGCCGGCTCGGGGAAGGCGGGCGAAGTAAGGACCGCAGGGAGCGCCGAGCGAAGCGAGGCGCGACCGAGGACCGCAACGAGCCCCCCGACCCGAGCCGGCCGAGGGCTTTCAGCTCGTGTCGTTCGGGGGTACGCCTCTCTTTGCTACAGCCGGCCGAGGGCTTTCAGCTCGTGTCGTTCGGGGGTACGCCTCTCACTGCTGCAAACAGCCAAGACCCTGCCAGTCGGTAGCGTTCGCGGAAGCAGACCACACGCCAACGAAACAACCCACGAGCTCAGGAGAGCTCGATGGACCGCACGAAGGGCAGCTCGGAGAGCTCCGTGATGAGGTCCCCGGGGATCTCCTGGTCGGTCACCACGTACAGCCGCGGCTCGTCCGTGAACTCCGGGTCCTCGCTGATGGTCTGGCGGATGGAGATCCCGCGGTCCGCGAGGCGGGTGCTCACCGCGGCCACGATGCCCGGTTCGTCGGCGTCCTGGACGGCGATCGTGATGACGGTGAGGTCGAGGACCGGTGCCAGGTCCATCAGGCTGGGGATCTGGGAGATGTTCGTGAAGATGCGTTTGAGCTCCTCGTCCGCCAGGATGGCGTCGGTCGTCGAATCCACCACGCGCCGGTCGACGTCCGCCTCCTTGGCGACCTGGGTGTTGGGGATCTCGATCGACCCGGACACCACCCGCCCCTCCTCGTTCACGGAGAACCCCCGCTCCAGGAGCAGCCGGATGACGGCCTGTTGACCGGGGCTCCCCTCGAACTTCCGCATGATCTCGTCGAACATCAGCGCTCCCCCATCAGAGTTCACCCTTGGTGCTCGGCGGCTCGGTCCGACGCTCGTCGATGCGCGTCGCGTCGTCGAGCGCCCGTGCCAGCGCTTTGAAGAGAGCCTCGATCTCGTGGTGGGCGTTGTGTCCCTCGACGGAGGCATGGAGGGTCAGCTCCCCCGCCGTGGCCACCGAGCGGGCGAAGTGTCGGGCGAGAACGCTCGTGAAATCCCCGACCTGTTCCTGGGAGAATGCCCCGTCGAAGGCGAAGGAGGGTCGGCCGCTCACGTCGAGAACGACCGAGGCGACGGCCTCGTCCATCGGGACCCGGCGGTCCGCGAACCGGCGGATCCCCCGCTTCTCGCCCAGCGCGGTTGCGAGGGCCTCGCCGAGGACGAGCCCGACGTCCTCGACCGTGTGGTGCTCGTCGACGTCCGTATCGCCGTCACACCGGACCGTGAGATCGAAGAGGCCGTGGGCGGCGAAGGAGGTCAGCATGTGATCCAGGAAGCCCACACCGGTGTCCACGGTGGCCTCGCCGTCCCCGTCGAGGTCCAACGTCACCTCGACGGCCGTCTCCGTCGTCTCCCGAGTCACGGCAGCACGCCGCTCGCTCATATCCAACCAGTGCTCCCGGGGGCATATGGTCGTTCCGCCGCTCGTCGGCGGAAATTACGGCTCTATGACACGATTTCGGATCATTCTCCCGTCCTAATCCCCATCGCTTCCCTCACCGTCCGTGACCCTTCATCGTCCTTCATCGTCCGTGACCCTTCATCGTCCTTCACCGTCCCAGACCACGTCCATCGTCTCCTCCACCGTCCCAGACCGCGTCCATCGCCTCCTCGAGCGTGAACGCACCCTCGTATAGCGCCGTCCCTACCACCACCCCGGCGGCCCCGGCGCCGGCGAGCTCCCGGACGTCGGCCACGCTCGCGACGCCGCCGCTGGCGACGACGGGAATATCCACTGCCTCGACCAGCCGCCGGACCGGCGCTGGCCTGACGCCTTCCTGGGTCCCCTCCACGTCAACGTTCGTAAAGAGAATGGCCGCGGCCCCGAGCTCCTGGTACCGGACCGCCGCGGTCTCCGGGGCGAGCCCGGTTCCCTCCGTCCACCCGGAGACCACGACCTCGCCCTCGCGGGCGTCGAGGCTCACCATCACTCCCTCGGGGTGGGATGTCGCCACGCGGGAGACGATCTCGGGGTCGTCGACGGCCGCCGTGCCGAGGATGACCCGGTCGATGCCGGCATCGAGGAGATCGATCGCGTCCGCGGCCCGTCGGATGCCCCCGCCCAGCTGGAGCGGAACCGAGACCGCCTCGCGGATCGCCTTGATCGTGGCCGCATTTCTGCGCTCGCCCTCGAGGGCCCCGTCGAGGTCCACCACGTGGAGGCTTCGTGCCCCTGCCTCGACCCAGCGGCGGGCGGCGCTCACCGGATCCCCGTACCGAGTCTCCGTCCCGGCCTCCCCCTGGACCAACTGGACCACCTCGCCGTCCTTCACGTCGACGGCGGGGATCACCTCGAAAGACTCGAAGGCCATAGCGCGCGGTTGTCCCGTGTGTGTATTTAAATGCTCGTCATCGGGGCGGTGGCACTGCTCGTGCGTGCGAAAAAGCCCACCAGTCTTTCCGGCCGGCGTCCGGCCGGAACGCCGCCGCGATGCGGCGGCGGAGCGGGAGGGGGGAGAGGGGGAATTGCCCAACTGGTGGATCCGGCCGGGGGGAGCCGCCTCGTGGCGGGCCACCGGCCCGACCGGCACTCTCCTCTTACCGTGTCACTCCTATAATACCTACCGGTCGATTATCAACAGAGAAAATCGGCCGGGGACAGCGGTAATCACTGGTTACCACTCGACCTGCGGGGGTACGTGGAAATCTCTCTATCTTGTGGTTTGCTGGCCTGTCACAGTGCTGTTCCACATGCTTCTCGAGCGATGCCGTCCCGTGTCGACCGATCGCCGGACGATGAGAACGCGAACCAATCAATTATACAATGCATCTTCATTCCGGCCTCTCCCTCGAGAAAATGGGTTCGGGTCCCCAGGCGAGATGCCGACCCCAGGGGTCCCGAGGCACCGAAGTCCCGGGGTGGAGGGACATTGATCGCGGATAGTCAAACAAGGAAGGGGGGAACAGTCATTCTATGAGCACGCTGTCTCCCCACTCGGGGATTCTCCCGAGTGGAAGAAGGGGGGCCTTGGACTCGTCGCGTGACGCGGGATTCAAATCACTTGGGCGAATTACGGTCGGACATGGAAGTGCTGTTGTTGGTCGGAGTCCTGGTCGCCGCCTTCGTGGGGTTCAATATCGGTGGTTCCTCGACCGGCGTGGCGTTCGGCCCGGCTGTCGGGTCGGGGGTGGTGAAGAAGCTCACGGCCGCCGGATTGATGACAGGATTTGCGCTCCTCGGGGGGTGGACGGTCGGCCGGAACGTCATCGAGACCATGGGCGGGGACATCGTCCCCCGGACGATGTTCACCATCGAGGCGAGCGTGGCGGTCCTTTTCTTCGTCGGGCTGGCCCTGCTCATCTCGAACACGTACGGGGTTCCCGCCTCCACGTCGATGACCGCGGTCGGCGCGATCGCCGGCCTGGGCGTGGCCAGCGGGACCCTGAACTGGAAGGTCATGGGCCAGATCGTCATCTGGTGGCTGGTGTCCCCGGTGGCCGCCTTCTGGGTCTCGGCGGTCATCGGGCGGTACTTCTACCCGTACCTCGAGCGGTGGTTCGCGGTCGAGGAGTCCGAGGGGCCGCTTCTTACCTCTCGACGGGCCGGCGTGATTCCGATCCCGACGATCCCGGACTCGACGACCGGGCGGGAGCTGGTCAGCGCCGCGCTGGTCGTGATCATCGGGTGCTACATGGCCTTCTCGGCCGGCGCCTCCAACACCGCGAACGCGGTCGCCCCGCTCGTCGGGAGCGGGGACCTGGAGATGAACACCGGGATCCTCCTGGCCGGGGGTGCTATCGGTCTCGGAGCGTTCACGATCGCGAGACGGACGCTCGACACGGTGGGCAACGACCTGACCGACCTCCCGCTGTTGGCCGCCCTCATCGTGGAGGTCGTGAGTGCCAGCCTCATCACCTTCCTCTCGGCCATCGGGATCCCCGCGAGCCTGGCCGTGAGCGCGACCATGTCCGTGGTGGGACTCGGGTGGGGTCGGGCCACCCGCTCGACGACGATGGGCGACGCCGTCCGGGGGGAGTCAGACGCGAAGGTCTCGGTCAACGCTCTCGCGGCGGAACAGCCCGACGAGGTCCCCAAGATGGGTGAGGAGGACGCTGACGAGCTCGTCGCCGCGGACCTCTTCGATCCCTCCACAACGGCGAGGGTGGTGTTCCTCTGGGTCCTGACCCCCTCGGTCGCCGCCGCCGGCGCGTACCTCCTTTTCAGACTTCTTCCGCTCTACACGTTCTAACGCCGATTCCACTCTCCTCGCTCGGCTCATGCCGTCCCCTCGTTCGGCTCAACCCGCTCGGCACGTTCGAAGGCCTTTCCACTCGTGCTGCCGGCCGGCTCTCTGCCGCCGGTGACAGGGTCTGACTCTCCGTTCGGCCATCTCGACCGGTCAGCACCGATTTTGCATCTGGTCGTGGGCCGGTATAACGATTGTCCAGTTCCGGTTTCGTCATGAATGGAACCGGGGACCCTCGGGGTCCCTGTGCCCGGCACAGCCCGTCTGTGGGCCGCACAGGCGCGAAAGGAAAGTACTATCCCCGATGCCCTCCAACCTCCAGCCTGATGCCGACGGTAGAATACCTCAACTACGAAGTATTGGACGATCACGGGTGGGACATGGACGATGACGACCTCTTCGAGAAAGCCGCGGACGAGGGTCTCGACGACGTGGACTATGGCACCCTCGATGTGGCCGAGGGCGAGTACGTCCTCGAGGCCGCGGAGGCGCAAGGCTACGACTGGCCGTTCTCCTGCCGGGCCGGCGCCTGTGCCAACTGTGCGGCCATCGTGAAGGAGGGAGACATCGACATGGACATGCAGCAGATCCTCTCCGACGAGGAGGTCGAGGACAAGAACGTCCGCCTGACCTGCATCGGCTCCCCCGCCACCGACGAGGTCAAGATCGTCTACAACGCGAAGCACCTGGACTACCTGCAGGACCGCGTCATCTAGACGGGCGATCCGTCTCCGTTCTTCCGAAGACGTCATCAGGGAGCCCCCTTCGGCCACCGAACAGTCCAGTTTGGGGCCCTGGAGAGTCCAGTTTGGAGCCCTGGAGAGTCCAGTTTGGAGCCCTGGAGAGTCCAGTTTGGGGCCCTGGAGAGTCCGGTTACGACCAGCGGATCGTTCGGTCCCTGCCACCCGGGAGTCCCGCCCCGGGCGCCCGGCCCGTCAACGACAACATCTAAACCGACCGGTCCTGACCATCCGGTCGTGGACGCATCCGTACCCGACCTCCTCCGGCTGCTCGGGGTCCCCGTGCTGGGGTGGGCGGCCATCCGGGACGTCCGGACCAGACGGGTTCCAAACGGGGTCTGGTGGCCGCTCGCCCTCCTCGGTGTGGGGCTGCTCGTCTGGGAGGGCGCCGTCCGCGTCGGGGCCCCCTTCGGATTCCGGCTCTGGGCGGTCCGGGTGGCTCTCAGCCTGGGGATCGTCGTCCCCCTGGCCTACGCCTTCTGGTACGTCGGCGGGTTCGGCGGCGCAGACGCCAAGGCCTTCATGGTCCTCGCGGTGCTCTTCCCCACGTTTCCCACGTATCAGGTCCTGGACCGGACGCTCCCCCTCGTGATGACCGAGCTCGGGGTCTTCTCCCTCACCATCCTGACCAACACCGTGCTGGTGGGCCTCCTTTTTCCGCTCGCGTTGGGTCTTCGGAATCTGGCACGGGGTGAGCTCTCCTGGGTCATGTTCCTCGGTCACCGGGTCCGGGCGACCGAACTCGAGCGGCGGCATGGCTCGCTCCTGGAGACACCGGATGGGGCCACGGGGCGCGGGCTCGACCTCGACGCCCTCCGGATGTACCTCCGCTGGCGGGGACTGGACCTCGAGACGCTCCGGGCGCATCCCGAACTGGCCCACCCCGACACCCTCCCGGACGAGCCCGGTGCGCCGACGGACGGGGCGGTCGAGACGGACGGGGCGGTCGAGACGGACGGTGGCGGACGACCTGCCGGTTCGGCGGGCGACTGGGAGTGGGTCGACCTCGGGGAGGACCCCTCGGACCGGTGGGGCGCCGAGGCGTTCCTCGCGGACATCGACTCGGACGCCTACGGGACGACCCCGGAGACGCTCCGGGATGGCCTCGACGTCGTGACGCGCCGGGACGAGGTTTGGGTCTCTCCGGGCGTCCCCTTCGTCGTCCCGACATTCGTGGGCCTCGTCCTCGCGCTCACGGCCGGCGACATCCTGTTCTGGGGATTGGGCGTCGTCGGACTGGTCTGACGGTGCTGCGTCGAACGCACGACCACCGCCTGGAGAGTTCCTCCCCGTTCTCGTTGCGGGGCGGGTCACGCGACGACGCGGACGAAACGGCTATCCGGCGGCCCGCCCACTCCCCCGACATGGCCGCCATCGACGTGGACATCGAGTTCGACGAGGACGGGTTGGTCCCCGTGGTCGCACAGGACATGGAGACGCGGGAGGTGCTCATGCTCGCGTACGCCACCAGGGAGGCGCTGGAGCGGACCCGGGAGACGGGGCGGGCGCACTATTATTCACGGAGCCGGGACGCGCTGTGGGAGAAGGGCGAGTCCAGCGGACACACGCAAGCGGTCCGGGAGGTCAGGGTGGACTGCGACGGCGATGCCCTGCTGTACGAGGTCGAACAGACGGGCGGGGCGTGTCACACCGGCCATCGCTCGTGCTTCTTCCGGACGCTCGATGGGACCGACGTGGGCGAGGTCGTCTTCGACCCGGCGGACGTCTACTGAGTGACCCTGATGTCGTCTGCAGACGCCCTCGACGATCGCCTCGCGGACGCGGCGGCGGAGCTGGAGAGGGCCGAGGAGCGCGTCGAGGAGATCGGGGAGGGGCGTCTCCGCGACCTCGAGGACGCACACGAGCGCCTCCGGACGCTCTTCGGCCGGTACGAGGAGCGGGCCACCGGCTCGGGGGATTTCGGGGCCTTCATCGAGTTCCAGGAGGCGCTCGCGGAGCTCGTCGAGGACCTCCCGAACAACCTCCCCGAGCGGGAGATCTTCGAAGACATCGACGAGCGGATGCAGAAGCGCCGGCTGACCCAGTCGGATTTCGACGCGGCGCGGGAGGCACTCGAACCCGTCGAGGACCTCCTGCAGCGCCTGGAGGAGCGGTCGGCGGCCCAACGGCAGTACCGCTCGACCCGCCACGAGGTCGAGGACCGCATCCACGAGCTCCGCCAGGAGCTCGATCGGCTGGAGACGGTGGCGTCCCTCGAGGACGTCGATCTCGACGCGCCCACCGGCGAGCTCCGGGACCGCGTGGACACCTATAACGAGGCGGTCCAGACGGCCTTCCAGTCGTTCCGCTCGAGCGCCTCGGCGAAGGACGTGCTGCAGCTGGTCGAGACGGCCGAGCAGTACCCCCTCATCCAGTTCGCCGACCCGCCGGCCGACCTCGCTTCGTACCTCGCGGAGGCGGACGTGGGGACGGAACCGCTCCCCACGCTCCTCGAATACGCGGAGTACTCCCGGTCGAAGCTCGCCCACTACGTCGAAGAGCCCGCCACCTTCCAACGCGTGGTCGGGGGGAACATGACCTACCTGGACCGGTTGGACGCCGAACCCCTCACGGTGGAGTGGCCACCACCACCCGCCGATGAACTCCGGTGGCGGGGGCGGGAGCTGACCGCCATGCTGAACCGCTTCGCACCGCCGGAGACCGTGGAGGCGCTGGACCGGTTGCTCGAGCTGGCCCGGGACGAGACGCGGTATCGCAAGCTCCGGCAGACGGCCCGCGCGAAGACGGAGCTGACGGAGACGGAGCGGGAGCTCGTGCGCGAGGGGCGTGTGTCCGATCGGCTGGCGGAGGTGCGTCAGCAGCGGGAGGAGCTGCAGGACGCGCTCGACCGGTATTGACGCGGTTCGAGTGTTTGGTCTCTCTTTTGGCCACAGAAACCGGCGGCGATCGAGAGGTTACACCCCATGGAATATCCGTTTCAACCGCGACCGCCACGAGTTGAAAGCCCTCGGCCGGCTGCAGCAGAGAGAGGCCTACCCCCGACCGCCCCGAGGTGAAAGC
>JBDGRH010000026.1:2790-8018 GCA_042218225.1 Halodesulfurarchaeum sp. | reverse complement strand
GGGAGACGGTCAGGAACGAGTGGTTCACCCCAGCGGGGGAGACGGTCAGGAACGAATGGTTCAACCCAGCGGGTTCCAGTTCAGGGCCTGTCCGCTTCGACCCATTCCGAGACGACCTAGAAGAGGCGGCGCTGGCAGGAGCCACAGAGCAGCTCCTCCTTCCGGTCGACCTCGCGCACCGTCGGGGAGAAGTTCATCGCACATCGGTTGTTGTCGCAGTGCTCGAGGCCGAGGGTGTGCCCGACCTCGTGGACGACCTCCTTCCGGACGCGGTCGGAGAACACCTCCGAGGCGGGACGCTCCGAGAATCCCCCGTCGGAGGAGGTCTGGAGCCTGTACGTCGAGACGACGCAGCTCCGGCCGTCGAGATATGCGAGCCCGAAGACGTAGTTCCGGCGCCGGTAGAAGAGGTCCTCGGTCGTGAGCGCGACGGATTTCTCCCCGCTGGCCGTGTTGGCGGCGAGGTCGATGAACGCCTCGGCCCGGTACTGATCGCGGCCGCTGTCGTAGGCACCGTCCGGGAGGTCCTGGTCCGGCGCAACCGAGACCTCGATGTCGTACACGGTGCGAAGCGCGGCGGAGGCCTCGCGCTTCACCCGCGCCGGCACGTCCCCGATGGGGACGAGGTCGACTCGCATGGAAACGACTTACGCCCCTGGGGAAATAAACGTCCCGCAGGCGTGCAATCCTCGCCCCCTCACCTGGTGGAGCTCCTGGCGCCGTACGGCCGACTCGTCGAGGTTGGAATCGGTGAGCGGCCGGGGCTCGCGGCGGACCTGGTGGCCCGAGGGGCGACGGTCACCGCGACGGATATCGAATCCCGCTCGGTCCCGGAGGGCATCAGCTTCGTTCGAGACGACATCACCGACCCCCGGCGCTCGATTTATCGGGATGCCGAGGCCATCTACGCCCGACGCCTTCCCCCGGAACTCCAGCGTCCGACGCTTTCAGTCTCTCGGGCTGTTGGCGCCGACCTCCTCTTCACCACGCTCGGTGGCGATTCGACGGTGATTCCGGCGACGCCACGTTCGGTCGTGGAGGGAACGGTGTTCGTCTCGGAGCGTGGATGAATCACCCTCTGCGGGAGGTCGACCTCGAAGACAGTTCGAGTACCCTCGAACCCGGAAGTGACGTTCCGGAAGCCGTTGTACCCGGAAGTGACGATCCGGATACCGTTGTACCCGGAAGTGACTTCCCGAGTACCCGTGTGTCTTCTCACATGGATGTAGACGCCGTCGTGCTGGACGTCGACGGGGTCCTCGTGGACGTCGCCGACTCATACCGTCGGGCCATCGTCGAGAGCATCGAGTATGTGTACGGCCGGACCATCCCGCGGGCCGAGGTCCAGCGCTTCAAGGACGCGGGCGGATTCAACAACGACTGGACGCTCACCGACGCCGCGGCACTCTTTATAATCGCGCGCGAGCAGGGGCGGGAACGCGCTCGCGAGAAGGGGCAGGAACGCGCTCGCGAGATGGACCTCGATCTCGAGACGTACACGGACGAGATCGCCGAGCGTGGCGGTGGATTGGAGGGGGCCCGGGCCACGCTCGAGGCGACCCTCGACCCGGAGACGTACGAGGCGGTCCTCGCGGACTGGCAGCCCGAGCGCCTTCGGTCGGTGTTCCAGCAGCTCTACCTCGGGGCGGAGCGCTATCGGGACATCGAGGGGTCCGAACCGGAGCTCGAGGTGGACGGATACATCGAGGACGAGACGGTCCTCGTGACGGGCGAGACCATCGACACGCTGTGTCGGCACTTCGCAGTCGGGGTCCTCACCGGACGGCCGACTCGGGAAGCTGAAATCGCCCTCGACCGGGTTGGGCTCTCTCTCCCCGCGGCCCATCAGTTCACGATGGACGACTGGGAGGCGGGAAAGCCAGATCCGGGGGCCCTGATGACCCTCGCCGAGCGGTTCGAGGCCACCGCCGTGGCGTACGCGGGCGACACGCTCGACGACGTCGAGACCGCGACGAATGCCGCGTCGGCCGACCCGACGCGCGAGTACTACGGAATCGGCGTACTCACGGGCGGACTCCGGGGGCCGTCCGGCCGTGCAGCATTCGAGGAGCAGGGGGCGGCCGCGGTCGTCGAGACGGTGAATGAACTCCCTGCGCTCCTGGAGCCGCGATGACCGCGGCCGACCGGGAGCCGTTCAAGCTCGTTCGGGCCCTCTTGCTTACGGTCCCGCTCGCCATCCTCGTCGGTGCGGTGGTGGCGCCACCCGACCCCATCGCGGCGATGGCGGTGATGGTCGCGGCGCTGGCCGCAGGGGTGCCGCTGGCCGTTCGGCTCGTGGATCTGAGACGGTACGGGCCACTCCGGATCGGGGTGTTCTTCGCGCTCGTGTTCGTCATCGTCGTGGTCGGACTCTGGGGGGTGTCACGCCTGGGACGACCTGCGGGCCTCCCGCGCACGCTCCTTCGCCTGGGTGTCGTGGTGGTGGCGCTCCTCCTGGCGGATTTCCTCCTCTTTCGAGTCTCTCGCCTCGGGGGTGACTGACCGCGCGGCGTGGCCACGACTGGGGCCCGTCGACCCCAATTTCGGGGACTGATCGGCCCGTTCACGCACTCCGTATTCCCCGGGGCGCTCACGCAATCCTTATTCCCGCCCCGGGATACCTCCGGGTATGCGAATCTCCCTCCTGGGCGGGACCGGCGACATCGGCGAGGGGCTGGCCCTCCGCCTGGCGTACGACACCCACCACGAGGTGGTCATCGGGTCCCGCGATCCCGAGCGCGCCCGCAACAAGGCCGCCGAGTACGAACGCGAGCTGGACAGCCGGGGCGTCGACCGGACGGTGAACGGGTTCGTCAACGCGATGGCGGCCGACCGCGGCGACGTCGTGGTTCTGGCGGTTCCCCCCGACCACGTCGAGGAGACCATCGAGGACATCGCCGATCGCCTGAGCGAGGACGCCATCGTCGTCACGCCGGCCGTCCAGATGCGTCGGGGCGAGGCGGGCCTTCACTACGACCCCCCGGCGGCCGGAAGCGTGGCCGCCCTGGTCAGGGATGTGGCCCCGGACTCGAATCCGGTCGTCGGTGCGTTCCACAACCTCTCGGCGGATCGCCTGGCGAATCTGGACGTGTCCTTCGACATCGACACGCTGGTCTTCGGGGACGACGATGACGCGACGGACATCGTGATGCGGATCGCCGGGGGGATCGAGGGGCTCCGGCCACTCGACGTCGGCTCGTTGGACAGTGCCCCCGAGGTGGAGTCGCTGACCCCGCTTCTCATCACCATCGGCCTCCACAACGACCTCCACGACGTCGGTGTGACGTTCGATTGAAGGTGTTGGGGTGGGATTACTGTTCCTTCCGTGTGCCCGCGACGGGTGGGAGTGTAAGGAAGGGCGACGCTTACAACTCGACCCCCGGTGAACCCGATCCCTCTGGCCCGTTCGAATGACGAGCACGTCATGACGGAATGGAGTGCGCACCTGGCTGGGTCGGGGGGACTTTACCCCTTTCTAGACCTGTTCCGGGGCCCCTTCCATGGGCGTCACTCATCAGGATACCCAGAGAAAACCGAACTGAATGGACGGTCGTCCCGGCGACGGCGGGGAACCCACGCCCGAGAAGAAGTGTCCGCGTCGAGCCGCGCTAGGCGCCCGCTTCAGAGAGGGCATCCTCCAGCGTCTCCCGCTGGGTGACGCCCACGAACCGCTCGACCACGTCGTCGTCGCGCTTGACGATGACCGTCGGGATGGACCGGACCTGATACTCGTTGGCGACGTCTGGTTCCTCGTCCACGTCCACGTACTGGAAGGTGACAGACTCCCCGTAGTCCTCCTCGAGCTCCTCGATGATGGGATCTTGGGTCTTACAGGGACCGCACCAGTCCGCGTGGAAATCAATGAGGGTAACCTCGGACATGTGTCCGCGGATTGCTCCGCCCCGCGCATAAGGGTTTCCTCACACGCCAATCACGCCCGTACTCCTCACACGCCGATCACGCCCGTGCTCCTCACACGCCGATCACGCCCGTACTCCTCACACGCCGATCACGCCCGTACCGACCCCGAAAGGTTTACGCGGCCCGCAGCGCCAACGGGTAGGTATGAGCAGAGGACAGCAAAGCGGCGGGTTGATGTCCAGTGCCGGGCTCGTCCGGTACTTCGACGCCGAGGGAGCCGACACCTTCAAGATGGATCCGAAGTCCGTCCTCGCCTTCGGCGCCCTCTTTGGTGTTCTGGTCCGGATCCTGACTCTCGTTTCCTTCTGACCAGGGGCGTTCCTGGAGTATCGATGATGCACCTCCGTCCTCAACCGGCTGGTACGTGATCCCGGTGGGGGATCGATTCGACCAGGTGACCTGGATCTATTCGCATCGTCTCTGTTGTCACCGGAACGTAACCGACTGTGTGAGACACCGAGCGAACCTTTATACCGGAACACCGGACCAACCACTCCCGTGGCATAGCTTTGACCCCCGGACGGTCCGCGGGAGCACGACACACCGTTCGGGGACGGATCCGGTGTCGTCTGTTCGCCCACCCTGGCTGGAGCGGATCGCACACCTCTCGACACCACGCCACGGTGGCGGAGGGTGAGGGTCTGACCCTCTGGGCTCTTCCCCGGGCGTGTTGCTCCCATCGGGGATTGCCCCGAGCAGGCACCCTTTTTACGTCCGGCTCCCAGGTCAACCCATGGACGCACACATCGAGGGTGTCCGGGTTGCCGGAACCACCGAGGGGCCGCTGCCCGTCGTGCTCATCGGTGTGGATGGCGAGGGCGACGTCCTTCCGATCTTCATCGGCTTCGACGAGGCGGTGAGCATCGCCCGGGGGCTCGATGCCGACGGGATCGGTCGGCCGCTCACCCACGACCTCACCCTCGACATCATCGAGGAGCTGGGCGGCCGCGTGGAGCGGATGGTCATCTCGGACCTCCGCGAGGGGACGTTCATCGCGGACCTCCATCTCGATACCCCACGCTCCAACGCGGTCATCGACGCCCGCCCGAGCGACTCCCTGGCGCTCGTCTCCCGCACGAACGCCCCTATCGAGGTCGCCGCCGAGGTGTTCGAGGAGGGTCGTCGCGATCCGACCGAGTTCGAGGAGATGCAGGACATCCGCGAGGTGACCGAGCTGTGAGCGGGGAGGACGTGGTCGCGGAGGTGTTCGACGTCATCGAGGACCGGAAGCGCACCCTCCCCCAGGACTCCTACACGGCCTCGCTCTTCGAGCACGAGAAGGGCCAGAACGCGGTCCTGGAGAAGCT
>JBDGRH010000026.1:0-2690 GCA_042218225.1 Halodesulfurarchaeum sp. | reverse complement strand
GCCGGGCGGGCGAAACAGGGCGTCGAGGCCCAGGAGTCGATGCTCCAGACCGCCTCGAACGTCCTCCACGACAACCTCGAGAACGTGGTCCGGCAGTGGCCCGACCTGGACACGGTCGACCCGTTCTACCTGGAGCTCGCCGACGCCATCGTCGGTGTCGACGACCTCCGCCAGTCCCTCTCCGAACTCTCCTGGGCGGCCGAGAAGACCCACGATCTGGGCCGGGAGTACATCGGCCGGCTTCCCGGGGACGACCCGGAGACGGCCAGGAAACTCCGCAAGCAGGCCTTCGCCCGGATGGGCTCCGTCGTGAACGAGGTCGGAGACGACCTCGCGTTCGTGGGGGAGGCGCGCGACTCGCTGAAGACGCTCCCGGACATCTCCCCCGACGAACCGGCCATCGTCACGGCGGGCTACCCGAACGTCGGGAAGACGGCGTTCGTCAACGCGGTCACGAACGCCCGGAACGAGACTGCCGCCTACCCCTTCACCACCAAGGGGGTCCGAGTGGGCCACGTCGAGCGTGCGCACGTCCGTTACCAGCTCGTGGACACGCCCGGACTCCTGGATCGACCCGCGGCGGAGCGTAACGACATCGAATCCCAGGCCGTGAGCGCGCTCACCCACCTCGCCGACGCCGTGCTCTTCCTCCTCGATCCGAGCGAAACCTGTGGCTATCCGTTGGACCGCCAGCGGGCGCTGCTGGACGAACTCCGGGGGACGTTCGACGTGCCGTTCGTGGTGGTGGCGAACAAGGTGGATCTCCTCGAGGAGCGCGAGTCGCTCCCACCGGGCGCCGAGCACGGGATGGTCATCCCGGATCACGGCGCGCCGACACCCGAAGCGGCGTCACCCGCGGAGGTCCTCGATATCGTCGTCGACGCGATCGGATACGAGCCGGAGCTGCCGTTCGAGGACTCCTGAGTTGGGTCCGGGGACTCCGAGACCGAGCCGTCGATAGTAGCTAGACCCCCGTCGATAGCAGCAAGACCCCCGTCGATAGCAGCAAGACCCCCGTCGAAAGTAGCTCCCCCTTCAAGCCGACCGGACCGTCACGTACCGCACCTGTACCGGCACCGAGCGGCCGGTCATCGCCTCGATGTTCTCCCGGAGGCGCCGGGGGAGCTCCTCTGGGCGCGAGGCCTCCGGCGGGACGCCGACGGTGATCACCACCCGGCTCGGCTCCCGGAACGGGATCGTCTCCCGATATTCGAAGTGCAGCTCGATGAGCTGGAGCGGGGGCGACTCCTCGGCCAGGGTCTCGACCACCGCGCTTCGGGCCCCCTCCTCGAACGTGGCGGTCTGATACGTCGAGTAGGTCGTCGCCCCGAGGAAGACCGACAGGATGGCGATGGCCACCACGAGGGCGCCGATGCGCTTCAGGGTGGACGCTCGGGCCTCCTCGAGCCGGAACCAGCTCTTCGGTCGGTATCCCTCGTACCAGAGGACGGCGAGGGCGGCGAGATTGATGGAGAGCACGTTCACCAAAACGAGCACGGAGGAGCCCAGGACCGCCGCAGGCATCGTCCAGGCGATGCCGATCCCGATCACGGCTGTCGGGGGGATGAGGGCAGCGGCGATCATGACGCCCACGAGGGCCGTCGAGACCCCGGAGGAGAGGCTCAATGCGCCGGCAACCCCGGCACCCAGAGCCACCGCAAGCGAGAGGAAGTCGGGGGAGAGCCGCCCACGGATCTGATCGATGGCCAGGATATCGAGGCCCGGCGGGACCAGGTGGAGCACCCTGGCCAGGATGGAGAAGACGGCCGCGGCGGCGATGGCGAGGCCGAACCCGACGACCTGGAGTTTCACCCCCCGGGCGAAGAGATCGCGGTCGGCCACGACAGACCCCACGCTCGTGGCCATCGCCGGGCCGATGAGGGGAGCGATGACCATGGAGCCCACCACGATCGCGGGGGAATTTAGCAGGAGCCCGGCCGTCGCGACGATGGCACTGACGATGGAGAGCACGACGTAGGTGGTCCAGTTGGGGGCCAGGTCCTCGACCGTCGATGTCAGTTCCTCCCGGGCGATCCGGGGGGCCTCCTCCTCGCGCTCGCGTTCGTATCGCTCGACGAGCTTCTCGAACCGACGGGAGACGACGGTCTGGGCATCGAGGACGACCGTGTAGGAGTCCTCGGACAGGCCAGCCTCCCGGAGGTCCGAGAGGACCTCCTCCACCGCCTCGGTGGGGAGCGGAAAGGACACCACCGCGGTGACCTTCCGGTTGCTGGTCTCGTCGGTCACCACGTAATCGATCTCGTGGTCATCGAGCGTGGAGAGCACGGCCTCCCGCTTTCCCGCCGGGATGGTGACCTGGACGAGTCGCACTGCCGGGGGTTCGCCGTCCGGTCCCAAAAGCGTTCAGGGGTGGCGAGTGGGTTCTTCTCGGTTTGGTTCGGTGTTCTCGGGTGATGGGGGTCTCAGATAGGGTCATGGGGCCAGGGCTTCTCGATTCGATTCTCGAAAACAAGACCGCCGAAAGCCCCTCTGCAGTATTCGAACTCGTTGGAAACCAGACCGCCGAAAGCCCCCGGGCGCTCGACCGTCCGGGACTCGCTGCGGTCCTCGGCTCCTCCCTCGCTCCGCTCGGTCGTCCCCTGCGGTCCTTACGTCGTCCGGGATGGGTCGAGCGCCCGGCCCCTTTCGGATTCCCACCCGAATCGGCATCTCCACTCACTAGTAATGTC
>JBDGRH010000015.1:0-8077 GCA_042218225.1 Halodesulfurarchaeum sp. | reverse complement strand
AGTCAGAGTCACACCGCCGGACGGTGTTGGAATCCAGCGTCGACGGCTCAACCGCCATACAGGTACTGATTTCGTCGTCACTCTTCCGTACGCGCACGGGCCCCAAGAAGGCCACCCAGCTCGGGCACCGTCGAACACGAACAGAATGGCCTCGCAGCCCCGAGACCCGCGGCGATGGGGGTCCCGGTCCCCTGATCGCGCGAACGGAGCATTGAATCGACCCATTCAGGCGGCAGGTACTCCTGGGTGAGGCCGACGAGGAACGAGGCCCCGATGAACACTGGCGTGAGGACTACCGCAAGGTGTACGAAGTACGCACCCCACGTATTCCCTCCACACGTTCTATGTCTCGAATCTACGAGCGGGCGACGACCCAGCGGAATCTCACGATCTCCGTGGCGATGCTCGTGGCCGTCCCGACGTCGTACGCGTTCCAATCGATGATTAGCGGAGGCGGCTCGGCCGAGGACTTCTTCTGTGAATACCGTTTGTGTGCATCGATTCCGAGCTACATCAAACGCCTCCATTGGGACTACTCAGGCGTGGATCGGAAAGACTCCTATACGTGGTCGGTGGCACACTTCTCTTGGTCTTTCCACGGGCCCTGGAGCGGTCTTCATCAGCGTGCTGGATGCAATTGTACTGACGCGGTCTCATGCAGTCCCGTTTTGCTGATCCTCTCGCCATGAGTTTAAAGCAGGATTTTCATCGAGTCTTATCACTGTCAAGCGATTTGGTAACGAGAGATCGATACGCATACGAAATCGTTTTAGCGGAGTACTTTTTCACCTCACTGCCGAGAATCAAACTCTCCAAAGGGCCACCACTGCTGGATTGCTCAGCGGCTTCCCTAGAGACTCGTCACCGACAACTGGTTGTACAACCGACGGATCGTTGCCAGTCCGATGAACCGGGGAACGTGGTCACAGTATCGCTCGTACTCGTCTCCAAACTGGTCACGGAGCCATGGTTCCTCCGCAAATGGGAGTAAGATGAGCCACACAGCGTGCAGCCCGATCAACACGACAACGTGGACAGCGTTGGCAAGCAGGACGAAGCCAAACAGACCGATCAGCATCCCCACATACTGCGGATTGCGAGAGTACGCGTACGGACCGTCTGTATAGAGTTCGGTTGTCACCTGGCCGGTCGTTTCGTCACGACTCATAACACGAGAACTGTAAACGAAGATACCCCCTCCCGCTACTGAAAGGACGAGTCCGATGAGGAACGATGACGGTCGGGGAAGCATCCACGTGTTCCAGTCCAACACTGCCACGATGAGGGTGCAGATATCGAAGCTGCCGACGAGCCCCCAGTGCAGGAGTGCTTTCCAGTGGTCGTCACCAGGCGGCCACAACCGGTATGTCGTAGTGAGTGTCACGAGCAGCGTTACGATAATCGTACCGGCTGCAAGAACACCTCCCACGAAAAGAAGCTCTGCCACCGTCATTATCACCGATTTTATGTAACATTCTCATTCAAGATTTTGGTTAGATCACAACGTTATCAGACGTTTTGACCGTTATCCACTCCCTGGACTACGCGTCGAAGCACGTTACTTGAAGAGCGAGGAGGAAGACCAGGAACAGCGGAATGATTGATGCACCCACTACGTATTGGTTAGTTCGTACACTCTCCTCATCAGTGATCACCCCACAGAAACGCGATGCAGCCACTACTTATAGGTTAGTTCGCACTGTTCGTGAATCACGATATTCCGATGTACACATTCGGCCGAAGCTGTTTCTCCGGCCCTCCTTTGCTTTGAACGAGCAAGATGGGGATCGGATTGACGTCTGGTCGGGTCTCCCACCCGAACGTGGCCGAACCCGTCAGGTCCCAGCCACGGGGGATCGCTCCCTCAACGAAGGGCTCTACCTCGGCGGAGATCACGTACCTCGGTCCGTTTTCCTTGACCCGGAACGCATCCTCTAACCGCCTGGTCGAGTTCGTCGGAACCGACGCTGTTTTCTTGAAGTACGTCCGCTCCGCCTCCGGGTCGGTGTTCTCGACTCGAACGTGAAACACCGCCGGTTTCGGACCCGTCACTCCGGGAGTGGCCTGGAATAATCCGGCGGGTAGTTGGTTCTTGAGTTCGATGTCATACCTCTTCGGAACCCCTGAGGTGGAACAACCCGCGATACCGCCGAACGCAACGACGCCTGCGGTCTGGAGGAGGGCTCGCCGGGTAACCTGCGGGGACATAGCCGGAAATCCGCAGAATACGATAAAAAACCTTTTCCACCGTTTACACGTCTCGACGACCCTCAACTGGAGCGGCGAGACCGTGACGGTTACCCATTCACCCTGTATAGTGGGTCACGAGGGGGCTCTCCTCGGGTACCCGAAGTCGGTGGTCCTCAGCTGGTCTGCGGCGAAGTTTTCACGTGTGTCTGATGGCGGTCGCCTCTCTATGAAAGGGCGTCCTTCTCTCCCCACCCCCTGGGCCCCAGTGCCGTATAATGACGAACCATCTCCCATAAGGTGGGGAGTTGGACGTTCGCCCAATATATCGGTTCTTCCGCGACCAGGTCGATGGGTTGGTTTCGATTCCCGGTGGATAGCTGGCCCCCGCTGTCCTTCCCGAGGTTCGACGATAGACCCCGGCATTTCCGGCCAGCGGTCTAGGCCAGCTATCGTAAACGAGATGGTGGAATTCCATCGGGGAAGTCGTCGGGAAGGAGGACCTGAAGCAGATCGTTCGACCGGCATCGCCGCCGCCCTTGAAGAGGAACAGACGGTGGACGGAATCGACAGGGAGTCCTTGCAGCACCCGAAAACGGTCACGGTTGCGGTCCTGTTCTGGGTTCTTACCGTGGACGAAGACGACCCGTCTCTATTGAAACACGGGAGAATGCCGAGATCTCGGGGAGCGCTACAACAGGCGTGTCCGAGTTAATGTATTTGCTTTCCGGAGGCCCCGAGTCAATTTTCTCGCTTTCCGTTGCGATGGATGCCACATTCGGCATCGTCCGGAAGATATCGATCGAAGGAACCTTTTTGGACCCCTCCAACGTTCATTCCAGCCCAATCTCGAGCAGGCCTGGTGAGCTATCCACGGCCAGCGATTCGGGAACTTCCAGAATCCACCAGGTGTCGCAACTGGCGCTGCGGCCGACAGCACGGACACGGGCCCCTCCGTCGCCAATTGCGGGGGCGAGGGTCGGGCATAAACCTCCACGAGGACAGGTTATCGGAACAACGAGAAGTGATGTGGTGATACCATTCGGCTTCTATCACTCCACCTGAATCCGGGGGTCGACGATCATATTGATCACATCCTGGATCAGATTCCCGACCACGCCCAGAATGGCGATAATCACCGCGATCCCCAAGACGACCGGGAGGTCCTGTTCCTGGATGGCCCGCAATCCGATATAGCCGATCCCGGTAATGCCCAAAACTCTCTCGAGGATGAAGATGTTCACGACCATCACCCCGAGGAGTTCCGAGAAGAACAGTGACGTGAGGGGGAGCGCCGCGTTTTTGAGGAGATGTTTACCGACCACGAAGTTGGTCGCCCCCTTCGCACGAATGAGCGTCACGAACTCGCTGAACAGGTATTCCCTCGCCTCAGCCCTGACGTACCGCAGCTGGGCAGCGAGGAGGCTCAACCCCAGTACGAAACTGGCTAGTGTGTAGATCGCGAGCTGTCCAGTGATGCCGACGACCTCCATGATGCCCAACACACCCACGAGGAGGAGGACCTCGGCAAGCCAGAAGTTCGGGATTCCATAACCCAGGTAGGAACCGGTCGTCAAGAGCTTGGCGAGCATCGAGCGCTGGTTCATCGCCGCATAGACCCCCAGCGTCAAACTGCCGATCAACCCGATGAGGATGGCCGGAATCACGAACGAAAGGGTATCCGGAAGACTGGCGGCGATTATATCAGTTACCTTCCGATTTTGGTGGAAAGAATCTCCCCAGTCGAGCGTCGTGATATCGATCATCCATCGTACGTATTGCACGTGAAGGGGTTCGTCCAGCCCATGGGCTTCCTTGTATCGCTGGATGGCCTGGGCGACCATCTCCTGACGTTCCTCGAAGCTCGCCCGCTGGGCTTCCGGGGAATGCCCGACCGCATACGCGATCCTCGCCACCTGGGGGTCCTGGGTCAGCATCATGAATCCAAACGTCGCAGAGAGCACGAGATAGATCGCCAGGACCGCAAATCCAACGCGTTTGAGGAGGGCAGCCGAGCGGGCCATGCCGATTGGCGAAATGGTGCGGAGGAGGGACAAAATAGTTTACTGAAATGGGTTTTTCACCCTCCCGAGCCGTTTTTATGGGTGGTCCTGTATCATCCGGGAACCGCCGTACGAGGCGAGTGGAGGACGGTCGTCGATGGCAACCGAATCCGATGGAGGATCGAATCAGCCCCCCCTCGAACCGATCGATTGGGATGCGCACTCTGCTGCTACGGTTCCCATTCCGTGGCGTTTGGTGCTGTTCGCGGTCGGCCTCGGCGCCATCTCTCTCGCCTTCCTCTATTCCCAGGCCACCGGCTCCGACGTGCTCTATAGATGGTCGCCCAAACCACTCACCTGGGTCTACCGGGTGAGCCTCCTGGTGCTTCTCGTTTTCGGTGTACCAGCACTCCTTTCGGACCGCGATCGGACTCGCCGTTACCTGTCCCGCCTGCGGGAGAATTGGATCGCGACCGGCAGCCTCGTTGTTCTCGCTGGCCTGGTCGTGTTTGCCCAGCTCGGTCCGATGGTTATGGGACGGCCACGGGCCAACCCGATCGCCTCCTACCAGCCACCCGTGGGATTCGGCTCGCCGGCTGGCGTCGTCACGATCAATTGTATCGGGCCTGTCGTGGGTCCCCCCGGCGCGGACTCCTGCATGGGGACGTGGGCGTACCCACTCGGAACAGGCCCCATCGGGCAGAACATGATCAGTCTCCTCGCATCGGGGTTGCACGTGAGCCTCCAGGTAGCCGTCATCACCGTCGCCATCATGATCCCGATCGCCACCGGGGTCGGTATCGTCGCCGGGTATATCGGTGGACCCGTCGATACGGTCTTGATGCGCTACGTCGACGTCCAACAGTCGGTCCCGGCGTTCGTGGTGTACATCATCCTCGTCTTCGCGTTCGGCTCGAGTCTCTTCCTTTTAGTTCTCGTCTTCGGGCTGTTCAACTGGGGCAGTATCGCCCGCCTGGTTCGGAGCGAGACGATTCAACGCCGCGAGTCACAGTACGTCGACGTTGCCAGGGGTGCCGGTGTCGGGCCGCTGCGTATCATCCGCCGTCATATCCTCCCGAACGTCTCCAACGCTGTCGTGGTCGGGGCGACCCAGAAGATCCCACAGCTCATTCTCCTCGAGACGGGGCTCACCTATATCGAGCTCGGAGACGTCGGGCGGCGATTCCAATCGTTCGGACAGACGATTGACCGGGGCTTTGCCGGCGCCTTCGGCCATGGACCGATGGACGTCTGGTGGATCTGGGTTCTCCCTGTCATCGTTCTGGCCATTACCGTCATCTCACTGAGCGTGGTAGGAGACGCCCTCAGAGACGTCCTCGACCCACGGGGGAGCAAGCGATGAGCGAGCCGTTATTGGAGGTGCGTGATCTCTCCGTAGCCTTCGAAACCGACCGGGGAACACTCCAGGCTGTCGACGGCGTCGATTTCTCCCTTGATGCGGGTGAAACGCTCGGACTGGTTGGCGAAACCGGTTCGGGGAAGACGGTCGCGTGTCGGGCCCTCTCGAGGCTCGTTCCGGAACCGCCAGGGGCCGTCGAGGGATCGGTCAGATTCGACGGCGACGACCTCCTTGAGCTCGCTGCCGGGGACCTTCGCACGATACGGGGACGTCGGATCGCCTACATCTTCCAGAATCCACAGAACGCCCTCGATCCGATGTACACGGTCGGGGAGCAGATCGTCGAGGCAATCACCCTCCACGAGGACGTGACGGAGTCGCGCGCCCGTGATCGGGCGATGAAGTTGCTGGACAGAGTTGGTATCCCGAGTCCTGCCGACCGTTTCGACGAATACCCACATACGTTTTCCGGCGGAATGAAACAACGCGTGGCCCTCGCGGTGGCTTTGGCTCCAGAGCCCGATATCCTCGTGGCCGACGAACCCACGACCGCCGTCGACGTGACGATCCAGTCCGACCTCCTCTCCTTGCTCTCGGATCTGCAGACAGAAGAGAACCTGGCCATCATCTTCGTCACCCACGACCTCGGCGTCGCCGCTCGCGTCGCAGATCGGGTATTGGTTCTCTACGCTGGAAAGGTGATGGAACATGGGGACCTCTTCGACATCTACGAGCGTCCAGCCCACCCGTACACACAGGCACTCCTTCGGAGTGTACCGGGTTCTGAGGGGCCCACGAGTCCGATCGAGGGATCACTCCCTGATCCGACGGACCCGCCCGATGGATGCCGTTTCCACCCGAGATGCGAGTATGCGACCGAATCCTGTCGAACGGGCGAGCAGCCCCCCATGTATCCGATAGGTACCGGTTCACACGTCGCCTCATGCGTGTTTTATGGCGAGCCCCACGACAGACCGGACGACGCACCGATGGAGTGGATGAGCGATGGATGAATCAACCCCGATCCTCGACGTTTCTGATTTGAAAACGCATTTCCCCGTTACCGAGGGCTTCCTGAAGCGGGAGCAGGGTCGCATTCGTGCAGTGGATGGTATCTCGTTTTCGCTTCGCCAGGGCGAGATCTTGGGTCTCGTAGGGGAGTCGGGCGCGGGGAAATCCACCGTCGCCCGCACCCTTCTCGGTCTCGAGACACCGTCGGCTGGAAGCATCGAATTCGACGGCACCAGCCTCGACGAGATGGACGCCTCCGAGACAAGGGCATTCAGACGGCGGGTACAGATGGTCTTCCAGGATACTGACTCGAGCTTCGACCCACGGATGACTGTCGGTGAGGCCATCCAGGAACCGATGATGGCTCACGGATTGACAGATCAGTCGGTCCTGGTCGAGCGCACCGCATCACTGCTGGAATCCGTCGGGCTTTCGGGCGAATTCAGTCAACGATATCCGCATCAGCTCTCTGGAGGCGAGAAACAACGGGCCGCCCTCGCCCGTGCACTGGGCCTGGGGCCGGACGTGCTTCTTCTCGACGAACCGGTCAGCGCCCTCGACGTCTCGGTCCAGGCGCGGATCATCCACCTCATACAGCGCCTCCAGCGGGAATACGACCTGTCGATTGTTCTCATCACACACGACATGACGGTCGTCAAAGAGCTCTGCACCCGGATTGCAGTCATGTACCTCGGGGAGATCGTCGAACTGGGACCGACCCAAGTGATCTTTTCGAACCCACGGCATCCGTATACCGCTGGACTTATCGAGGCAATCCCGGAACCCGACCCGACCCAGGGAGATCCAGCGATGCGGCTCAAAGGGTCGATTCAGGATCCCAGCGATCCCCCGCCAGGGTGCCGATTCCACACCCGCTGCCCGGAAGTCATCCAACCACCCGAAATCGACCTTCCGCAAGCGGTCTTTCGCTCGATATATGATCTCTTGGTCGCCCTCCGTGAGGGCACGTTCTCCATGGATTCGGTGAGGGGAGGCGAGGAAACTGGGAGTGGACTCGGCCCGTCACCTTCGACCGAAGGGCCTTCTGAATCACGTCCCGATTCGGCTGGCGAGGCGATTCGGCAAGCGTACGATATCCCGGGTGAGCTTTCGGATGCCGAAGCGGAGCGATCCATGTCCAGGGCAATCGATCGCATCGTCGCGGGCGACATGAAGGAAGCTGAAGATATCTTGGCTGATGTCTTTGCCTCCATCTGTGGACGAGAATCCCCGGAACCCACGGAAATGGGCGAAGGACGGGTCTCGTGTCACCTGCACGGGGATACCCAACCTGCCGAGGTGTCCCTCTCGGTTGAACGGACTGAACCGGACTCTGGCGCTATTGACTGAAGGCTCCACGCAATTGTTGACCACCTATCCGAACACTGTAGTGTCCGCCAAAGATTTCGACGGCATAATCTACCCGACGACCATCCAAACGAGGTGAAACGTGACCAGGATGATGTCACCCGGATTTGTCAACGAGTGGTTGATTACGAGGTTGACACCGTCCTGG
>JBDGRH010000219.1:0-8307 GCA_042218225.1 Halodesulfurarchaeum sp. | reverse complement strand
CCGAACGGTCGAACGGGGAGCGTAGCGACCCGTGAGACAGAAGCGACCCGTGAGCACCCCCCGACCCGAGCCGGCCGAGGGCTTTCAGCTCGTGGCGGTTGCGGTTACTGTTTCCGCTGCAGATGGCCGAGGACTTTCACGTCGAAGCTGTTATGGATCGCCTCCCGAAGCCAAACCGCAGAGGCCATTCACCGGGGAGTGAACAAATCAGTATACCTGACGACCGATGGTCATCCACTGGTTGCCTGGCTCAGGAGCTCACCCATATATTGTAAAGGGAACGAGTCGGACCTCGACTCCCTGTTGTGAATCGGGGAGCGGCTAAATTGGGCCCGGACTCAATGATGCCCTCCGCAGCCACAGCCGTCGTCGGTGTTGGGATTGTCGATGACGAATCCCGGCCCGCGGACGGTCTGCTCGACGTCCACGGTCGATCCGGCCACCTCCGCGAGGGTGGCCTCGTCGAGGATGACACGGAGCCCGTGTTGCTCCTCGGTCACGTCAGCCGATCGGATGGTGTCGTCGAATCCGAGCCGATAGACCAGATCCCCGCAATCACACCCCTTCTCTCGTGCCTGGATCCGGAGCCCGCCTTCCTCGGGGTCGATTCCGGCGTCCTCGATCCGGTCGAGCGCTGCCTCGGCGGCCTCCGGCGTCAGCTCGACGGTGGCGTCCGTGTCGGGGTTTCGGGTGGCGCGACTCATCGCCTCTATATTGTGGGTTCTACGTGGTAAAGGTGGTGGCGGTTCTCTGGGGTAACGGAGAGGTGGTGGCGGTCCTCTGGGGTAGGAGAGGTGGTGGGGGTCCGCTGCGATATTGGTGGTGTCGCGACGGGTGAACGGGCCCGCGCCGGGGACCAGCACACGGGCTTTGAATGTCCGAACTACCGGCGTTGGACGCTCAGATCACCCGGTACCCGGCCGGACCCCGGCTGGCGTCCGCGTCCACCATCGGCACCACGTGGACCGGAACGGTGCTCCGGCGGACGACCCGCTCTGCGACGCTTCCGATGTTCCCCCGCTCTGGCCCGGTGGCGCCATGGGTCCCCATCACGATCAGGTCCACCGATTCCTCGACGGCGTAGGTGAGGATCGCGTCGTGCGGGACGCCTGCGTCGATGACCCGCTCGACCGGGACTCCGGCCTCCTCGAGGACCGACTCGACGCTCTCGGTGGCTCCGGCGCCTTCGTCCTCGAGGGCGGTGGCGACTGCCTCCATCGCCTCCTCCGGCACGCCCTCGGTGATCCGTTCGTCGGCCACGTAGAGCGCGTGGACGGTGGCGTCGTATCGCCCGGCGAGGTCCGCGGCGTGCTCGGTGACCCGGTCGAACTCCGCACTCCCGTCTGTGGGAACGAGGATGGTGTCGTACATGAAAAAACGGATGGGCCAGGGCCCCTTCAGTCGGCCGGCTCAGCCGATTCGGCGGGACCGCCGCCACCGCCGAACGGCGTGCTGCCGAGGGGAATGACCGTCCCGTCGAACGCCCAGTTGGTCACCTCGGCGAAGCTTGTGTACATGGCCAGGCCGCCGCACAGCAGGCCGACCCAGCCGCCGAGACTCACCAGTCCGGCCAGGCCCATCAGGTCGCCGAACCCCAGCAGGAAGAACGTGATCCAAAGCGTGAGGAACACGAGCCAGAGCGCCCAGTTGAGCCGGAACGTGCTCACCCACATGTAGAGCGTGAAGACGCCCCACATGATGAGCGTCATCCCGATGGCGGAGGCACTCGCGCTGAATTCGGTGACCCCGAACAGGCCGTGTTCGAGGAGCACGAGGAGCGCGAACCACCACCAGAAGGCGCCGTAGCTCGTGAAGGCGACCGTCCCGAACGTGTTTCCTTCTCGATACTCGAGGAGGCCGGCGAACAGCTGGATGGTTCCGCCGTACGCGATGGCGAGCGGAACGACGGCCATCTCAAGGTCGACGCCGAACACCCCTGCGTTCACCAGGCTCAACAGCACGGTCGTCAGTCCGAAGCCCACCAGGCCGAGCGGTGCGGGATTGCCGGTTTCGGTTTCAGCTGGCATGGGTTTACACCTCAGTTTGCATAACGCGTTTCAGTCACCGTGCACCATATCGCGGATCTGTTCGGGGACGCTCGGATCGCGAAGCGTCATCGTGTTGCCGAGCTCGTCGTCGTTGGAGATGTCCTCCAGCAGCCGGCGCATGATCTTCCCCGAGCGGGTCTTGGGCAGCTCGTCCACGAACCAGATGTTCGCCGGTCTGGCGAACTTCCCGATCTCCTCCTCGACGGCGCGGTTGATCTTCTCCCGGACCGCGTCACTCGGCTCGACGCCCTCCCGGAGGGTGACGTAGACGTCGGGGACGGTCCCCTTCTCCGGGTCGTCGCGACCGGCGACGGCGGGCTCGGCCACCTCTTCGACCTCCGCGATCGCGGACTCGAGTTCCATGGTGCCGATGCGGTGGCCTGCGACGTTCATGACGTCGTCGAGGCGGCCGAGGATGCGGAAGTAGCCATCCTCCTCGTGGACCGCCCCGTCGCCCGCCTTGTAGACCCAGTCCTCCGGGTCCGAGCTGCTGGTGTCGGAGAAGTCGACCCAGTACTCGTCGATGAACCGCTCGTCGTCGTCGAAGACAGTCTGGAGCATTCCGGGCCACGGGTTCTCGATGACCAGGTTGGCGGCCTCGCCACTGGCCGGCTCGAGGGGCTGGCCCTGATCGTCGTAGATGGCCGGCTGGATGCCCGGCGCGGGCTTGCCCGCGCTGCCGGGCTTCATGTCGTCGAGCGCCGGGAGGTTGGTGATGAGTTGCCCACCCGTCTCCGTCTGCCACCAGGTGTCGACGATGACGGCGTCCTCGTCGCCGATGTACTTATAATACCACAGCCAGGCCTCCGGCTGGATCGGCTCGCCGACCGTCGTCATGTGTTTGAAGTCGAAGTCGTACTCCTGCGGGATGTCCTCGCCCCACTTCATGAACATCCGGACCGCCGTCGGCGACGTGTGGAAGATGTCAACGTCGTACTTCTCGGCGATCTCCCAGGTGGCGCCCTTGTGCGGGTAGTCCGGCGCCTCCTCGACCATGACGCTCGTCGTTCCGAGCGCCAGGGGGCCATAGACGATGTAGGAGTGGCCGGTGATCCACCCGATGTCCGCCATGCACCAGTACGTGTCCTCGGGATGGATGTCCTGGACGTACTTCGAGGTCGCCGTGGCGTACGCCAGGTACCCGCCGGTGCGGTGTTGGGCACCCTTCGGCTTCCCGGTCGTGCCGGAGGTGTACATCAGGAAGAGGATGTCCTCGGCATCACGCGGGACCGGGTCGACCTCCGCGCGCTCGAGGTCGTGCTCGTCGATGAAGTCCTCCACCAGCACGTACGGGTCGTCGTCGGTGATCTCCACGTCGGGATGGAGTTCGTCCTCGCGCTGGAACAGGAGGACGGTGTCGACGTCGTGCTCGGCGACCTCGAGGGCCTCATCGCACTTCTGCTTGTGATTGAGGAACTCGCCGCGGCGGTAGTAGCCGTCGATGGTGACCACCACGTCCGACTCCGCGTCGTCGATGCGGTCGGCCAGGGCGCTCGCGGAGAAGCCCGCGAACACCTCCGAGTGGGGAACGCCGATGCGGGCCGCCGCGAGCATCGAGACGGGCAGCTCGGGCACCATCGGGAGGTGCATCGTCACGATGTCGCCCGACATCCGGACCTCGTCGCCCTCCCGCTCGTAGTGATGCTCCTCCAGACCCACCTCGCGGAAGACCGCGGCCATCGTGTTTGTCTCGTTGTAGAGGTCCTGATAGGAGAGCCGGCGACTCTCGTCCTCGCCGGAGCCCTCCCAGAGGATGGCCGTGTGGTCTTTCCGCTCGGGAAGGTGTCTGTCCACGCAGTTGTAACAGGCGTTCAGCTTCCCACCCACGAACCACTCGTAGAACGGGGGGTTCGAGTCGTCGAGGACTTCATCCCAGTGCTCGTCCCAGTCCAGCAACTCGGCGTACTCCGCGAACGCCTCCGGATAGTTCTCGTCGAACCGCTCGAGCATCTCGGGATCGGTGGCGTTCGCCTGCCCGATGAAGTCCGTCGGTGGCCGGAAGTATTCCTGCTCGGTCAGCCTCGATTCCAGGGTTACGTCTTCTGGTTCTCCGGACATGGAACCAGGTTATCCTAGTGTGAACATCCCTCATATTCGTGGACACTAAGTATCGCAATCCCGGGCCGAGCCGGTCCGACCCGCGCGTGAAGCGGCGACGATTGCCGGAAAGCGGGCGGGTGTGCGCTCAGTCCCGTTCGATCGTGAAAACCGCATCGAGCAGCGTCTGCTGGCCCTTGCGGAGATGGTTGTGGAGCGTCGGCGATGAAATATCTAGAGTCTCCGCGAGCTCCTCCGCGGTGGTTCCGCGGGGCCAGTCGAAGTACCCCGCGAGGTAGGCAGCGCGGAGCACCCGCTCTTGCTTCTCCGTGAGCTCGTCGACCAGCTGCTGGGGGACCGTCGTCGTCCGCTGGTCGCTGGGGGCGGTATCCCGCTTGGCGACGAACTCCGTGTCGGGAAAGGAGCGCTCTAGCCGCTCGACGACCGACCTGACGGTCGTGTCAGGGGGGAACTCCGCCGTCAGGGAGGCCTCCCCGTCCTCGACTCGCATCTCCGTCACCGTTCCTCCCAGGTCGGTGAGGACCATGGGAAGGGACTCGCCGGTGAGCACGACCTCGACCAGCGGCTCCGTCCCTTCGCCCCGGATCAGTCGTGCCCGGCCCACGGCGGAGTGGTCCGCCGCGAACTCTACGAGCGGACCGGCCTCGCTGCCATCGACCCGGAGGTAGAGGAGCATCGCACCTTCCCCGGTGGGCACCATCCCCTCCACACTGAAGGCACACCCACAGGCGGTGCTCGCGGCCACCGAGAAGGCGTCCTGGTCCTCGCTCCGGAACTCGAGCTGGGTGACGGCGTCCGTCAGGAGGAGTCGCCGGTGCGAGACCGCTTCGATGGCCTGGCCCACCCGCCGCCCCAGGTCCGCGAGGGCCGCCCGTTCGCGAACCCCGAAGGCGTCAGGATCCGCCGCGCTGACCACGAGCCCACCGAACGTGGTCTCTCCGTGGACGAGTGGGACCGCCGCGAGTGCGGATTCCCCCGCGGACCTGCCCCCGTCTGTCACCTCCACGTGCCTGAGGACCCGGACATCCCCCTCGTCCATCGCGCGACCCACGATCCCGCCCTGCTCACCCGCAGTCGCCCGCTCCGAGAGGTCGGCCACTCGTGCCTCTGGCACGCCGGCCGCGGTCCGGGGCGGGATGTCTCCCCCAGCCACGGTCCCCATCACCCAGGCGGCTTCGAATGCGGGCGACTCGGCCAGGACGCCACACGTCACCTCCTCGATGGCCTCCTGGGTGGAGGCATCCGCGATGGCGGCGCTCACGTCCTGGACCACCTCGACGACCGCCGCGGAGCGGGGTTCCCGTCCACTTTGGGGGATCTCCCTCGCACGTCCCGCTTCCTGGCTCCCGAGGAAGGCTGCCAGGGCCGTCTCCAGGTCCGGTGTCTCGAGGATCCCCCCGAGGGTATCGAGGCTCCCCCAGCCGCCCACCCGCTTGACGATACGCGGGTCGATCCCCTCCTCCACGACCGCCCGTCGCGCGAAATACCGACGGAGGGATCGGGTGGAGACGCGCATCTCACCGTCCAGGCCGGCTCGATCGGCGACCTCCCGCACCAGCATCTGGACCCGGCGCTCGGAGATCGGAAAGAGTGCCTCCTCCTGGCTTCGCTCCTCCGATCGCCCGTATTTCCGCAGGTCGTCGGCCAGATCGGGAGGAATGGGGACCTGTCGCCCGTCGGGGTCACCTTCACCCACCTGGAGCAGCGTTCCCTGCACACCATCCACGCTGCGCTCCTGGATGTCCTTTCGGCGGAGCGCCGTGATCTCGGTCGGCCGGAGCCCCGCCTCACCCGCCAGCCTGAGGACGAGCTCCTCCCGGAAGGTCGCTGTCGCGTCCACCAGTGCGCGATACCCCTCACGGTCGATGGCCCGCGCATCTCCCACCTCGCCGTCTCTGGTGTTC
Organism: Halodesulfurarchaeum sp.; assembly: GCA_042218225.1. Classification (GTDB taxonomy): domain Archaea; phylum Halobacteriota; class Halobacteria; order Halobacteriales; family Halobacteriaceae; genus Halodesulfurarchaeum. The sequence continues at coordinate 2,297 of JBDGRH010000219.1, read as the reverse complement.
GGCAATGTCCTATTCCCGAATCGAGCGTACCGGCGCCCCCGTCTTCAAATTATGGGACACGATAGCGCGTGACACGCTCTGAGCCGAGGTTGGACCCGTTTCTGGCGGCATCTCACCCGCGTTTCCCGTTTCGGGTTTCACGGAGAGGCGAAAACCGGGGGCCTGGCCCCCACGTCACTCCCCGTTTTCCTCCTGGTCGACTCTGGACCGGAGCTCGCCGATGACCTCGGGGTTCCGAAGCGCGCTGGTATCGCCGATATTCCGGCCCTCCGTGATGTCCTCGAGGAACCGGCGCATGATCTTCCCCGACCGGGTCTTCGGGAGGTTCGGCGTGAACACCACCCGGACCGCTCGATCCTCTCCAAGGAGGTCCGTGAGGGCGTCGGTCACGGCCCCCTCGAGCTCCACCGATCCCGTCGTCTCGGGGCTCACGAACGCGTGAAGCGGGCCGGGGGTCGTCTGCGGCTTGACGATGGCCGCCTCGGCCACGCCCTCGACCCCGACCACGGCACTCTCCAGGCGACCGGTGTCCAGGCGGCGGCCCCCCACGTTCACCACGTCGTCGACCCGCCCCAGGAGAGTCACGTAGCCGTCCTCGTCGAGCACGGCCCGGTCCTCGGTGACGTAGAGCCACTCGTCGCTGTCGACCAGGTCGGTCGCGTGCTCCTGTCGGGACCATCCCTCACCCCGTGTCAGTTCGAGCGGCATCGCCGGCCATGGCGACCGGATGACGAGATAGCCATCGGCACCGACGGGGACGGGGTTGCCACCGCTGTCGACGACGGCTGCATCGATGCCCGGGAGCGGGGGTCCTGCAGCGCCGGGCTTCATCTCGTCGACGCCGGGCAGCGTCGAGATGAGAACGGCGCCCGTCTCGGTCTGCCAGTAGGTATCCACCACGGGTGCATCGCCCGACCCGACGTGGGTCTGGTACCACCGCCAGGCCCGCGGACTGATCCGCTCGCCGACCGAGCCCAGGAGGCGGACGGAGGAGAGGTCGTGTCGCTCCCGGAAGTCGGTCCCGCGCTTCATGAAGGCGCTGATCACGGTCGGGGCGGTGTAGAAGACGTCCACCGCGTTGCGCTCGATGAGCTCCCACAGCCGGTCGCTCTCGTGGTACTCGGGCGTCCCTTCGTAGATGAGGGAGGTCGCCCCGAGCACCAGCGGCCCGTAGACGACATAGGAGTGTCCCGTGACCCACCCGATGTCGGCGGTGGCCCAGATGGTGTCCTCCGGGTCGAGATCCAGGATGGCCCTGGCCGTCCAGGCCACCTGTGCGAGGTATCCCCCGGTGGTGTGTCGGACCCGCTTGGGATTCCCGGTCGTGCCCGAGGTGTGCATCGAGAAGAGCTGGGCCGTCGAGTCCCTGGGGACTGGCTCGACCGTCGTCCCCAGATGCTCGGCGATCAGCTCCTCGTAGGCGAACTCGTGGCCCGCCAGCCCAACCTCCTTCTCCTCGAGGCGGTTCACCACGATGACCGACTCGAGCGGGTGGTCCAGCTGCAACCTGGCGTTGTCGGCCCGGCCCCGCTGGTCGACCGCCTCCCCGCGTCGATAGTAGCCATCGCAGGTCACCAGGTGCTCGGACCCGGTGGAGTCCATCCGGGCGGCGAGCGCCGAGGCGGAGAAGCCGGCGAACACCACGTTGTGGGGGGCGCCGATGCGGGCCGCCGCCAACATCGCGATGGGGAGCTCGGGGATCATCGGCAGGTACAGCGTCACCACCTCGTCCTCGGCGACACCGACAGCGCGGAGGGCGGCCGCGACGGCGTTCACCTCGCGGGAGAGCTCCTGATAGGTGATGGTCCGCGTCTCGCCCCGGCGACCGACCCACTTGATGGCCACGCTGTTCTTCCGCCCGCCGGAGACGTGCCGGTCGATGGCGTTCGCGGAGGCGTTCAGGGTCCCGTCTGGGAACCACTCGAGTGGCGGCTGCTCCGCCGTCAGGACCTCCTCGTAGTCCTCCATCCACTCCAGGAGCTCCGCCGCCTCCGTCCACCGCGTCGGCCATTCCGCCGCCCACTGCTCCCGTAGCGGTTCGGTCACGTTCGCCTGTTCCACGAACGACTCGGGCGGGCGGATTACTCCCTCCCGGTCGGTAGCCGGGTCCGACGTCACCCCCGAGTCGGCGCGATCGACCATATATGCGGGGGGTTAACACGGTATCAGGAAAAACGTATTCCCGACAGCGTTCGGGGCGGAACCGGCTGGGGAAAGGGGAGCGGGGCATGTTCCCTTTCACCGTATCACCTGGCCCGGGGAGACGGTCAGGAACGAGTGGTTCACCCCAGCGGGGG